>DGNI01000005.1:0-21923 GCA_002388885.1 Parvularculaceae bacterium UBA4496 | reverse complement strand
ACGCGCTGAGAGACAACTGCGCGCGCCGTCAGCGCCCCGTTTGTGTTGTAAGCCTCAATCCAGTCATTGTCTTCGATCCCCGCTTCACGCGCGTCGTCTTCCGATAGCCAGACGATCGGCCCGCCACGCGACAAAGTCAGCATCAGCAAGTTGTCCGTATATGTAGAGTGGATGCCCCACTTTTGNNGGTGTAATGAAGTTGAGCACCACTTGCTTGTTGCCATTGTCCTTGGCGTTGATGATCGGTGCGATGGTTTTTGTGTCGACTGGTGGTCGATAAACGCAAAGCGTCTCGCCAAACGCGCGCATCCACAAATGGTCTTGATAAAGCTGTTGGCGCCCGGTCAATGTCCGCCAGGGGATCAACTCATGAACATTTGTGTACCCGGCGTTGTAGCAGACCTTTTCGGACTCAATGCCCGACCATGTTGGGGAAGAAATGATTTTCCTCGGTTGAGCGACAACATCCCGGAATCTGATTTTTTCATCTTCCTTGGCTTCAGCGAGGTGCGCATGCTCGCGTCCTGTCGCTTTTGAAAGCGCATTCCAGGCTTTAACCGCGACTTCGCCGTTCGTTTCCGGCGCCAAGGTCAAGATAACCTCGGCCGCATCGATGGCGCTTTCAATACGCGGCAGGCCTTTGGTCACTCCGTCTTCGGTCACTGCGCCGTTGAGTGCTTTCAAATGCTCAATTTCGTGTTCGGTGTTCCAGGCGATGCCTTTGCCGCCATTGCCCACGCTGGACATCAGCGGCCCGAGCGCCGTGTAGCGCTTGTAGAGATTTGGATAATCACGCTCGACCACCGTCACCGCCGGCATGGTTTTGCCGGGGATAGCTTCCACTTCGCCGCGCTTCCAGTCTTTGACGTCAAATGGCTGAGCAAGTTCTCCGGCGGTGTCATGCAAGGTCGGCGTCAGGACCACATCTTTTTCGACGCCGAGCGCTTCCGGCGCAACTTCGGAAAACGACTTGGCGATACCTTTGAAAATATCCCAATCGCTTTTACATTCCCAAAGTGGATCTACTGCGCTCGACAGTGGATGGATGAAGGGATGCATGTCGGATGTATTGAGATCGTTTTTCTCGTACCAGGTCGCCGTAGGCAGCGCGATGTCCGAGTAAACGCAAGTTGTCGACATGCGGAAATCGATCGTTACCAAAAGATCAAGCTTTCCTTCCGGCGCCTCTTCATGCCAGACCACTTCTTCCGGCTTTTGCCCGCCTGTCTCGCCAAGGTCTTTGCCTTGAACACCATGGTTGGTCCCGAGCAAATGTTTCAGGAAATATTCATGGCCCTTGCCGGAAGAACCCAACAGGTTCGAGCGCCAGACAAACAGGTTGCGCGGCCAATTTTCAGGGTTGTCCGGATCATCGCACGACATTTTCAAATCGCCGGATTTTAGCGATCGCGCCACATAGTCCTTGACATCAAGCCCTGCATCTTGCGCGTCTTTGGCAATCTGCAACGGATTGCGTTCCAGTTGCGGCGCCGACGGAAGCCAACCCATGCGTTCCGCCCGCGCGTTGAAATCTATAAACGACCCGCTCCAGTTCCCTGCCGGCGCGAGCGGCGACAAAATGTCATTAATCCCCAACGTCTCATAGCGCCATTGATCCGTATGCGCATAGAAAAACGACGTTGAATTCATGTGACGTGGGGGCCGCGCCCAGTCGAGTGCAAACGCCAGCGGTTGCCAGCCTGTCTGCGGGCGCAATTTTTCCTGCCCGACATAGTGTGACCAACCGCCGCCGGATTGCCCGATACAACCGCACATCACCAGCATGTTGATGATGCCGCGGTAGTTCATATCCATGTGATACCAATGGTTCAGTCCTGCGCCGAGAATGACCATGGATTTGCCGCGCGTCTTTTCGGCGTTGTCTGCGAAACCGCGCGCGACGGCGATCACCTTGTCGCGGCTAACGCCCGTGATTTTTTCCTGCCAGGCCGGCGTATAGGGCGTATCGTCGTCATAGGAGCTCGCCGCCCAATCGCCGCCCAGTCCGCGGTCGACACCGTAATTGGCAACAAGCAGGTCGAATACCGTCGTGACCAGCGTTTCGCCGTCATTCAGTTTCAATCGCTTGACAGGAACACGCCGTTCAAGGACGTCCGGATGGTCCGTTCCATGGAAATGATCATGCTCTCGGTTGCCGAAATATGGGAACGCAACGTCAGCGACATCGTCTCGCGACTCGATCAGTGAGATCGCAAGATCCGTTTCATCTCCCTTGCCGGATTTTTCTTCGAGATTCCACTTACCATGCTCGCCCCAGCGAAACCCAATGGAGCCTTGGGGGCAAACAACGCCATAAGTGCGTTTATCATAGGCGACAGTCTTCCATTCTGGATGATTGTCTTCATTGAGCGAATTGATGAAGTCTGACGCGCGTAATAACCGGTCGGGAACAAGCCGGCCGTCTTTTTTCACCAGCCGCACCAGCATCGGCATGTCGGTGTACTGCTTGGCGTATTCCTGAAAATACGCGACTTGCCGGTCAATATAGTATTCCTTGAGGATGACATGACCGAACGCCATGGCGAGCGCGGCGTCCGTGCCTTGTTTCGGTGACAGCCAGATATCCCCGAATTTTGATGCTTCGGAATAGTCTGGCGAAATGACGACGCTCTTCGCGCCTTTATACCGAACTTCCGTATAAAAATGCGCATCCGGCGTTCGGGTTTGCGGAACGTTCGATCCCCACAGCATTAAGAATCCGGAATTGTACCAGTCCGCGCTTTCGGGAACGTCTGTTTGCTCTCCCCATGTCATCGGGCTCGCCGGCGGCAAGTCGCAATACCAATCGTAAAAACTCATGCAGGTTCCGCCGAGCAGCGAAAGGTAACGCGATCCCGCGGCGTAGGAGACCATCGACATGGCGGGGATCGGAGAAAACCCGATAACGCGATCGGGCCCGTATTTCTTGGCCGTGTACGCATTGGCGGAAGCAATGATCTCGTTGACTTCCTTCCAATCGGCGCGAACAAATCCGCCGAGGCCGCGCTGACGCACATAAGACGCGCGCGTTGCGGGGTCCTCGACGATCGACGCCCAGGCCGCAATGGGAGAGAGCATTACGCGAGCCTTGCGCCAAGCCTTCATGAGTGCGCTGCGAATAAGCGGGTGCTTCAAGCGATTTCCGCTATATAAATACCAGCTGTAGCTCGCGCCGCGCGAACAACCACGCGGTTCGTGATTTGGAAGATCCGGCCGCGTGCGGGGGTAATCCGTCTGCTGGGTTTCCCAGGTGACGATGCCGCCCTTGACGTAAATCTTCCAGCTGCACGAGCCTGTGCAATTCACGCCGTGCGTAGACCGGACGATTTTGTCATGCTGCCAACGCTTGCGGTATGCATCTTCCCATGTGCGGTCTTCTTTTGTCAGCACCCCATGCCCGTTCGAATACTCGCTGACACGGTTTTTAAAATAGGAAAGCCTGTTCAGAACGTGGCTCATGCCGCGCCTCCCTGAGCGAGTGTTGATGTTGGTGTGGTTTGCGGAGCCTGTTGCTGGCCGCGCTCAATCGCATGGAGCAGACCGCCTTTTCGGGAATAAACAGTCCAGGTAACGACCGCGCACAACACATAGAAAAGCAGAAAGCCCATGAGCGCGGCGTCCGGTCCGCCAGTTGCGGCGATTGACGTGCCGTAGGACTTCGGAATGAAGAAGGCGCCGTAAGCCGCAATGGCTGACGTAAATCCAATAATGGCGGCCGATTCCTTTTCCGCCTGACGCAGCCGTGCATTGGAGTCGAGGTGAGGCATCAGGCGCGGCATCTCCTCGCGCATCATGATCGGGATCATCTGGAAGGTTGATGCGTTGCCGACGCCCGTTGCGAAGAATAGCACCATGAACATCGCGAAGAAGCCCCAGAACGCGCCCGGCTGATCTTTAACGCCGAGGAAGTAAAGAACGCCGGCGACGGCGACGATCATCAACAGGAACACCCAGAAGGTGACGCGGGCGCCGCCCCACTTATCGGAAATCCATCCCGTCATGGAACGGGAAAGCGCGCCCACGAGCGGACCCAGGAAAGCGAACTGGAGCGCGTTAACTTCTGGGAATTGGGTTTTCATCAACAATGGAAAACCGGCGGAATATCCGATGAAGGAACCAAATGTGCCCGTATAAAGAAGACACATGATCCAGTTGTGTTTGCGCGAAAAGATCACGGCTTGCTCAGCAAATGAGGCTCGCGCAGACGCAATGTCATTCATACCGAACCACGCTGCAGCGGTAGCGATCAACAGGAACGGCACCCAGATGAAGCCGGCGTTCTGCAGCCACAAGCGCTGCCCTTCCTGCGTGACTTGTCCATCGCCGCCCACTGCACCGAACACGCTCGCGGTAATGACAAGCGGCACGGCGAATTGCATGACGCTCACGCCGAGATTTCCAAGCCCGGCGTTTAGCGCCAGCGCATTTCCTTTTTCCTTTTTCGGAAAGAAGAAACTGATATTTGCCATGGATGATGCGAAGTTACCGCCGCCAAATCCGCAAAGCAGCGCCAACACCAGGAACAGGAAATACGGCGTATCCGGATCCTGCACGGCGTAGCCAATACCGAAGGCCGGTATGAGCAAAGACGCCGTCGTCAGTGTCGTCCACAAGCGCCCGCCGAAAATCGGCACCATGAAGGAATAAAAAATTCTCAAGGTCGCGCCGGATAAACCGGGCAACGCCGCAAGCCAGAACAACTGGTCGGTCGTATAGTTAAAGCCGATGGTCGGCAGCTTTGCGACAACGACTGACCAAACCATCCAGACGGCGAAGGCGAGCAGAAGCGCCGGAATTGAAATCCACAAGTTCCGGTTGGCGATCCGTTTGCCTTTTTCATTCCAGAAGGTCTCATCGTCTGGGCGCCAGTCCTCCAGAACGGGACTCGTTTTTTCGCCATGCTCGGCCGTGTGGATTTCCTGCAATTCCGGAAACTGCGGCAACGCCTCAAGTTCCGCCCCCAGGGATTTTTCTTCCATGCGGCGGATCGCGAAATGCATCCACGCCAGCGATACGGCGACAATGCCGAAAAGCAGCATGAAACAGCTTGTCCAAATGCCCGTGAGGTCGTTCATGACGCCAAAAGCGATTGGCAATATGAAGCCGCCAAGGCCGCCAATCATGCCGACAAGGCCGCCGACGGCGCCCACATGGTCTGGATAGTAAACAGGGATATGTTTGTAGACGGCGGCTTTGCCGAGAGACATGAAAAAGCCGAGGATAAAAATCAGGATGACGAACGGGACCAGTCCCATCTGCGTTGAAAATTCAATCGGGCCGTCAATCCCGTGTATGGTGTAGTCCGTGTGCGGATATGAAAGCATGAACACGCAAATGAGGGAAATCAGGAATGTCCAGTACATAACCTTCCGGGCGCCGATTTTATCGGACAGAAACCCGCCATAGGCGCGGAAAATACTGGCTGGAACAGCATAGAACGCCGCCAGCATGCCCGCCGCCTTGATATCAAGACCATAAACACCGATCAGATAACGCGGCAGCCACAGCGCAAGCGCCACAAACGCGCCGAACACGAAGAAGTAATAAAGGGCAAACCGCCAGACTTGGAGCTTTCGAAGCGGCTCCAGCTCCATCAGAGCTGACCGGGGCTTTTCACCGCGCGCCTTGCGCGCAAGCGTCGCCGGATCTTCTTTTGTGGTGACAAAAAACGCCACCGCCATGACCATTAGGACCACGGCGTAGATTTGCGCCGTCTGCTCCCAACCGACAGCGACCAGAATAAATGGCGCGGCAAAGTTCGTGATGGCTGCGCCGACATTGCCCATGCCGAAGACGCCGAGCGCTGTTCCCTGCCGGTCGCTTGGGAACCATTTAGACGTATACGCCACACCCACCGCGAAGGAGCCGCCGGCAAAACCAACGCCAAGGGCCGCAAGGAGAAACATTGGGTAGGTTGAAACGGTGGAGAGCAACCAGACGGAAACTGCCGCGATGAGCATAACGGCGGCGAAAACTCTTCGTCCCCCGAACTGGTCGGTCCAGATTCCTAAAAATATCCGGCTGATGGAACCGGTAAGGATGGGCGTCGCGACCAGAAGACCGAATTGTGTTTCGTTAAGACCAAGCTCCTGTTTGATCTGCACGCCCAGAATGGAAAAAATCGTCCAGACGGCAAAGCACGCCGTAAATGCAATCGTGCTCGCGCCAAGCGCTCTATTTTGCTGACCGCGCGTTACGCCATCCAAATGTTCCATTGCTCCACCTCTGGGCAGATAAGAATCTTCAGTTGACGATTTTTTGCGCGTTAAAGTTCCCCTTTGAAATCCGGCGTCTCGTCACGGATTGTTCGTTTGCCTTCTCGCTGCCATAGGTTTGACAGGCGCGCCCGGATACTTGACTGGCGTTGTCTCCTTCCTTTAAAGCCGCATTTGAAGTCTTGACATTTATCAAGGCAGGCCGAAAACAATATCAAACTTTGGGATGCCTTCGATTGGAGACCCCGACTTGCGCGACGAAGACAAGCAGATCGTTCGTAGTTTAAACCTCTTCCGCGATATGGACGCGGAGCGATTCGATGATCTTTTGAACGCTGCTTTTCTTCAACGGTTTCCGGAACGCGTCATCCTGATCAATGAAGGCGAGCCATCTGACTTCCTCCATATTGTTATCGACGGCTGCGTCGAACTGTTTGCCACGCTAGACGGGCGCGAGAGCACAATGACCGTGCTAACGCCGGTTTCCACCTTCATTCTAGCGGCTGTTCTAAAGGATGCGGTTTATTTAATGTCCGCACGCACCCGTACTGCGTCGCGCATACTCATGATTCCGGCGAAAAATGTCCGCCAGGCCATGGCCGACGACGATGCCTTTGCCCGGTCCATCGTAACCGAGCTCGCCAACTGCTACCGGGGCGTTGTGCGGAACCAGAAAAATCTCAAATTACGCACCAGCGTTGAGCGACTCGCAAGCTACCTTGCACATCAACACATTAGGCAAGGCGCCAACGGCAAGCTTACCTTACCAATCGATAAAAAGACGCTCGCCTCAATGCTTGGAATGACGCCCGAAAACCTGTCGCGTTCATTCTCGACCCTTCGTCGCGCCGGCGTGACCGTAACTGGTCCGGAGGTCGCCGTTGAATCACAGGATGAACTAAAAGAAATCGCCAGACACGCCCCGTTAATTGACAATTTTCCGGACAAGCCTGCAGAGTAGTGACGGAAGGAACGAAAATGTCGGAAAAACTCCCATCAGCCGCCGGACACATTGCCAAAAATTACCCGCATATTTGGAAAACTTATTCCGAATTTGGCAAAGCGATTTCTGAAGCGGGACCGCTCGACGCAAAATCAAAGCGCCTGGTAAATCTGGCCTTGGCGATCGGCGGCCGATCAGAAGGCGCCGCGCATTCTCACGCGAGGCAAGCTTTGGAAGAAGGGCTTACCAAGAAAGAAATCGAGCACGTTGCATTATTGGCGATGACGACGCTTGGTTTCCCGCAAGGCGTCGCCGGGCTCAGTTGGATTAAAGATATTACGGACGAAGCTAGCCGCGATTAGCAGCTGACGCAGCAAGTTATCCAGCAATTCATCATTGATTGGCGGCTCCTCATTGATTGACGCCAATCGCGCCTCGCTGTGCGACCATTTATAACCTGCCGGAAATAGCCAAAAGGAAGTAAGCTGGGCTCAGAGAGGAGTTGTCCATGACGGCTTTGATCGAAAACCTTGAAGCAGACCACAAGCGATTTAGGCGTTACCTGGTTCTATTCAGCGAGGAGGTCCGGAATCTCGCCCAAAGCGACGGCCCGGATTATGTCCTGCTCAATCAACTCGCCACTTATTTCGCCGGATATCCCGACGAATTGCATCACAAAGAAGAAGACATCATCTATGCGCGCCTCGTCGCAAAAGCGCGCAACCGGCGGGTCGAACTGATAAACCTGCAACAGCAACATGCAGAATTATCAAAGCGCGCCAATCATTTTTCAGATATCGTTTTGATGATCCTTAACAATGAGCAGCTTCCGATCGAAAAAATCATCGAAGAAGCGGCCGCCTATCGCAACATCCTCACCGCGCATATGACGGGTGAAGAGGAAGCGTTGTTCAGACCGGCGCGATCTTTATTGAACGAAAATGATTGGTGGGAAATTGAGCAAGCGATTGGCGATCTATACGCTGAGCAAGTATACTACGAAAAAACCCGCTCTATATTAGCGATTGAAAAGTCGCTGGATGAGTATGATAGATACTAAATTCCAATTCTAGCATCATGCAGAACAGCCTACATCATAAATACGCCAAAACCGAATAACAGTGGGCGGACCTAACATAAGCCGTTCTGGGTTTGGATTACTCTGATCTTGCATGTCATTCGCGTCGGAAGATTGCAAGCACGCACAGCATTGGATTTGCTTTTTTGGTTTTTGTGGCTAGGCTCCCTTCGGGGACCAAGCTGGCCTAAAGGGCTGGGCGCTGGGGGCGATAGTGAGTACAAGTGCATTTCGGAGGGGGCTGGGCGCATTTTACCGGCGCGCCACGCTGGTCTTTTTGTCCACTTTCCTGTTGTTGACAGCTGCGCATGCGCAGAAAATCGAAAATACGCCTACTATTCCGCAGACCGTGCGTCCCGGCGCTATTGAAGCGCAATTTGAAGTTGAGGTCGCGCCCGGCGTGACCATGGCCCCTAGCGTCGTCTCACCGTACCAGCCGGAACAACCGGAAGGCGCTGCGGCCATCGAGTTTCAGCTTACAGAAATTACCCTCGACGGCGCCGTAACAATCCCGCCAACGGAGCTCCGTCCGCTCTATGCGGATCGGATCGGTGAGACGGTGCAACTCAGTGAAATATTCAGAATCGCCCGCGCGATTACAAAAGCCTATGCAGAAGCAGGCTATCCGCTCAGTCTGGCCTACGTGCCGATCCAGGAGATTGCGAATGGCAAGGTCCGCATCCGGATCGTTGAAGGATATATTGGCGACGTCGACGTCTCGGATGCGCCGCCGCGCTTGCGCGCCCGCCTCCAGCGCCTCGCCGCAAAGATTACTGCGGAGCGCCCGCTGACCCAGCGCGGTCTCGAACGGTATCTCTTGCTTGCCAACAATATCCCGGGGCTCTCCGTCACTGGCGTGCTGGAGCGCGGCGCTTCGCCCGACACTGGGGTGAAGATGACTCTCAAAGTGGCGCAAAAGCGTTTTTCTGTCGCGGCGGGCATCAATAACCGCGCCTCGCGGGCGGTTGGCCGGGAACAATTCAATGGCCGCCTCAATATTAGCAACTTAATCACGGGTGCGGATAATTTCCGGTTTCTCGCGGTGCAAAGTATTAATCTCGACGAACTCACATTTTTCTCGGCGGGATATTCCACTCTCCTTACGACAGAGGGGCTGGTGCTCGATCTGGCGGCGACACGGTCACAAGCCGCGCCGGGCGTGCCGCTCCTGCGCAATCTTGGCTTTGAATCCAATGGTTGGACCGCCGGCGCTGCACTTTCCTATCCGCTAATCCTTAAGCGCGACACGCAGCTGACGTTACGCGGCGCGTTCGCATGGAAGGAATTTCAGAGCGCCTTTGGCGTGACGCCCAATACCCGCGATACCTTGTGGACCAGCGAATTCATTGCTGCGGCAAAATTTAAGGATGACTGGAACGGCTCAAATGCTGTCGGCCTCAAATTGGTGCGCGGCTGGGATATCTTCAACGCAACAGCAGCAGGCTCGCCGCTTGCCAGCCGTGCGGGCGCTGGCGGGGAGTTTCTCGCGCTCGTCGCCGATTTTAATCGCACCCAGAAACTAGCAGACCGCCTCACTCTTTCCTTTTCCACCAAGGCGCAAGTGGCGAACAATCCGTTGCTGTCTTCCGAACAGTGCGGCTATGGGGGCGCCGGTTTCGGCCGTGGCTATGATCCGTTTGAGATTGCGGGCGATCGCTGCATCACTGGCCTTCTGGAATTGAGCGCGGAGCCTGCCTTCCTGCAAAAAGGGAAATTCAAGGCATTGCCATTCGTGTCAATAGACGCCGGCGCGGTGCGCCAGAACGGATCACTTGCAGCTGGCGAAGCGCGCACCGCGACGCTCTATTCATTGTCTGTCGGCGCACGCATGAACTTGACGAAGCACCTGTCGGCGAGCACCGAGGTCGGCGTGCCGCTGAAAGGCGTCGTCTCCCAGGAGGGCGATGATGATCCGCGCTTCTTTTTTTCCGTGTCGGCGCGGTATTGAGGGGGATCGGGATGATCAGTCAAAAGCGTGAATTGGAACCAAATTGGCGGGTGGCGCTCCTGATGGGTGCGGCGATCCTCATCTGCGCAGCGCCGGCAGCCGCGGCGCCGACCGGCGGCAATGTGGTCGCCGGCGATGTGAATATCGAATCGCTGGAAGGCGATCCAGTCATCGGCGTTACGCAAAACTCGCAAAGCGCGATCGTCGAGTGGCAGACCTTCAATCTCGACGCAGGCGAGGCTTTCTTTTTCAACCAACCGAATGCGGACGCGGTCATTCTGAACCGCGTGCTGGGCTTGGGCGAATCCGTCATCGACGGGGAGCTGACCGCCAACGGCAATGTCTTCATCATGAACAGCGACGGCATCTTGTTCGGACCGAATGCGGTGATCGACGTCAACGGACTGGTCGCGACTTCGCTCGGCATCGCCAACGCGGATTTCATGGCGGGCGATTTTGATTTCCAGTTTCTTGGCGAGAATGATTCATCGATCATCAACAAGGGCGAGGTCTCAATCGCTGAATCGGGAATTCTCGCTTTTGTCGCGCCCAATGTCGCTAATGAAGGATCGATAGCCGCACGACTTGGTACAGTGACACTTGCGGCTGGCGACCGCTTCGTTATTGACTTCTTCGGTGACGGCCTCGTCGCCTTTTCACCCGATACTCCGCCCGGGGAAAATACCGGCGGCGTCAATGTGACGGGTCCAATAAACGCAGAAGGCGGTGCGATTTATCTGACCGTGACCGACGCTATCGAGTATGTGGAAACCATCATTAATGTTGAGGCCGATCTCGTGGCGCGCAGCGCAACTGAAGTCGGCGGCAAGATCATTCTGACGGGAGCGGATTCAACAGCCGTCACCGTCGACGCCACCCTTGACGCCAGTGGCGGCGATGGCGGGGAGATCACAATCCTCGGCCGGGAAATTGATGTTACCGCCGATGCGCAATTGCTGGCGAATGGTTTTGAAGCGGATTTTGCCGGCGTCCTCTGGACATTTGAAAATGCCGGGTTTGGCGGACTCGATGGCGGGTCCACGATTACGGGCAGCTATGTTTATAATGCGGAAACGGATGTTTTTTCCAATATCAATGTTGTCACCAGCGTCGGTGCGTCACTGCCCGGCGCAACCTACACCGTGCCCGGCGCTGGCGCTGGCGCCGGTGTCGTGGATTTCTTTTCAACAAATGCTGTGGATGTCACTGACGAATTCCGCTTGAGGATCGGCTGGAACGGGCCGATGACCAATACGGGAGGGACGCTTAACGTCGCTTTTGGTTTTGAAGCCCAGTGCCAGAACAGCGCCTGCGGTTTCCCGGGTTTCGGCGTCGATCTGGCGCGCGGGCTGATCGGGCCGACCTCCGTGGTCGGCGCGCCGTTGCCCATCGCTGGCGACCAGAATGGCGGAACCATCACTGTGGCGTCGACGGAAATGACGACGTTTAGCGGGCTCGCCTCTGTCGAGCCTGGCGCCGCAACCGGCGCTGGCGGTAATATTACACTGTCTTCGGACGGTTTGCTGGTGTTTGACGGCGAGGCGCGGGTCGGCATGCCGCCTCGCGATGGCATGCTGACTCTCGTGGGTCTCGCACCTGATCCGCCAGAGGACGAAAATGAAGAGGAAGACGAAATGATTGACTCGGCTGTCGAAGTCAGTTTGTCAGAGATTGCGGCCACGCAAACCAATACTGAAGCGACGGGCGGCGAGATATCAGGCGGCGTCACTGGCCCCGCTGGATCGCCAAACCAAGGATCCTCCGGGTCCGCGACATTTGACGGCGAACCAATCTTTGGCGGTGATGATCAGTCCGGCGACGAAGAACAGGAGCGACAATTGCTGTGTCTGCTCGGCGTCGCGGCGACAGCATGCGCCTCGAACTAGAGCGCATATTGGCGCGGTGGACCTGTCTCATGTCTCGTCACTTGCGCTTGCTGGACTGATCAAAATTGTGGGCGAAAGCCAAAAAATCATTTTTCTGCTTCTACTCAAAGCAGACGTTAAGCAAACCAAAGTGAATGACCCAATTATCGTCAAAGGCGATATTAAACACACATAAGGCCACACCTACAAAATCGCTGCGTAAGCGACGATTGTGGGTGGGTCGAACAACTATATTTGAAGGGTGACTATCACCCGCAGCATCGTCGGCAACGATGTGAGCAATGACAACTCACGGCGTTTTGGGTTCGTGGAATTCCCAGTGAAAAACGATGTCGCCATAACCGTCCGGCGCCTGGGTCGCGGAATTCGGATTGGGCGGGCATTCGTAGCGAATCCGATAACGTTCGGTGGTGAACCTCCGATCCGCGCCCGCGCCCTTGGTTGTTCCCTTCAGTTTGTGCACATCCGCTGAGTTCAGCGTCGGCAGGGTCATCGCATGGGTCCCCGCTCCGCAGTAATCATCCGGAATGCTGGAGGCGATATTTTTCACGACGAATCCTACGATAATGACTATTTGTCCGACAACAGGGATCTGCCCGACAGATTCGCTTGCGCTCGCGATAAACGATTCGACAGCGTCCGAGACGATGTAAAAAATTTCGCCTGCATTGCTTTCCAGATATTCTTCCAGCTCGCTCTTGGAAAACTCCAAAATTTTGTCGAGATAAATGGCCTTTTCAAAACCATAGATGGCGTTTGTCCAGTCATTCAGCTTGCCGCCATTATCCACTTCTAGCACCGACGTCGTCACGACCAAGCGGCGGGCGATCGGATATCCCGACTGGGATTTGACGTCGAATGTCCACCGGTTTTTTTCCGGGATGAACCCCTTGTCCGGATGCCGGTACACCTCGCCGAACTGCGCGGTTTTTTTATTGGGGCTTAATTTCTTGCCGAACGGTCCGAATTGCTGATGAAAGCCCGGAATATGATAGCCGCAATCTAGGCTTGCTTCATTGTGGCAGCTACGGAACAGTTCCTGGATAAATCCGGCGATGCGATACTCTTCCGTACCGACCTCGGACTGAAGATCGTCAGCAGAAATTCTATCAAGAACAAAATCTACCTTCTGATAGGTCTCAGTGATATCAAATCGCGTCGGCTCCGCAGTGTCTTTGCCGTAGGTAATCAGCACAGGAACGGACCAGGCGCCCAACTCTTTGGCAGGGACTTTCGTCGATGGGCTGCTTGCGCTCGTTGCGCCTGCGCTCGTTGTTTTCGCCTTCGTACGTGCAATTATATCGACTTTGTAGACAATAGGACTTTCCGGCGGCTCGGCTGGTAAATATTTGCTGAGATCGATTGAAAAATTATAAGTTCCAGAAACGATGCCGGTTGCCAACACGCCGCTGCCGGAGCGCAACACGGGACCGCGTAGGCGCCACATGCCTTCTTCCGCTTCATCCCATTCCGTTGACCAGCGAAATGGTAGAACCTCTGGCGTGTGAATCACCCAATGAAGGAATTCCTCGTCATTGACTTCGTTCAGAAAACCTGTCGCGATGCGCGATTGCGGAAACGGCGCATAAACGCCTGCGCTGAGCGCCCGCGATGGCTCGGCTGCCTCAACTGTGGGGTCAATGGTTGGCGCGCGCAATCCGTCTTGAGCCGCAATTGCAGGCGAAACCAAGAATACCGCTGTGGCGAAGATCCTATGAGAAATCCACATCATCTCACTCTCCCTTGAGATCGCAGAACACTCAGAATAGGAAAAACAGCTCACATTAGCAATGACACCAGCAGTTTATTGGATGAAGACTTGGCAATACGAACAACCTGCTGGCGCCTGCGTTTCCGTGTAACAACAAGTATTTATGGTGTGATTACAATTGCAAAATTACGGTAGGCAAAGTTGCGTTCAAACGGCAAAGTTCAGCGAAAAATTAAGCATTCGCGATCGGCAACCTTACTGCTGGATAGAGATCTATCCATTCGGCAATGTTGTACTGGTTGGCTATTTCAAGCCCAACAAATATTCTTCTCTCATGCAATCTAGTTCCTTGTCCGCTTCTGATGTGGTGGACGGCGTGCCCCCCAGCTCTCGCGAGCTGGTAATGTAACGGGTGGCAACACCGCAACATTGGGAGCACGCACATGAAGAACCCTATCACAGTCGTTGGGCTAGATTTAGCGAAGTCCGTTTTTCAAATTCACGGCATTGACGCAGAAGGCGAGATCGTCTGTCGCCGCAAGCTGTCACGGTCACGGGTCCTGGCGTATTTCACCAAATTGGAGCCGTGTCTGGTCGGCATGGAAGCCTGCGCCACCGCCCATCATTGGGCCCTGGAGATCANNCTCGGTCATGAGGTGAAGCTGATGCCGCCTCAATAGGTAAAACCATATGTGAAGACACAGAAGAACGACATGGCTGACGCCGAAGCGATCTGCGAAGCGGTCACCCGTCCTACCATGCGGTTCGTCCCGATCAAATCTACTGATCAACAAGCTTTTCTTGTTCTGCACGGAGTTCGTGAGCAATGGGTGCGGATGTCGACTCGGATCATCAATAGCATTCGAGGTCACCTCGCCGAGTTTGGCATTGTCGGGGCCAAGGGGCGCCTCGGGGTCGATGCAATCATTGTTATGCTGAGGAGCAACACAGACCATCGTATTCCGGAACTGGCGCGCCAATGTCTGATGCCGCTTGTCGATGAGCTCAAACGGGTAAAGCGCGAGATCCTCGAAACAGACCGGCGCATTGCGAAGGTTCACAAATCAAATGCACTCAGCAAACGCCTGGAGACCATACCTGGTGTCGGACCAATCACGGCGACGCGCGTGATCGCAGAAGTCGCCGACCCTGCGAGCTTTAAATCCGGAAGGGCATTCTCCGCCTGGGTAGGCCTTGTGCCAAAGCAACATTCGAGCGGCGGTCGAGACCGGCTTGGGCGTATCACCAAGACCGGTAATCCAGCGCTTAGGCGGCTGCTTGTCGCCGGCGCTATGTCGATGATTATTCGCGCCAGGCAACTCGGCTTTACGCGTCACCCTTGGTTGGTCAGATTGCTCGAACGCAAACCAACGAAAGTCGCCGCCATCGCAATGGCCAATAAAATCGCCCGCATGATCTGGGCCTTGATGATGACCGAAGAACGCTTCAACCCGAGAAAGTTAATGCCGGCGTAAAAGAAACCGCGCCACGATTGGCGCAGTACGAGATTGGTGAGAGCACAAAGGAGATCATGCAGAACCGTAGTTTCTGACGAGTGAGGAGAACCCATCTGCGCGCGAGCACCATAGAGTGCGGGCTTTTGTACGGGACCTCATCTTGCGGAAAGCATAATGGCCAGCGGAATTTGAAAACGCCGCACGAACAGGCCGAACAGATGCCCGCTAACGGCCAAACTGCAATGATCAACAAAAACCTCTTGCCAAGGGCGCGCCGTCCACAGATGCGCGCAATCGAGCCGTTAGCGCGGCTGGCCGGTCAATCCTCATCATCAGGCTTGATGCAATCGGGTCCTTGATTACGCGTGCTGTTAACTTTGGCGGATACTCTGTGCGAAGACATCCAGTCAGAGGGGCAAGGCTTTAACATGTCGAGCGCCTCCTCGGGCGGCGCATTAAACCAGGCGTCCATCTGATCTTCACCCAAAATTACCGGCATGCGATCATGTAGGGGTTTCATAAAATCATTGGGCCCGCATGTGATGATCGTGCAGGTGATTTTTGCCTCGCCCGTCTCGGGGTCAGTCCATTCGCCCCAGAGACCCGCCATTCGAAATGCAGGTTCCTTTGCGGGATAAATATAATGCGGTTTGTCGCCTTTTTTGCTGGGGCGCTTCCATTCGTAAAAGTTCATCAGGATGATACAGCGCTGACCGTTCTTCCAAGGGCCGCGATAAGATCGTGCCGACTCTATCGTTTCAGCTTTTGCGTTAAACGTGGAGTACGTCCATTCCTTGGCCGTCTTTTTCCAGCTGCTTGGAATGAGTCCCCAGCGGGCCGTTTCAACAACGCGGCCCGCATCGGTTTCACGAATAATGCGCATGTCCGTTGTTGGCGCGATATTGTATCGCGGCGGAAAATTGTCCGTCATCGGCGGCGCCGCCATGTTCATCATGGCGTGAACGTCGTCCCAGGTGAGGCTTTGATCACCCCGACCGCACATTATGAATTCTCATGGGAATTTTTCAGTTTCATGGTCTGAAGGGTCACAATTTCATGGACAATCGTCAATGAAAATCGCGGCTGTAAAAGAGCTTCTTCGCCTGTTCGCGCGGATGGCGTGCGCCGGCGCCGTAACGGGCGTGGCGGGCGCGTTGCAATTCGATCGTAATCGCCTCTGAAACAGGCGGCCGCGACCGGCTTTGCGGGCCGGTGCGATGTTCCGGGTTTGGACGTTTTGCTTCATCGGCATTGTCCCGGGTTGGATCGATTTGATCGCTGAAGCTGATCTGATCGCCGAGCGTATCGAGCAAATAGGAATAGTCTTCAATTCGTGCTGCGATGATATGCGTAACAACGCCTTCGCGCTGAAGCCTGCCGCTGATGCGCAAGAGCCTGCCCGCCATCACTTCCTTGCGAAATTTTTCAAAGACTTTCGGCCAAACGACAATATTGGCGACCGCCGTATCGTCTTCAAGCGTGATGAAGATGACGCCGCTCGCCGTTCCCGGCCGCTGACGGGTGATGACGAGACCCGCGACGCTGACCCATTCTTCATCCGGGGTTTCGCGCAATGCTTCAGCGCTTTTAAAAGCGCGCATATCCTCACGCAAGAGCGCTGCGGGATGCTCGCGAAGCGTCAATCGTGTTGCAACATAGTCTTCGAACACTTCTTCCTTGCGGTCCATGATCGGCAGGCGGGTCTCGATGTCCGGCAGGCCTTCGCCATCCTGTTCGAACAACGGTAAGGGTTTATCCCCGCCAAGGCCTTTAATCGTCCACAAGGCTTCACGGCGGGAGACGCCGTATTCCGCAAAAGCGTCGGCGCCGGCGNNCCGGCGCGGCGCCATGCGGCGTCAATGGAGCGGTAACCGTTTCCCCGCGCGGCTGCGAGCCTATGTCCGTCTTCTTCCTTAAAGCCTTTGATCTGTCTAAACCCGAGTCGGACAGCAAGCGATCCATCCCCGTCAATCTCAAGCACGTTGTCCCAATAGCTGCGCTCGACGCAGACCGGGTAAACCTTGACGCCATGCTGCCGCGCATCGCGAACGATTTGCGCCGGCGCATAAAACCCCATGGGCTGCGAATTCAGAAGCGCGCAGCAAAAGACATCCGGATGATGGCGTTTAATCCAGGCGGAGGCGTAAACGAGAAGCGCGAAACTTGCCGCATGGCTTTCCGGAAAACCATAACTTGAAAACCCTTCAAGCTGTTTGAAACAGTTCTCTGCAAAGGCCGGTTCGTAACCGCGGGCAAGGCAACCTTCGATAAAACGGGTTTTGAAATCTTCAACCGCGCCCTGCCGGCGAAAGCCGTTAAGCGCCCGGCGCAAGGCGTCTGCTTCGTTTGGCGTGAAGCCCGCTGCGACGATGGCAATTTGCATCGCTTGCTCTTGAAAGAGCGGCACGCCGTATGTGCGCTCCAGGACTTCTCTTAATTCTTCGGACGGAAAAACCACAGGCTCTTCGCCGCGGCGGCGGCGAATATAAGGGTGCACCATGTCGCCTTGAATAGGTCCCGGCCGAATGATCGCCACTTCAGCGATCAAGTCTTGAAAGGCGCGCGGTCGCATGCGCGGCAGGAAATTCATCTGGGCGCGGGATTCTACCTGAAACACGCCGACAGTATCAGCCTCGCACAACATGTCATAAACGGCGGGGTCTTCCTGGGGCAGTGTCGCCAGCGTGTAGCGCTCGCCTTTCCAGGTTTTCAGAAGATCAAAACTCTTGCGGATGCAGGTCAACATGCCGAGTCCAAGAAGGTCGACTTTCAGCATACCGAGAGCGTCGATATCGTCTTTGTCCCATTCAATGACGGTGCGGTCTTCCATGGCCGCGTTTTCGATCGGGCATAGCTCATCCAGCCGTCCGCGCGTAATAACGAAGCCGCCCACATGTTGCGACAAATGCCGGGGAAATCCAATGATTTCCCTGGTCAATTCGAGTGTCTGGCGCAGCCGGCGATCTTTGATGTCGAGCCCCGCCGCTTTGGCGCGATCATCGCCGATCCCGACATTTGAAATCCCCCAGACCTGGCTTGAAAGGGCCGCAACAGCGTCAACCGACAATCCCATCGCCTTGCCGACCTCGCGAATGGCGCGGCGTGACCTGAAATGACTGACGGTTGAGCAAATCCCCGCGCGCTCACGACCATATTTTTCATAAATGTGCTGAATGACTTCTTCACGGCGTTCATGCTCGAAATCGACATCGATATCCGGCGGTTCGTTGCGCGCCTCAGAAATAAACCGTTCGAACACCATCGTGATGGTTTCGGGCGAAGCTTCGGTTACACCCAAAGCATAGCAAACGACAGAGTTCGCCGCCGATCCCCGGCCCTGGCAAAAGATATTTTTTGAACGGGCGAAAGCGACGACGTCATGAACCGTTAGAAAATATCGCGCATAATCAAGCTCGCCGATGAGCTTGAGCTCTTTTTCCACCATGGCGCGGACTTTGAGCGGCGTTCCATCGGGGTAACGCCGTTCAAGACCTTCTTCAGTGAGTGTCCTCAAGCGTATGTCTGGCTCAACGCCGTCGGTAACTTCATCCGGATACTCATATTTAAGCTCATCGAGGGAAAATTTGCATTGCCCTGCAATCAGCCCCGTATTCGTAATCGCCTGAGAATGATCTTTAAATAACCGCCGCATTTCGAATTCGGATTTAAGACGGCGTTCAGCGTTCGGCTGCGCAAAGCGGCCAAGCTTGTCGATCGCAGTTTTTTCGCGAATGCAGGAAAGAACGTCGGCAAGGCGAATGCGGGCGCCCACATGCATCAACACATCGCCCAGCGCGACCATGCGGACACTAAGATGTTCAGCTTGCATGGCGCGTGCGGCAAAACGGGCTTTGTCTTCGCCGTCATAACGTGGGACGAGCCCGACAAACACGTTTTCTGAAAAAGCATCAGCGAGGGCTTTCACCACACCGCCAAAATCTGGCGCTTTCAACGCAATCAGAATAGAGCCTTCGCCCCATTCCAAAACATCTTGGAGTGCAAGCTCGCATTCGCCCTTCACCGTGCGGCGTTTGCCAATTGTCAAAAGGCGCGAGAGGCGGGCGAACGCCGTTCGGTCTGTTGCATAAGCAAGAATCTCAGAGCCGTCGTTCAAGACAAGGCGGACGCCGACAATATATTGAACGCCAAGTTCTTTCGCAGCGCCATGTCCGCGGACGATGCCGCCGAACGTATTCTTGTCAGTGATGGCGATGGCGCCCAAGTCCAGCTCAGCAGCGCGCGAGACAAGCTCTTCCGCATGGGAGGCGCCGGTCAGAAATGTAAAATTGCTGGTGACGAATAGTTCGGCGTAACTCATGGGAACTTCCCCGCCACATACCAGCTGGGCTCGGTCTCGCCTGGATAGGTGAGGAGCCAAAGACGCGCGCCATTCACCGTTTGCACGGTCCAATAATCGCGCGTTTTCATATCGTCTTCGCGCCACCATTCCGCCGTCAGACGTTCGGGACCTTTTGCTGCTTTCGTGATGTAGGACTTTCGCCGCCACTCAAATTGTTTGGGCGGCCGGCCGGGCTCTAACGTTCGTAATCGCTCCGGCATTTTGTAAAGTCTGAGCGGACGCTTGCGCGGGGCTTGCTTCCAAACCGGATCGAGCTCCTTGTCGACCGCTTCAACACTTTTGAACTCACGCTCCGGCAAGTGCGCATCATGCGGGACGAATTTGCGTACATGGTCAAAACCAAGGCGATTACCGAGCGTTGAAATAATCCTTGCCGTGTTGTCCTCCTCTTGCGCTTCCTTTCCAAGAACGGGTTGCTTTGGATGAATGGGCTCCACATGTTCTGCAACAAGGCGAAACCAGTCCGCGCCAAACGCGATCTTCAACTGATCGAGCGGATAGGAAAATTGTTGCAAAATCGATGCGGGTTCAGCGCAAGGCCGGGCAAAGCCGACCGATAAAACATGATCGCCAGCGTCAACACAGCGCACAGTCAAAAGATAGCGCCGGGCGCCTTTTCGTTCCGCCGCCAGTCTGCCGCAAACAGAACCAGCGAGACGCATCAACAGGTCTTCAAGTTGAGACTTTAATCCAATTGGTTCCGGCAAGGTCATTCGCGCGGCGTATACAGGGTCGATCGCCGCCGGCGTTACCGGATCGGGGTTTTGCCCGAGCGCGCAGCCGAGCGTGCGAGTTAGATCGAGCCCAAATCGCCGCGCCAGTTCGCTTGATTTCACATGATAGAGTTGCCCAATGGTTTTAAGACCTGTGCGTGCGAGTTCGATGGCGACATCGTCTTCAGCAGCAAGCGCGGCGATCGGCAGATCCTTCAAGGCTTCATTGGTTTTGCCGGGTTCGGCAATCGCCACCCGCGTATTCCCGAAACGCGCAAGCGCCCGCGCGGCGCCTTTGGTATCAGCAACGCCAATGCGCGAATGAATCTGCATGTCGCCAAGCCGCTGTCGCACATGCCGCCCCATAGCGCCCTCACCGCCAAAAAGATGCGTGCAGCCCGAAATATCGAGTAGCAATCCGTCCGGCGGATCCATGGAAACGCGCGGGGATAGACAATCCGCCCACCGCCAAAGCGCGCGAAGAAGCGCAGCTTCGCGGATTTCATCGGCGGGCTCCGTCAGCAAGTCAGGGCATATGGCGCGCGCATCCGGAAGCGAGAGACTTTCTGCGATGCCAGCGCGACGCGCGCATGGGTTGACGTGGGTTAGCCGCCAAGCATTCTTGATTTCGGCGATAATCGCGAACGGTCCGTCTGTTCGCGGGTCGCCAATCCGCACGCGCCGATCAAGCGGCAGCTGCGGCAGCCATAAAGACAAAACCCGGCGCATGATCGCTTCTCCCATCATCTGGCGCCCACCGGGCGCGCCAGAACCCCACCTTCCCGCTTTTGTTTTTGACGAGACGCCAACCCCAGGAAGCGTCTTCGTCCGTAATCGGATCGCATTGCCATCGCGTTTGCGCCGCGGAAGTCTGTGCGCGCCCTGAAATCAAAACAACGCCGAGCGCGTCGCCTTCTTCGGCCGCAATTTGCAAACGCCTGCTTGTTTGAAGATCGGGCCCGTCGCCAAGCTCGGCGACAACACAAGCCGCGCCCGGCAAGCGTAGGGCTTGCTCTGTCGCCCAAAGCGTTTCCTGGCGCGTAACGCAAGAAACCGCGACGACACGTGTCGGATCGAAGAATTTTTCACACCCCGTCGGCGCTAGGGAACACACATCGCCAGACTGGCCGATCCAGATGACGGAACCGCTGGTATGGGCCGCGATGGCGACTGCGAACATATCCGCCGCCTCGCCCATCGCCTCATGAACCCGGCCGCGGGCCAAAGAGAGGTCCGGACCGAGACGTACAACCCCATGAGTTCTGGGCATAATTCCCTCAACCGCGCTAAGTTCAGCGCCATTTATGCGAACATGTAGCGACATATGTTCTTATTTTGTTCTCAATGAGTTTGGAGAGTCAAGGGGCATCCGTTTGCGAAGCGCGGCAGATACGCCACTTGAAATCGAAATACATAAACCCGCTCCTGCGCGCAGAGCGGACGTTCATGCGAATCCATATCTCGATCGCTCAAGTATATGCGCGAGGGCACTACTGAACTGTCTCTCACAGTGAAATAAGAGCGAGGCGTCTTGTTCCGGCTGGGATGGTTAGTGATTGGAACATGTGGTGAATGATCTGCGGGGCGCTCCCCTGACCCAAAGACTAGCGGT
>DGNI01000127.1:39265-58407 GCA_002388885.1 Parvularculaceae bacterium UBA4496 | reverse complement strand
GCGCCGGCCAGTTGTACTGAATATTCTGACGCGTCGTGAAATGCCCGTATCCGCGATCATATTTGCGCGCCACATGCGCCAGCTTGCGCATCTGCTTTGACGACAGCGTTCCATAGGGAATGGCGACACGCAGCATGTAAGCGTGAAGCTGAAGATAAAGTCCGTTCATCAGCCGCAACGGCTTGAACTGGTCTTCCGTCAGTTCGCCGGAAAGGCGCCGCGCTACCTGACCGCGAAACTGCGTAACACGCTCGGCGACCATGGTCGCATCGAATTCGTCATAACGGTACATCAGGCGGCCTCTAATTGTTCGATCGAAAGATCGCGCTCAACGCGGCTAACCCATTGCCTTACCGCCGGAAATTCCGTGAGCTCAAAGCCGCCTTCATGCGCAACGCGGGTATAAGCAACGAGAGCAATGTCGGCGACAGTCAGCGTTTCGCCGACGAGATAGGATTTACCTTGCAGCGCCAGCTCCATCTGCCCGAGTGCTCGGCGTCCCTTCGCAAACAATTGCGGATCGATTTCCTCGTCGTTTTTATTCAGGAAGGATTTTTGGAAACGGCGCACGGCGATGCACGGTTCGTGGGAGTACTGTTCCCAGAACAGCCACTCATCAACTTTGGCGCGTGCATAAACATCGGTGGGCAGGAGCGCGCTGTCATTAAGGCCCGCAAGATAAACTATGATCGCATTCGACTGCGAAAGCGTGCGCCCGTCAGCCAAAACGACCGTCGGAACCTGCCCGGAAGGGTTGAGCTTTAAAAACTCCTCCGTGCGTGTCGAGCCGGAAAGTACGTCCACGTCGATCCATTCATAATCGACGCCCAGAAGCGCCGCCGTCCATTTGACTTTCAGGCAGTTGCCGCTGCGCGCATCGCCGTAAATCTTGAGTTTCGCCGACACTTAAGCCTCCGCCCGGTTGAGGTCTTCGCGCACAGTGGGCCCCTTACGGCGGATCGATTCACGCAAGGTTTCGCGGCCCGTCAGCGCGCCGTTTTCCTCAACATCGACGAGATAAACGTCAGCGATTTCCGTAACCCGCGCCTGCGCGCTCGCGAGCGCCGATTTTGCGTCAGGGTCTGCAAATTTTGCAGCTTCAGAAAGCGACGTTGTCCAGCTTTCGCCTTCGTCAAGATAAACGACGGCGCCATTATCAAGACGGTTGGCGGTTACGATCTTCATGCGACCAGCCTTTGCTTGTCAGCGATGGAAAGAAGCGTTTCACCATCAGCAAGCGCAGCGACTTCGCCGATGACGAGCAGCGCCGGCCCTGTGATCGCGCCGGCGTCGATCAGCCGGTCAAGTTCGCTCAAGCGCCCTTTGACGATTTTCTGGTTTGCCCGCGTGCCGTTTTCGATCACTGCAACGGGCGTAGACGGCTCGCGGCCATGTTCGATGAGCTTTGCAGCAATCGACGCTGCTTTCGAAACCCCCATGTAAACGACAAGCGTATTTTTAAGCGCCGCCAGCGCCGACCAATCGATAGAAGGATTGGGGGCGGGATCGGCCTCCCCTTTCGCGTGACCGGTCACGAAGGTGACGGCCTGGGCATAATCGCGATGGGTAAGCGCCATGTTGGCGCTGGCGGCGCATCCGGTCGCGGCGGTGACGCCGGGCGTAGCGAAAACGGGGACTTTAGCGTTTCGGAGCGCATCGAGCTCCTCACCCCCGCGACCGAAAACGAACGGATCGCCGCCCTTGAGGCGCACGACCNNCAATCATGCGCGCTTCAATTTCTTCCTGCGGCACGGCGTGATTGGATTTCGCCTTGCCTACATAGAACCGTTCCGCATCTCGCCGCGCCATGGACAAGATTTCATCGCTGACGAGGCGGTCGTAAAGAATGACATCCGCCTGCTGCAGCAAGCGCAATGCTTTTATGGTCAGCAGCTCGGGATCTCCCGGGCCGGCGCCGACAATATGAACGACTCCGGTTTTTTCTTCCGCTTGCGGACGGTTGATGAGCGCCAGCATTTGTTCGTGCGCGCCTTGTTCTTCACCCGTGAGGACCTGCGCCGCAACAGGACCGTCAAAGAATTTCTCCCAGAATGCACGTCGCTCGCTGGCGGGAATGCGCGCCTTGACCGACGGCCGATAGCTTGCCGCGAAATCGGCGAGCGCGCCCAATCGTGCGGGCAGCAACGCCTCGATGTCGGCGCGCAGCTTTTTCGCGAGCACCGGCGCCGCACCGTCCGTTGAAATCGAAATCGTCACCCGCTCGCGATCAACGATCGACGGCGTCGTGAAATCGCAGAGCGCTGGCTGATCAACGACGTTAAGGAGAACACCGCCCATGCGCGCAACGTCAGCCCAGCGCCGGGCGGTCGCTTCATCCACATCGGCGATGAAGACCATTACTGACGATTCTACATCTGCAACCGTCGGCTCGCGCTCAATCAGTCTCGCGACCCCATCTAGCTCAAGCTGTAGTTCAGCCGCGATTTTCGGNNGACGGTCAGGTCCGCATCCGCCGCCAGAACCAGACGCGCCTTGGCGAGCGCTGCCGGCCCGCCGCCGATAATCAGGACCGGGCGGTTGTTGAGATCGATATGAGCCGGAAAGCTTTTCATTAGATTTTCTAATTCAAAAGTTAGCTGAACATGTCCGACTGATTGGCAGGACGGAACCTATGCGTAAGGACGGAACCTATGCGTATAAAAAACTCGCTACAATCGAATATTTCTGGTCAAAATATTAGGATTTCTTCGCTAGGACAGCAAAGTGGCGTAATTTCACAAAATTAGCTTTTCTAATCCATCTTTCACAACATGGTGACTTGTGCTTTTTCTTAATAGCATTAGTAAAGCTAACTATATAAAGCGCTGCCTGCCGGAGAGAGGGCCCAGAAAATGAAGCAGATGCCGCCATTGAATGCGCTACGCGTGTTTGAAGCCGCCGCCCGCCACTTAAGTTTCACTAAAGCCGCCGACGAGCTGCATGTGACGCCGGGCGCGGTCAGCCAGCAAATCAAGGCGCTTGAGGACTTTTTGCAGACCCCAGTTTTTCGCCGCCATAAGCGAGCGCTCTTGCTGACAGATGAGGCGCAGGCCAGCCTGCCGATCCTGCGGGAGGGCTTCGACAAGCTGGCGGAAGCCGGGCAAATCCTTGCCAAGAAGGCAGACGCTGGCCGGTTGACCGTTTCGGTGGCGCCATCCTTCGCCTCAAAATGGCTGGTGCCGCGTCTCGACCGGTTTCAGGAGGCCCACCCCGACATCGACGTCTGGGTTTCCGCCGATATGAACGTGGTCGATTTCGCTGTCGACGATGTGGATATCGCCATCCGCTATGGCGGCGGCAGATATGACGGCCTCATTACCGAGCACCTAATGGCGGAAAAGATCGTCCCGGTTTGCAGCCCGCAGCTCCTCACCGGCGACACGCCGCTCAAAAAGCCCGAAGATCTGAAGCTCCACACGCTGCTGCACGACTCGTCCACAGAAAAAGATCCGGGCTGCCCGACATGGCCCATGTGGCTCAAAGCCGCCGGCGTCTGCCACAAGCAAGGCGAGCGCGGCCTCAAATTCAATCAGTCGAGCCTCGTCATTGAAGCGGCCGTCGCCGGTAAAGGCGTCGCGCTGGCCAAAGCGGCGCTTGCGCTTGCGGATCTTGAAGCTGCGCGCCTTGTCATTCCCTTCGACCTTACGACGCCTACGGAGTTTTCCTATTACGTCGTACACCCGCCATCGAAATCGTCATCCCCCACGGTCAAGGCGTTCAAGGCGTGGGTGCAGAACGAAGCCGCAGAAAGCGCCGACGCGTCTGACGCACAGGAAGCAGCAGCTTGATTTATCTGCTTGAAATGCAGCGTCTCGCGCTCCGGGGGAGAACGCGAGACGCCTTCTGAAGCGGCCCTAAGGCGGGGGAGAGAGAAACCGGGCCGCTTGTTACCTTCAAGATAGAAAAGAGCGTGGCGCCATCAAGGCGGCCTAGATGACAAACGCGTTAGGCGCTTGAATTGTGAACGGACCAGCGGTGCGGCGTTCAGTCGCCCGTTTGTCCAAGCTGATCGAGACAGTCGCACACCGCCTCTATCGCCAGTAATGTTGACGCATGCCGCTGCGGGTAATCGCGAATGGGCTGCAACATGGCGAGGTCACGCCAGCGTTCGCCTTCAGGCGCCTCGCCGCCCTCTTTCAACATGGCGCGCAACTGATCGCGCAATGTATAAAGTTCAGCTGCGCCAGCGCCGACAATGTTGCGCGCCAAAATTGACGCTGACGCCTGGCCGAGCGCGCAGGCTTTAGCCTCCATGCCAAATTCGGAAACAACGCCCTCTTCCATCGACAGGTCAACCGTCACTTCCGAACCACAGACGCGGCTGACTTTCGTCGCCGACGCCTGTGGCGCATCGAGCCGACGCGCCGGCGGGATCGCCGCCGCCGCGTCAAGCACGCCATTAGTATAAAGGTCGCTCAGCATTCGCTCTATTTGGCGCCTTTTTACGCCAAATCAAACAGCAGAATTTCCGTATCCGCGAGCGCCTTGAACGAGAGCGTTTTTTCATCCTCAATTCTGGCGCCGTCACCAGCCTGCATGATCGAACCTTCGGGCAGCTCGACGCCGCCGCGCGCAACCTGCAGCCAGCCGGCGCGGCCGGGACGGAACTCATGCGCGATACTCTCCCCTTCGTCGATCACGGAAGCATAAAGATCAGCATCCTGCCTGATCTGAAAAGACTCATCGCGTCCGTCGGGGGAAGCAATCAGATTCAACCCGCCCGCGCGCGCATCGCCGATCTTACGTTCTTCATATCGCGGCTCGGCGTTACGAACGTTGGGCAGAATCCAGATCTGATACAGATGTGCGGGATCTTTATCGGAAGCATTGAATTCCGAGTGCGTGACGCCCGAGCCCGCTGACATGTACTGCACCATGCCGGGCGTTATGACTCCGCCGCCGCCAGTTGAATCCTTGTGCGCCAGCGCGCCCTCAAGCACATAGGTGATGATTTCCATGTTGTCGTGCGGGTGCGTCGGGAAACCGGCGCCCGGATTGATTCGGTCCTCGTTCATCACCCGGAGACTGTGAAAGCCCATATGATCCGGATGGTAATAGTTGGCGAAAGAAAACGTGTGGCGCGCATCGAGCCAGCCGTGATTGGCATGGCCGCGATCGACGCCTTTTCGGATGGTGATCATAAAAGCTCCTTGCCCAGAGCGATGAAAAACCGCCTCAGGGCGTATAATAACCGTCAGCAGACGGCGTCAGGTTGTACATGATTACCGTCTATCTGGTGACACAACATGCCGGAGAAAAGGGTCGCTTCTTCACGAGAATGAGAGCGTTCGCCGCTTGGAGCGGGCGGTTCGCCGCAAGGGATGTTGCGGCATGCGCCTCAGCCCGCCATGGTCCGGACCGGCGAGCGCGGGAGAAAAGTTGCGTAGCGCTAAGACGGTCCCTTAAGGGGCATTAGACAACATCCCGCTCTCCCTCGCAGAGGGCATAAGCCTTCAGCGGTCTTGGAAAGAAAGGGAAACACACATGTCATTATTCACATCTGCAAAAACCGTTCTTATTACCGGCGCCGCCGCACTGACTTTCGCCGTTGCGGCGCCAGCGGCAAGCGCCCATGACTTCGATAACATCTCGATTAACGGATTTAACTTCGATTTCGACAGTGAAGACCTGCTTCAGTCGCTGATCGAAATGGACGCCGAAGACATTGCCGAAATGCGCGCTGATCTTGCAGAAGCCCGCGTCGAAATCCGTGACGCCATTGGCGAAATCGCCGACGCCCGCGCTGAAGCGGACAAAAACGAAGAACTGAAGCCCATCATCCTTGCCGCCCTCGCAGAAGCCAGCAAGGAGGTCGAAGGATCTGTCGGCGAAGCGTTCGCAGAAGTGCGGACCGAACTCGACCGCGCCGAGAGCGAGCTTTCGGATTTGCGCTCATCGCTCGATGAGGCCGAATTCAACGAAACCAAAGACCTGATCGCTTTTCTGCGGTCTGAACTCGTTGAATTTGAAGTGGCCGTCGGCGAACTCGTTGCCGCAATGAAAGCCTAAACATACGAACCACCAAACTGCGGGCTGGCCGGCCAGACGCCGCCAGTCCGTTTTGTTTTGCTGTAACCCGAAGCAATAAGCAGCATCACTGTCCTTCGCGACGATCATTTTCTTCATCCTGAGGAGCAAGCCGAAGGCTTGCGTCGCAAAGGGCGAAGAAAATGATCCCTCAGGATGAAGTGATGCTGCTTATTGCTTCGGGCTCTACATTCGCGAAAACCCGCGAAACGGCAAATCGGACGGACGTTGAAGCCAGTTGTCTTCAAGCCAGCGTGCACTCCCCTCCACAATATGCAGCGTATACGCGTGTCTTGAGAATTGTGACCGGTTCGGCCCGCTCATATGCGGCGCGCGGCCGTGAAAGACGACAAGATCGCCGCGCTTCGCGGGCGCCGGCACGGGCGCGATATCCGGAAACGGCGCATCATCGAGCGTTATCATTTCCGCGCCGCCGCCTGCTTTCCGCCGGTTACGTTCGCGCAGCGGGCCCTTATGGGCGCCAGGCAGAAAATTCATGCAGCCGTTTACAGTTGTCGCGTCATCAATGGCGAACCATAAACCGATGCAGCTTTCAGGCTCCGTATAAATGAATGTCGAATCCTGATGACAGACCACCTCGCCGCCAATGCCGGGCGGTTTGAAAATATACATGGATTGAACGAGTTTCGGATCTGCAAACCCCAACGATGCGACAAGCTTTTGAAGTTTAGGTGTTCTTGAAAAAGCATCAAAAACGGGATCGAGGTCATGCATGGCGTGACCGATCTTGTTGATGGAGTTTTCTTTCGCCTGTTTCAGCCTGCCGGCTTCATCAAAGGCGCCGTCTTCAAAAAAGAATCGCACCGCGCCGCCGGATTCAATAAAATACTCATCGCTTTGTTGCGCATTGGTGAGTGTCGAAAAAACGGTGGCGGCTTCTCCGGGCTCGAATGCATCGACCAGAGAAAGCGTATGCGCACGCAATTTTTCACACGCATCGGGTTCCGCAAACCCGCGCAGAACGACGACGCCCGCTGTATCGAAAGCCGCGCGCATCGCATCATCCAATACGCCGTCATCGGGCGCCGAAAATGCCGGAAGGTTATTAGACTCAGCTGCTCTCATAATAAGACTGATCCTTGCCGCGCCGAGCGCCTATTTTCCCGGTAACAGGTCCTGCACTTCAGGCATCGTTCCCACAGGCGCAAACACGATGATTGCAATGAGCAGGGCCAATAACGACGCCAAAACCGCCGTATTGATTTTCAGCGCCCGGCCCGCCTGTTGCTTTTCAAACCACGTTCGCGGCCTGACGCCTTTGTAAAAATAAACGCCCTGCGAGGCGATCATGATGCAAACGACGTTAACAGTCAGCAACAGCACCGCCCGTCCGAAATAGCCGATCTCGCCCGCCCCTAAAAAAATACCCGCCGCGGCCGCTGGCGGTAACAACGCCACGGCCACCATCACGCCCACCAGCGCCGCCGAGATGCCGGTGACGATCGAAAGCGCGGCGGCCACGCCGGCGGCCAGCGCCAGCACAACTGAGTCCAGCCCGGCGACAGTCCGGCTCATCAATTCGTTGCTGTCCGTATTCACGCCAAGCGCCATCCCCATAAGGACAGCGACAAGAAACCCGACAAGCAGCCCGGCGGCGGCGTTTCTGCCCGCCCGCGTCAACAGCTTAAAATCGCCGAGCGCAACACCGAATGACACCGCAAGTATGGGCCCCAGAAGCGGCGCGATCACCATGGCGCCGATCACCGCGGCCACATTGTCCGCATGCAACCCAAGCGCTGCGACGATGGTGGAAGCGAATGTCAGAACGAAAAAATCGGAACTGAGCGACGCGCCTTTGGCGACGTCGTCATAGATTTCCTCCCGCAAGGCGCGTTTTTCCTTACGGTCCGTTTCTGCATTGTCGGCTTCATCGTCTTCCGGCTGGGGCGCCGTTGCTTCGACCGGCAACACGAGGATGCGCCAGTTGTCTTCGTGATCGCAAATTTCCTGGAGCTTATCGACGAGGCTTTGCGCGCCACCTTCCGCAAAGAAAGCCCGGAGCACGATACAATCATCGTCACCGGCCTGCGAAAAACGGAAATGCGTCGGGTTGGCGTCTTCTACGGCTTTTTTTGTCGCTTCTTTTTTTTCCGCCGGAAAGATCGCCTCGATCAATCGCATCTGTTATTCCCGCCGCCATGTCGCGCCGACGGACCCGTCTTCGATGACGATGCCTTGCGTCGCCAACTGATCACGAATCTCGTCGGCGCGGGCGAAATTTTTCGCCTTGCGCGCTTCGGTGCGTTCAACAAGGAGGGCATCAATTTCTTCGGATGTAGGTCCATCGCTCCTCGCGCCTTTGAACCATACCGAAGGCGCAACATTGAAAAACCCGAGCAGCCGTCCGGCGTTACGAAGGCGCGTGATCGCATTGGCGCGCGCCTCACCTTCCATTTGGCCGGCAATGTCGCGCAATTCGTGCAGCCCCGCATAGGCTTCCGGCGTATTGAGATCGTCATTGAGCGCCAAGACTACACTCTCCGGCGGCACGCCGGTTTCATCCGTGAATTCAACTTCCTCAAGCAGGCGGTAAAAGCGGTCGAGCTGTTTTTTCGACTGTTTCAGCAGTTCTTCCGTCCACTCAAGCGGCTGGCGATAATGCGCCGAAAGCAGCGCCCAGCGCAGCACTTCGCCATGCCACCCATGCTTCAGCAAATCATGCGCGAGCACGATGTTGCCAAGCGACTTCGACATCTTGTCGCTTCCCATACGGAGGAAGCCGTTATGCATCCAGTAACGGGCGAGCGGTGCGCCGTCATGAACGCAAGCCGCCTGCGCGATTTCGTTTTCGTGATGAGGAAAGCGCAAATCCTGTCCGCCGCCATGAATGTCGATGGTTTGCCCCAGCTTCGCTTCGATCATTACCGAGCACTCAGTATGCCAGCCCGGCCTGCCGCGGCCCCAGGGGCTGTCCCATCCGGGCTCGTTGTCATTGGACGGTTTCCATAAAACAAAATCAGCCGGACTTTTCTTATAGGGGGCGACTTCAATGCGGGCGCCGGCGATCATTTCGTCGCGATCAACGCCAGACAGCAAGCCATATTTATCATACTGATCGACGGCGAAAAGGACGTGTCCCCCAGCTTCGTAAGCGGCGCCCTTTTCGACCAGCGTTTTGATCATGGCGACCATTTCCGCGACATGGCCCGTTGCTTCCGGCTCCATTGTCGGGGCAAGCACGCCGAGCGCGCCCATATCTTCGCGATAGATTTTCGCAAATTTTTCCGTGATCGCGCCGATGGGCTCGCCGGTTTCCTGCGAGGCCTTGATGATCTTGTCGTCGATGTCTGTGATGTTGCGCGCATAGACCACGTGATCGGGGCCATAATGATGACGCAGCACGCGATAGAGCAGATCGAACGCCACCGCCGCGCGGGCATTGCCGATATGGGCGTAGGAATAGACCGTCGGCCCACAGACATACATGGTCACCCGCTTCGGATCGGCGGGGGCAAACGCGCGCTTTTCGCGCGCCATGGTGTCGTAAATCGTCAGCGGCATGGGTTCGGCTCTATTCTCGCCGCCTGTTGCTAGCCCCCACCGCCCGTTTACGCAACAAACGCTGACGAATTGCCCCCTGTATTTCGTGCTGGCCGCTGCTAGTTTAGCGGCATGACCAAGATCGAATTCACATCGCCCGACGCCGTTGCGGGCGACATTGAGGACACGACCGAGTTCGCGCCGCGCTTTGGCGCTGACGGACTGATCCCGGTCGCGACCACAGACAAGGCGACGGGCCGGCTATTGATGCTGGCTTATATGAATGCCGAAGCGCTCGGCAAAACCATCGAGACCGGCGAGGCGTGGTACTGGTCGCGGTCACGGGGCGAGTTTTGGCGCAAAGGCGCGACTTCGGGGAATAAGCAATCCGTCATCGAAATCCGCACGGATTGCGATCAGGACGCGATCCAGCTCGTCGTTGAACAAACCGGCCCCGCCTGTCACACTAATCGGCAGTCGTGTTTTTACCGGATTATAGCAACATCTGGAGGCGTAAAACTTGGCTTTGCCGAATAAGGCCGCGCATTCACCGTCCTCAAGGCTTGGTGAATAGGTCCCTGTAGCGATAGCCGACAAGGTAAAACAACACCGCCGGATAAAGCAGGGAAAAAATCGACATCACCCCTAATGGAAACTCGTACTTTCCATATATCAGCGTCGGAAGAAATGCGCCGATTGGTAATGTGACACAATGGAGCATTGCTGCGCCGCGGCCCCATCGTTTTGACTGCCGGAAAATGCCTGCACCTGAAACAAGCAGCAATACAATCGCCAAGAGCGGAAAAATGAGACCGAATGCGATCAGCGCAAACCAGTCAGGTGCGCGAAGGTTATCGAAAACAGCGATGAAGCCTATCACGCCAAGCACACCTAACGTCAGGTTGACGGTTCCTAAAATTGTTAAAGGCGCCGGCCTGATCAAATTGCAACCTCCTCTATCCCATCCCGCCGACACCATTCCTGTTCGAATGCTTTCGGCTGTCTGTCCAGTAGGTCCAGAGTGCAAGACCGATCCAGGCGCCGTGAAACATAACGCCGAACAAGAAGACATAAATACCAGCAAACGGCCCAACCGTCATGCGGTTTAAAAACTCCGAAACCGACGCAACCGGCTCCGGGTGGATAATTATTTTCCCGACATAGGCCATGGCCTGAAAACTGAAGATCCACATGTAATTGCGCCGCAAGCGCCGCCCCATGGCCGTCCAAAAGCCAATATGATATTGCGGAGATAAATAGTCCTTACCAAGAATATCCTGCCACTCGCCGGGCTTCGGTCGGGAGGAACGAAACAGCATGGGCGCATAAAAATTCGTTTCGATCCAACGGCAGCGGGCGCGCCAGACGTTGAAAAAACGATAACGCCGCGATTCCAGAATAAGAAACATCGAAATCAATATGCCGACGAGCAACAGCGGCAATGGTGACGCGCTCGGGGAGGCGTAGGTCACCGACAAGGCGATGCCGAGGGTCACCACCGACCAGTTTGTCGTGTTATCAAGCCGCGTGCGCCAGATGGTCGAACGGTAAACCTCGCCGCGATAAAGGTGCGCCAGCGCGCCGATCTCGGCGTTGTCGAATTCGTTGCCGGTGCCGCCGGGCGGCGATTGCCAGTCTTCCCAGTCTTTTCTCATTCAAGGCTCGCAAGCATGACGGTATTGTCGCCGCATTCGCCGCCTGAACACAAGCGGCTCGACAGGGCGTCTATAACAGATTACCCGGCATTCATGACTGTTGCATCATCAGAGCCTGCGCCGGGCGGCGTTTCCTACGGCGAGGTTCTGCGTCTCGCCTGGCCGGCGTCAGTGGCCGCGTCGGTCACGCCGCTGCTCGGCGCTGTCGATGTCTGGGCGTTGGCGCAGTCCACAAGGCCGCTCGATATTGCTGCTGTCGGGCTGGGGGCGGTCATCTTTTCCCTCGCCTACTGGACGTTCGGATTTTTGCGGATGAGCGTCGCCGGCCTCACCGCGCAGGCGGTCGGCGCCGAAGACGAATCCGAAGCACGCGCCGCGCTGGCCCGCGGCGTCATGATTGCGGGCGGTATCGGCGCAGGGCTGGTTCTCCTGCAATGGCCGATCGGCGTCATCGCGTTCAAGCTGCTGGCGACAGGATCAGAGGCAAGCGCCGAGACGCTCAGCGCCGGGCGCGATTATTTCAATATACGCATCTGGGGCGCGCCGTTTGCGCTGGCGTCCTATGCCGGCTTCGGCTGGCTGACTGCGCGCGGACGGACTGACTACCTGATGGCCGCAAGCGTCTTCATGACGGCGCTGAATATCATCCTCGATTACTGGTTCGTCGTCGGCCTCGGCTGGGGCGCCGCCGGCGTCGCGGCCGGAACATTGATTGCGGAAGTGGCCGGCTTTTTTGCGACGGCTGCGTTCGTGCTGATTATCCTGAAAGACCATGGCGGCGTGAAAACAAGCTGGCGGCCAAAAGAGTTCTTCATGGCGTCACGACTTAAAAAAACAATCACGATCAATGTCGATATATTTGTGCGCACATTGCTCCTGGCTTTTTCTTTCGCATGGTTCGTACAGCGCGGCGGCGCCTTCGGCGATGTAACGCTTGCCGCCAATCAGGCGCTGTTGCAGCTCTTTCTCTTCACCGGCCTCGCCCTCGACGGTACGGCTATCGCCGCAGAAACGCTCGTCGGACAGGCGCTGGGAGCAAAGGACCGGGCGCGCGGAATTGCGCGATATAAAAGCGCTGTACGCCGCACGTTTGAACTGGCGACAGCAGCGGCGTTTCTTTTTGTCGCTTTTTATTGGCTTGCAGGGGACGCGCTGATCGCGCTGTTGACGCCGGAAGGCCCGATCCGCGAAGCGACGCAATCCTTTATGCCGTGGGTAGTCGTCAGCCCGCTTATGGTAGTGCTTGGCTTTCAGCTTGACGGAATTTTTGTCGGCGCCACGCGTTCGCGCGAACTGCGCGACGCGATTATCGTTTCGACAATCATATTTATCCCGGCTTCGCTTTGGCTGGCAGGGCCGTTCGGCAATCACGGCCTTTGGCTGGCGTTTTCGGTTTATTTTCTGATCCGCGCCGTCGCACTCGGAATTTGGCTGCCGCGCATTCGGCATTCAATCGAACGTCAGTGACAGCCTGCGCCGACGGCCTCAGCCACCGTTTCAAATCCGTCTGCTTTCAAAAACGACGGCAATTCGTGAAGGATGCGCGACGGAAGCGACGGCCCTTCATAGATAAGCGCCGTATAAAGCTGCACCAGCGACGCGCCGGAGAGAATTTTCTCATAGGCATCGCGGGCAGAGAATACCCCGCCGACGCCGATCAAGGGAATCTCTTTTCCAAGGGCGCGATGAAATTCCTTCAAAAGCGCCGTTGAAGGCGCGAACAGCGGCGCGCCGGAAAGGCCGCCCGTTTCCTTTGCGGCTGCACTGCGTAACGTATCCGGGCGGGCGATAGTTGTGTTGGAAATTATCAAGCCGTCCAGCTTCATATCCTTCGCCACCGAGGCAATATCCGCCCTGTCTACGTCAGTGATGTCCGGCGCAATTTTCAGAAATACTGGTGCGCGCGGCGCATGGCGATCACGTGTCGACAGCACACGCACCATCAGCGCTCTCAATGAGGCTTTGTCCTGAAGCGCGCGCAGTCCTGACGTGTTCGGCGAAGAAATGTTGACGGTGAAGAAATCAACGAGCCCGGCGAGCCCTTTAACGCCTTTAACGTAATCTTCCGTACGGTCTTCGCTGTCCTTGTTGGCGCCAAGATTGGCGCCGACGATGCCGGACCGAGGTCGCGCCTTCAGGCGGGCGGCGATAACCTCAAGACCATCATTGTTAAATCCATAACGGTTTATGACAGCAGCATCGGCGCGCAAACGGAAAACGCGGGGACGATCATTGCCGGCCTGAGGGCGCGGCGTCACGGCGCCGATTTCTGCAAACCCGAACCCGAGATCGAGAGTAGCATTCGGCGCCTCGGCGTTCTTATCGAAACCCGCGGCAAGACCTAGCGGGTTCGGAAAATCGATTCCGGCGACACGGATGGATAAGGATTTATCCTCGATTACCGCTTTCGGACCCAACCCGGCCCTCAGCATACGCACTGTCAGGCGATGCGCTGTCTCGCCGTCAACAAGGCCCATGGCCTTTGAACCAAAGTCCGCCAGAGACATAGACGGCTTCACAAGCGGTCACCGAACTGGAAGCCGGCGCCGGATCTCTCAAGACGAATGACCGCCGAGACATGATCCCGGCTGAGATCGCCATAAAAATGCGGAAACGCCTCCCCGCGTTTTGGCGCCAGTTCGAATTTCACGTCGGCGGCAATCGGCTTCAGTGGAATTTCAAGCGCCAGCAAATCCGTTGCGCCGCTGAAATGCAGGTTCGCAGTGTCCAAGACCTGCGCGCGCGTTGACATGTGAAAATACCCGTCGCGCTCATCAATATCGCGTCCCGGCACGGCGCCGCTTTCCTGCGCCACGCGCCACTCCTCAGCGCTTGCGAGGCGATAGACGAACTCAGGGAAAGTTTCTGTCGGCATGCCTTCCGCGTAACCCGGCTCGGCCTTTCGGTCCAGAGTCAAGCTGGACAGGCGGCGCCAATCGCAGACAAATACGGGCCCATGAAACCGATAAGAATTCTGATGGGGCTGGCTTTCGCCGCCGCAGCGGGCGCAGGCGCGCAGTATGGCGGCCTCCCCGAACAGGTCGTCGCCACCATCGCCATTACGGCGCTCACCGCCTTCTGGTGGGTGTCCGAAGCCCTGCCAATCCCGGCGACGTCGCTCGTTCCTTTCGCGCTTTTCCCGCTGGCGGGCGTCCTCGACCAGCGCGCCGCCGCTGCAGCGCTCGGCAGTTACGTAATCGTTCTTCTGATGGCGTCGTTCATGTTGTCGAAAGCGCTCGAAAAGTCCGGCGCGCATGAACGGCTCGCCCTTTACATGATCAATCTTGTGGGAACGTCCGGCAGGCGCCTCGTTATCGGTTTCATGATCGCTGCCGCGGTTTTATCCATGTGGATCTCGAACACGGCCACGACTCTAATGCTCGCGACCATGGCGCTGGCGATATTGGCGCGTTCGGACAATCCGAAGCTGGGGCCGGCGCTGCTGCTCGGCATCGCTTACGCCGCCTCCTTCGGCGGTACAGCGACACTGATCGGCACGCCGCCGAATCTCATTTTCGCTGACAATTTTTTGCAGGCGACCGGCGAGGAATTTTCCTTCGCACGCTGGATGTCGATCGGCGTTCCCATTGTTGTCATTGGCATTCCGGTCATGGCGCTGTGGCTGACGCGCTCCATGGGCGGGGTCAAGGCGCCGGAACTGAGTGATCCCGGTCCATGGCGCAAGGATGAAGTCCGCACCATGATCGTATTCGCCATCGCCATCGCGTTATGGATCACGCGCGCTGAACCCTTCGGCGGATGGTCGGGCGCGCTCGGCATGGAAGGCGCCGGCGATTCCACTGTCGCCGTTTTCGCCGTCATCCTGATGTTTCTCGTTCCCGATGGAAAAGGCGGTGCGCTTCTGGACTGGAAATCGGCCGGCGATATTCCCTGGGGCATGCTGCTGCTCTTTGCCGGGGGTATCTGCATCGCCAGCGGGTTCCGCGCCAGCGGGCTTGATGTATTGATCGGTGACCAGCTTTCCGGCTTTACCAATATGCCGGTCTTTTTGATGATGCTGGGCCTGTGTCTGTCGGTCACGTTCCTGACGGAAATGACATCGAACACGGCGACCGCCAACTTGCTGATGCCGCTGCTCGCCGCCGTTGCGGCCGGGACCGGCGTCAACCCGGAGCTTCTCATGATCCCGGCAGTAATATCCTGCTCCTGCGCGTTCATGCTGCCCGTCGCAACGGCGCCGAACGCCATCGTCTACGGCACGGGCCGTGTTTCCATCGCCCGCATGGCGCGCGAGGGCGTCATGCTCAACATCATCGTTGCGGTGATTGTTTCCAGCGTCTGCTGGGTGATGCTGCGCTAGGCAGTCCCGTTCACCGTCATGTGCCTCGCCCGCGCGGCATGTTCGATCGCCTGGGCGCCCTCGTCCTCGACCTTCAGTGCGTCGCGAATGAGTTCGAGGATTCGGATTTCAGTAACATCGAGATTTTCGTCAGCGGTCACGACGTCGATCACGGCGGCATAGGCCGTTTCGCAAAGAAAGGACGGTAATGCTTTCGCGCCAGCTTCGAGCACCTTGTGGAGACCTCCATCGGACGACATCAGCGCGCCGCAGTTTTCCGCGATTTTGACAAGGCCCTGCTCATCCTCTTCGGAAAACAACGGAAACGAACGGACCACGCGGCCGATCGTACGCAGCTCCGCATCGTTGATGGCGCCGTCCGAGGCGGACGCCAGCACCATGAGGTAGATCACTGCCTCCTGCGGCGTGAGGGAAACGACACCTTCGGCGCCCATAATGCGCTCCTTTTCGCAATGTTGCACGGAAGCTAGCGGCGGACAGCGCAAACGGCAACCTCGCGGCGTTTAACGCGCTGCTATAATGATTGACCTTCAAGCCGCGGACGTTAAACCTCCGCCGCTCGTATAATGCTCGGAAATCGTCTCATGACCGCTTTGCAGATCAAATCCTTCACCGCTGATGACGCCGCCGCCGCCAAGACCTGGCCGTTTCAGGAGGCAAAGGCGCTCATCAAACGGCTGGAGCGGGTGAAGAAAGACGGTCCCGTTGTGTTCGAGACTGGATACGGCCCCTCCGGTCCGCCGCATATCGGCACGTTCGGGGAGGTGGCGCGCACCACCATGGTGCGCCGGGCGTTTGAATTGCTGACGGGGCGCGAAACGCGCCTCATCGCCTTTTCCGACGACATGGACGGCATGCGCAAAGTGCCGCCGCAGGTGCCCAATCAGGAGCAACTGAACGAATATCTGCAAAAGCCGCTGACCGACGTGCCGGATCCCTGGGGCAGTCATGAAAGTTTTGCGCATCACAATAACGCCAAGCTGCGCTCATTTCTTGACGAGTTCGGTTTCGACTACGAATTCCTTTCATCCACCGAGTGCTATCGTTCCGGCCAGTTCGACGACACGCTGATCCGTGTGCTTGAGCGTTATGACGCGGTGATGGACATCATCCTGCCGACGCTTGGCGAAGAACGCCGCGGCAGTTATTCACCGATCCTCCCCATATCCCCTTCGACTGGGCGCGTTCTCTATGTACCCATGCTGGAAATTGACGCCAAGAAAGGCGAAGTCGTATTCGAAGACGAGAACGGCGAGAAGGTTCGCACCTTCGTGGGCGGCGGCGCGACGAAGCTGCAATGGAAGGCCGACTGGGCCGGGCGATGGTTCGCCCTCGGCGTCGATTATGAAATGTCTGGCGAAGATTTGACGGAATCTGTTCGCCTGTCAAACCGCATCGTCAAGGCGCTGGGCGCCGAGCCGCCGGCCGGTTTCAACTACCAGCTCTTCCTCGATGAGGAAGGCAAGAAGATTTCAAAAACCAAGGGCAATGGCATCGCGATTGAGGAATGGCTCACCTACGCTTCGCCGCAGAGCCTTGCGCTTTACATGTTCCAGAACCCGAAAGCCGCAAAGAAGCTTTATTTCGACGTGATCCCGAAGGTCGCCGACGAATACTGGTCACATCTGGAGAAATATGAGGGCCAGGAAGGCGCCAAGGCCCTCGACAATCCGGTCTGGCATATTCACGAAGGCAAGCCGCCCGCCGTCATGCCGCCCGTGAACTTCGCCATGCTTTTAAACCTTGTGAACGCCACAGGCGGCGCGGACGAGGAAGTGTTGCGCGGGTTCATCCGAAAATATCGCCCCAACGCCTCGGAGGCGGAATTTGCCGAGACAGCCGAACTCATAAAATTCGCCGGGCGATATTTCGAGGCCTTCATCAAGCCGAACAAGAAGTATCGCGCGCCAAGCGAGAAAGAACGAGCCGCGCTCGAAATGCTGTCGGCGCGCCTGAAAGAGATCGGCGATGGCGGCAGTGAGGACGACTACCAGACCGCTGTTTTCGACGCGGGCAAGGCCCAAGCGTTTGAAAACATCCGCGACTGGTTCAAGGGGCTCTACGAGGTTGTGTTTGGCCAGGAAGCGGGCCCGCGTATGGGCCCGTTCGTCAAAATCTATGGTGCGGGCGCCGCAGCGGCGCTGATCGATGACGCGCTTGCGCGCGGATGATTCGAAATTCGCTCCCAATCACAAAACATACATCGCGTAGCACAAAAAACTAACAACGCCGCGCGCGATATCTTCACATTAAAAATTTAGCGCTCGGCAATGTCGATTGCCAAGAAGTAAATTTTATAAACACCGCTTGCGCGAAAGCGCTAACGACCCCCCATCAAACGCAGCGCACTCGCGCTTTGTTGGCAGAACATTCCAAACGCTGTGAATGCTCGCAGAGGCGGGGAAAGATTGCGGCGAAAATTGGGCCGGGTCCGGAGCGATATATTTATCGCAACGCAACGCGATTGATGTTATATTATTCAGGCAAACGAAAAACCGAAAACGAATTGTTAGGGGCCTTCCGGTTAACCTTATTTTGTACGCCTTTGGCGTGCGAATGGGCGGAGTATTGGCCGGTACGAAGACGGAGTGACGCCAACAGGCACTAAACGCGGACAGGTTGCGACATGTCGAGCTCAAATCACGAAGAAGCGATAAAAACGGAGGTTCAAAAACCTTGCGACGCTTTTTCTACGCTCCATATCAGAACAGACAGCCAGTTTGCGTCTCCGTTGAACGAAGGTTTCAAAGTCGCCGTTTATGACGGCGCAGCATTGAAGGTAAGGGCGGGGCGCTGGGCATGAAAGCCGGCGCCTTTTTTATTCAACCAGCGGGGACGCCTTAAGTAAGGCGGGTAAACAGTGAGCGTGCGACCATGACCGAACAAAGTCTCGATGTCTTCGACGTATTTTCGGAGAACTATACCAAAGTCAAACAGGAGGCCATGAGCCTCAGGGATTATCTGCTCGCAGCGCGCGACGATGAGATGCTTTACGCGTCGCCGGCCGAGCGCATGGTCAAGGCGATCGGCGAGCCGAAACTTGTCGATACGTCGAAAGACCCGCGGCTTGCACGCATCTTTTTCAACCGCACGATCCGTCAATACGACGCGTTCGAAGGCTTTTACGGCATGGAAGACACGATCGAACGGATCGTTTCGTTCTTCCGGCACGCGGCGCAAGGCCTCGAAGAAAAACGCCAGATCATCTACCTGCTCGGCCCGGTAGGCGGCGGCAAATCCTCGCTCGCCGAACGCCTCAAAGACCTGATGGAAGCGCACCCCATCTATGTCCTCAAGGCCGGCAACGAAATCTCCCCAGTATTCGAAAGCCCGCTTGGCCTCTTCCAGTCGGATGAACTGAAAAGCCTGCTTCAAGACAAGTACGGCATTGAAAAGCGCCGCCTCGACGGCCTGATGAGCCCGTGGGCGGTGAAACGCCTCGACGAATTCGGCGGCGACATTTCGAAATTCGAGGTCGTTCGCCTTTATCCGTCGAAACTGCGCCAGATCGCCCTTTCGAAAACCGAGCCCGGCGATGAAAACAACCAGGACATTTCGGCGCTGGTCGGCAAGGTTGATATCCGCAAGCTCGAACATTTCAGCCAGGACGACACCGACGCCTATTCCTATTCGGGCGG
>DGNI01000127.1:25483-39204 GCA_002388885.1 Parvularculaceae bacterium UBA4496 | reverse complement strand
AACTATGTGGGCACCGAAGCGCTCGGCCCCGTGCCCTTCCAGGGGATCATCCTGGCGCACTCGAACGAAAGCGAATGGCAGCAATTCCGCAACAACAAGAATAACGAGGCGTTCCTCGACCGCATCAACGTCATCAAGGTACCCTACTGCCTGCGCGTGACGGAAGAACAGAAAATCTACGACAAACTGCTCGCCCATTCGGAACTGGCGAACGCCAACTGCGCGCCGGAAACGCTCGACCTGCTCGCACGCTTTTCAGTGCTGACACGCCTGCGCGAGCATGAAAACTCGAACCTCTATTCGAAACTGCGCGTTTATGACGGCGAAAAGCTGAAGGACACAGATCCAAAAGCGAAGACTCTGCAGGAATACCGCGACGCCGCCGGCATCGACGAAGGCATGGACGGCATTTCCACCCGTTTTGCTTACAAGGTTCTGTCGGAGACGTTCAACTTCGACACGGACGAAGTCGCCGCCGATCCGGTGCACATGATGTATGTGCTGGAGCAGGCGATCAAGCGCGAGCAATACCCGGATGAGACCGAGAAGCAATATCTCGATTTCATCAAGTCGGAACTCTCGCAGCGTTATGCGGATTTCATCGGCAAGGAAATCCAGAAAGCCTATCTCGAAAGCTATGCGGAATACGGCCAGAACCTGTTCGACCGTTACATCGCCTACGCCGATGCGTGGATCGAAGATCAGGACTTCAAGGATGCCGATACCGGTCAGCTTCTCGACCGCGGGACGCTCGATCAGGAGCTTTCGAAGATCGAAAAGCCGGCGGGCATCGCCAATCCGAAAGACTTCCGCAACGAGGTCGTGAAATTCGCGCTGCGCGCCCGCGCGGCGAACGAAGGCAAGAATCCGAAATGGACGTCTTACGAGAAACTGCGCAATGTCATCGAAAAGCGCATGTTCTCCCAGGTCGAGGACCTGCTCCCGGTCATCTCTTTCGACTCGAAGAAGGATTCCGAGACCGAAGCCAAGCACGATAATTTCGTCGCCCGCATGACCGAGCGGGGCTACACGCCGCGTCAGGTCCGCCGGCTCGTCGAATGGTACATGCGCGTCAACAAGGCGGGATAATTGGAGGGATTAGGGAATAGGTTTTAGGGATTAGAGTAGACTGGATTCCCTAATCCCCAATCCCTCACCCCTAAAACCTCATTATGAACTCATTTCATTTCATCGACCGGCGCAAGAACCCCAAGGGTAAGTCCCTCGGGAACCGTCAGCGGTTCCTGAAACGCGCCCGCGCGCAGATCAAGGAAGCGGTGAACAAGTCCCTGCGCGACCGGTCGGTTAAGGAACTCGACAAAGGCGAGAAAATCTCGATCCCGTCGAAGTCGACCGCCGAACCGCGCTTCGTCCATGACCGCGAAAAGGGCGAACGCGAAGTTGTGCACCCCGGCAACAAGGAATTTTCCGCCGGCGACAAGATTAAAAAGCCGCCGAAAAGCGCGGGCCGCGGCAAAGGCAAGGAAGCAAGCGATTCTGGCGATGGCGAGGACTCGTTTCAGTTCACGCTGACCCAGGACGAGTTTCTCGACATCTTTTTTGAAGACCTCGAACTCCCCAATCTCGTCAAACGCTCGCTGAAAGAGATCAAGGCCTACGCCTACAAGCGCGCCGGCATCACCGTCGCGGGCTCGCCCACCAACATGAATCTGATCCGCACCATGCGCAACGCGCACGGACGCCGCCTAGCGCTCAAGCGCCCATCGACGCGTGAGATGAACGAACTGAAAGAGCGCCTGTTCGAACTCGAACGCATTCACGCGCCGAGCGAAGAAGAAATCGCCGAGAAAAAAGCAATTATCGAAAAGCTCGAGGCGATGGAAAAGCGCCGCCGCTTTACGCCGTTCATCGATCCGCTCGATTTGCGCTTTAACGCCTATGAGCCGACGCCGGTGGAAACGACCGCGGCGGTGATGTTCTGCCTGATGGACGTTTCCGGCTCCATGGGCGAGCGCGAGAAAGACCTCGCCAAGCGTTTTTACATGCTGCTCTATCTGTTCCTCAAACGCCGTTACGAGCGCGTGGAAGTCGTCTTCATCCGCCACACCCACCACGCCGAGGAAGTGGACGAGGAAACCTTTTTCTATTCACGCCAGTCCGGCGGCACGGTGGTGTCGACCGCGCTCGATAAGATGCTGGAAGTGCAAAAAGACCGTTTCCCGGCCCATGAATGGAACATTTATGTGGCGCAGGCCAGTGACGGGTTTACGCAGTCGGGCGACGCCAAGCGCTGCGTTGAGATGCTGAATGAATCGGTGATGCCGATTTCACAGTATTACGCCTATATCGAAATTCTCGACGAACGTGAGCTGGAAGTGTTCTCCGACGCCGATTCCGGCGCCGAACTCTGGCGCGCCTATCGCACCTTCGCCCCCGCCTGGCCGAATTTCGCCCAGACACGCATCGCAAGACCGCAGGACATTTTCCCCGTCTTCCGCGAGCTGTTCGCCAAGAACGCAAAGGAGGCAGCGTGAGCGCTCAACAGGCACTTACAGCAACTTTTATAACCGTGATAGGATCAGCGCTTTTGTCTTGGGCGTGGTTTTCCTTATATCACGGCATGCAAAAAATAACGGCTGGTTGGTTTTCTGACCGCATGCACCGTTCATTCTTATGGATGGTTGTATTTTTTATAGGGTTGCCATTTTTTTTTGCTCCAATAGTAGGAGCGCTATATTTTATTGGCTTTGATCTCCTGCGAGGGGCGCCAACAAGCATATTTGCAATCGCTCTGATTTTTTTGGGTTCTGCATCGCTATTTTTAGGATGGCTGATTTCATATCTCCCACAACGAGAAACACTTAAAAGAATTGGGGCATGGGGCTGGCCTGACAATGATGGCGGGGCTGAGCAATGAGCGAAGCTGCAACCGCATCCCCCCTGCTCTATTCGGAAGCCGACTGGGACTTCGATACGCTCAAACGCGCCTATGACGCGATTGAGGACATCGCGCTGAACGATCTCGGCCTCGACGTCTATCCGAACCAGATCGAGATCATCGCGTCGGAACAGATGCTCGACGCCTATTCCAGCCACGGCATGCCGCTGATGTACAAGCACTGGTCGTTCGGCAAGCACTTCGCCCGCGACCAGATGATGTATCAGAAGGGCTATTCCGGCCTCGCCTATGAGATCGTCATCAACTCAAACCCCTGCATCGCCTATCTCATGGAAGAAAACACCATGACTATGCAGGCGCTGGTGATGGCGCACGCCTCGTTCGGGCATAATCACTTTTTCAAGAACAATTACCTCTTCCGCCAATGGACGGACGCCGACGGCATTCTCGCCTATCTCGACTTCGCCAAGAAATACATCGCCAAATGCGAGGACGAATACGGATTTGAAGAAGTCGAGGCCGTTCTCGACGCATCGCACGCGCTGATGGATCAGGGGGTTTTCCGTTACAACCGCCCGCCACGCCTGTCGGAAGAAGACCGGCTTGCGAAAATCGCCGCGCGCATCCGCCACGAAGAGATTAACTTCAACGACATTTGGCGCACGCTGCCCAACGTCGAAGAACCCGACGACGAAAAGGAAGAACGCCAGGCGGAAGTCCGCAATATCAAGCTGCCCGAAGAAAATATTCTCTACTTTATCGAGAAGGCCTCGCCCGTTTTGCGCCCGTGGCAGCGCGAGCTGGTGCGCATCGTCCGCAACATCGCGCAGTATTTTTATCCGCAAAAGCAGACGAAAGTGATGAACGAGGGCTGCGCCACGTTCGTCCACCACTACATCATGAACGCGCTTTACGATCGCGGACAGATCACCGAAGGCGCGATCATGGAGTTTCTGCACTCCCACTCGTCCGTCGTCTTCCAGCCGGAATTCGACGATCCGCGCTACTCCGGCATTAACCCTTACGCCCTCGGTTTCGCCATGATGGAGGACATCAAGCGCATCTGCGAAGACCCGAAGCCGGAAGACCGCGAATGGTTCCCCGAAATCGCCGGCAAGGCCGAGTGGCGTGACGTCCTGAAAGACGCCTGGGCGAATTACCGCGACGAAAGCTTCATCCNNGTGATGCGCGACTTCCGCCTGTTCGCACTATCCGATATCGCTGAAGAGTCTCACGTCGAGATTTCAGCTATTCACGACGAACGCGGCTTCCGGCGCGTCAAAGCGCAACTCGCCTCAATGTACGATCTCGGGATGCACGAGCCGAACATTCAGGTTGTCGGCGCCGATCTCGACGGCGACCGCGAACTGACCCTGCGCCATGAAGTACACAATGGCCGCCTGTTGAGCGACAAGACCAAAGACGCTGTCCTCACGCACATCGAAACCCTGTGGGGTCACGAAGTGACGCTGGAAGAAGAAACGGCCTGAATTCAGGCGCCTACTCTTTCGGAATTCTCGCACCGCTAATGATAATCACGTGGCCAACATCCAGGGCCGCCGGCGCGATGCCGTTGCCGAGCATTTCGTTGACGATAAGATCAACGCGCCCGTCATTGTTCATGTCTGCGGAACTCGCGCTATACATCAGGACATCGCCGTGATCTTCGTCGGATGTTTGGCCGTAGGCGCCGAAAATATCGGTGATGCGCACAGCCGTGGGGCTGGGTTTCATGCCGTCCTGAAGGTCCACCGTTCCCGGCCAGTTTTGCGCCTGTCCCCACACGACATGGATTGTTCCTGCGCCCATTCGCCCAAAGGGATTAGCCTTTGGCGAACCAATCGCGACATCGTCGAAGCCGTCATTATCGAAATCGCCGTGGGCAGCCGTGTCGCTGGAGATCGCCACGTCCTCCGGCCCATAAAACGTAGTCCATTCGATATCGCCCGGCACGGAGCCCATGTCGAAACTGCGGTTCTTCAAATCTGCCGCTGAATAAAAAACATGGCCCAGACCGCCAAAGGGACGGTCCAAAGGCTGTCCGGTAATGTCGCCTAGAAACAGGTCCGCTTCCATATCGCCATTGTAATCGAGCCCGCCAAGAATTTCCTCGCCGAGCCGATGGTTCGAGAACTGACCGGTGACTGTACCGCCGTCGATCCTCGTGTAACTCATGGGCAGGGAGCCCATGGTAAAGGTTAGGCCCGACGGCCAAGGCGACCCAACAGGAACGTTGTCGTCCCACAAAATGAATACGGCGCCGCCATTGTTGGCCCCGCTGCCTTCCGCCGAGCCGGCCGGCGCGCCTTCCGCAAGCAATCCGCCGGCGGCCCGATTAAGCGACGCCGCCGCCAAAACCTCGGCGCGCAGATTACCGTCGAGGTCCGCCACAGCGAGCGTCGATCCAAGGTGGAAACGTTCGCTGCCTGCCGGCGGCAGAATTTTGAATATATGACCGGCAATCGCTGTTGACCCGAAATCCGCCAGATCAATCGTCAAATTCGCATTCAGATGCGAGCCGCCGCGGACCACATAAACGGCGCCGGCGTTTGTCGCCCCGCCATTATCTTCCTGATCGGCGCCAACAGCGAGATCGTCGACGCCATCGCCGGAAACGTCGCCTTCACGCATCCAGAAACCCATTCGGTCAAGCGCTGCGGCGCCAACGATGTTGACGATTTTTACTGTTCCCGGCGGTGAGCGCAGGTCAAGCGGCGTGCCGTTGGTCGCGAGGTCGCGCAGCTCGGGCCCGCCGACAATGATCGTCAGCGCCCCGGCGCCAATCCGGTCTGGCGAGGAGGCCCTGAAATTCGGGCGGCCGATGATGAGGTCGCCGACGCCGTCGCCCGTAAGGTCGGCCATCCAGACTTCGCCGCCGGTCGCCTCCTGAATTCCGTCGCCATAAATGGTCAATACACGGACGTTAGCCATTGCGAGATCGATATCTTGCGTAAGCTGACTGTTTCCGAAAATCAGCTGCACGCTTCCTGCGCGCGTGCGGCCCAGAGGAGAGCTGATCATGCTGGCTCTGGCGAAGTCGAGATGGCCGTCGCCATCGACGTCATACCCACCTGCTACGGGCAATCCGAAGCGCCCATTGCCGGAAGAGCCGTTGCCATAAGCGCGCAGCAATCCATCGCCGCTGGCGACGCTCAACAAGTCCAATGTCTGGTTTGTGGGCGGCGGCGGAGGTGGCGGGGGAGGCGGCGTTGGCATCGCATCCGGCTCGCCATCACCACAGCCGGCTAACACCGCCAGACAAAACAGCACCGGCATTACAGCAATAAAACGGAGTAATTTGCGCATAACAACCTCGTATAGAATATTGCACGGTTGCTGGGTGCTGTCGAGAAATCAGGTTAGATTGTCAAAAAGCATATGCGGACATTGACAACAAAAAAACCGCAAGACGAAAGCGAGCAGAAACTTGTCCGCCTATTAATTTACTCTTTGTCGCGCCCGAAATTGGGAACGTCTTTTTCCTGCCCCGCATCAACAATTGCGCGACGCAGCGAACGACCGCGGGCAAACGCATCTTCGAGCGCCTTGCCGTCGCCCCAGCGGATTGCACGCTGCATTACGGCAAGTTCTTCGGAAAACCTTCCCAATACTTCGAGCACGGCGTCCTTGTTCGAGAGAAATACGTCGCGCCACATGATCGGGTCAGAAGCGGCGATGCGGGTGAAATCGCGAAAACCGCCCGCGGAATACTTGATCACTTCGCCATGGGCGACGCTTTCCACGTCGTCCGCTGCGCCGACCAGCGTGAATGCAATCAAATGCGGCAAGTGACTGGTGACAGCGAGTGCAAGATCGTGGTGTTGAACATCCATCACCTCAACCAGCGCGCCAATGCCGATCCATAAACTTTCGGCTTTTTTGACTGCGGCCTGGTACGCTGCATCTTCGCGCGCGAGCGGTGTTAAAATACACCAGCGATCTTCAAAGAGCGATGCGAAGCCGGCCTCCGGTCCCGATTGCTCCGTACCGGCGACTGGATGGCACGGTACGAAATGTAATCGATCAGGCAGCGCCGCCGCCGCTTTCGCCACCGAACCCTTTACCGAGCCCACATCGATGATGAGTACGTCATCCGGCGCTGAACTCGACAGCGCTTCGCAAACCTCGTTGATGGCGCCGACCGGCGTTGAAAGAACGATCAGGTCGGCGCCTTTTACGCCCTTTTCTATCGTCGTTCCGCCATCGTCGATGACGCCGATTTTCTTTGCACGCGCAATCACATCCGCATCGCGATCGACACCGATAATTTCATCCGCCAATTTGCGCTCACGAACGGCGCGGGCAAGCGATGAACCGATCAGACCCACTCCAACGATAACAACACGATCAAATTTTACTTGTTCAGTCACGGGAGAACTTTTCTTTGAGTAGCTCGATCAGCTTGCGATTGGCCTCGCGTGTTCCGATGGTAACACGCAGATAATCATCAAGCTTGTAAGGATACATCTCGCGCACGATGACGCCGCCCTCTTTCAAATAGCTGAGAATATCATCGGCATTGCGCCCCGGCTCATTCGGAAACCTCACCAGAATAAAATTGCCGTAGCTCGGAATATAATCGAGCCCCATGCCGCCGAATTGTTGCTGCAACAAATCTCGTTCTTCACGATTGTGCGAGCGGTTGCGCTCGACAAACGCCTGGTCGTCAAGCGCTGCAACGCCCGCCGCCTGCGCCGGCGCTGTTACGTTGAACGGACCGCGAATGCGGTTGAGCACGTCGGCGACCGCAGGCGGGCAATAGCCCCAGCCGAGACGCAATGCGGCAAGACCATAGATTTTCGAAAATGTGCGGGTCATGACAACATTTTCGAATTCATTGACCAGCCGCTCGCCAGCCGAATAATCCAGCGCCTCCATATACTCGGCATAGGCTGCGTCGATGACGAGCAGCACGTCATCCGGCAACGCCTCGCGCAGACGGCGCACCTCCGCTTCAGGCAGATAGGTTCCGGTCGGATTGTTCGGATTTGCAAGGAAAACGATTTTCGTGCGGTCATCGACGAGCTTCAGCATTTCATCGATGTCGGCCGTCAGGTTTTTCTCCGGTGCAAAATGGGCTTCGGCGCCGCAGGAAAAAGCCGCGAGCTTGTAGACCAGAAATCCGTGATCGGACTGGATGATATTGTCGCCCTCGCCGGCATAGGCTTTGGTCAAGAGCTGCAGAATCTCATCCGACCCGGCGCCGCAAACGATACGCTCTGCTTCCAGACCGTAAGTTTCGGCAATCTTTTCCCGCAAGGCGCTCGCCCCGCCATCAGGATAAAGATGCAGCGATGCGGCGGCTTCATCATGCGCTGCGCGCGCCTTGTCGCTCATGCCGAGCGCCGACTCATTCGAAGAAAGTTTATAGAGCTTCGATGCGCCGGGCGCAGAAGAGGANNGAACCGGCCTTGTAAGGCGTAATATCTAGTATCCCGGGGCGCGGGCTTGGAAGCGGCATGAACTTGAGACCTCAACGAATGCGTCCGCGATATAGCGGTCTCAAAGCCGCACACGCAACCAGCCGCCCGTTATGAATACCTGTTTCGCGCCAAGTTTCTGCGCGCCGGCTGGGGCGCGGCTATCGTCGGACGCCGAACACGAGCGCCCGCAGGACGCACCAGCCCCACCGGCGCCAGCATGTCTTTTTCCGCCTCAACCATCAAAACACCGCCGAGCGCCGGCCAGACCCTTGCTCCGGCCCGCTCCCATGTGCGCGCCGCTTTCAGCAGCAGTTTTGATCGAAACGGCGGAAAGAATAGCGCCGTATCCCAATATCGCGGGCGAAACATCGCCTCCCGCAACAGCACGTCAAGTCGGCGTTTGAGATAAGGTCTTCCCGCGGCGAATGGCGTCGTATCGATCACGGACCACAGACCCCGCCGGTGCGAAGCGACGATGATGACCCGCCCGCTGTCTTTCAGAACGCGCCAAACTTCTCGCATCAGCCGGTGCGGCGCAGGCGCTTCCTCAAGCCCATGCACGATCAGCAAGCGGTCGAGGCAAGCGTCTGGCAACGGCCATTCCTGCTCGGCTGCGAGACAGGCGGCATTGGCGCCATCAGCCGGCCAGCGGATAATGCCCTGTCCGCCGGGCGCCAGCGTAAAGCGCCGCGAAGCAGCAGAGAAAATCTCAAGGTAAGGATCAGCGTAACCGAACCCCGCGATCTCAAGCCCTTTGCCGTCACCCCAGACTTCGGCGAGGCGCGACACAACGGCCAGGCGCGCCGTCACGCCAAGCGGCGATGCATAGAACTCATGAAAATCGAGAATATCCGTTCGCATGGATAACGTGACGCGCCTTGCTGTTTTCTAAATTAGGCCACCCTTGTTATGCTTGCGCCCGCAGCATTTGAAAAGGCGGCTTCATGGCCATCGAGATAAGACAGTTTCCCTGCCTTTCCGATAATTACGGATTTTTGATCCGCGATGCGGCGACCGGCGCGGTCGCAACCATCGACACGCCGGACGCCGCTGAAATTAACCGCCAGCTCGACGCCGCAGGCTGGCGCCTGACGCATATTCTCAATACGCACTGGCATCCCGATCACGCTGGCGGCAATCTTGCGCTTAAAGAAAAGTGGGGATGTGCAATTATCGGTCCCCGGGCGGAAGCCGAAAAAATACCCGGCATCGAAACAGAAGTCGGCGACGACGACATCGTCGAACTTGGCGCTTCTCATGCGCAGGTTTTCGATACCCCAGGACACACTCTGGGACACATCATTTACTATTTCGCGGATGATGGCGCAGCTTTTGTGGGCGACACGATTTTCGCCATTGGCTGCGGGCGGCTGTTTGAGGGAACGCCCGAACAGATGTGGCATTCCCTGCAAAAAATTACCGCCCTGCCGCCGGAGACAAAACTCTACTGCGCCCATGAGTATACGCAGGCGAACGCCAGATTTGCGCTTTCGGTCGATCCGGAAAATGCTGCGCTTAAAGAACGGTCGAATGAAGTCGCAGCGCTCCGCGCGACGAACACGCCGACCGTACCGACGACGCTTTCGCAGGAACTCGCAACGAATCCTTTCCTGCGCGCCAGCGATACGCGCTTGCAAAAAGCTATCAAAATGGAAGGCGCCGGCGCGGTCGAGGTGTTCGCGAAAACTCGCGCGCTCAAAGATTCGTTTTAGCCGCCCGCTAAACGGCGATTTTCTGCTCTACCAGCGTCTCTTCGGCGTAACCCCGTTTGGGCATTGAGTATTTCTTGCAGAAGCCCAGTAGCCTGCTGATGACGACGCTGTTCGGCGTGACAATGCCGGGATCTGTTGAAACGACGCAAACGGCCGCTACGACGTGGTCATCGATTGAGATTATCGGTGCGGCTACGGCATAGCGCCCGGACAACAATAAACTTTCCGAACTGGCGTAGCCTGCCTTCCGTACATTGCTCAGTTTCAGGCGTATTTCATCAATTTCTTGCGCGCTTTCTGGCGGACGGATCGCAGATTCCCCGCGCAACACGTTTTCAACGAGCGCTTCAGCGCCAAAAGCGAGAAAAACCTGACCAACAGCCGACGTAAACACCGGCAAGGACACGCCGGGCCCTATCATGGATGCTGTGGGGTTTTTGCACCGTTCAAAGCGAACGATTGTAGGGCCAAGTTTGCTCCAGACGGTGATGTAGCAATCAGCCTGAAGCTCGTCAGCGAAATACCGAAGATCGTCGCCAGCACGATTGATGACGTCGACGCGGTTCACCGCCGCCAATCCCAACTGCATGGCGGCGGCGCCAAGATCATAACTTCCTGACTTTTGCGCCTGATTCAACAGCCCGCAGGCGCAAAGACTTTGAAGATAGCGGTGTGCCTTGCTGGCCGAGACGCCTGCGCGGCGACCTATTTCCTTTAGTGAAATCGGTCCATGGTTTCGCGCCACGACTTCCAGAATCCTGAACGCGTTGCTGACCGATTTAATACCGGCAGAGACATTTATAACGTCATCCGTCATTACAGCTCCCCTAAATTTGGAGCGCCCTGAATCAGGGCGCTTTCATCCCGTCGCGCCGACGCACATATTCGTCAGGCGCGCGCCCAATACGCACATGGCACTGTGGAACTTTGTGAAGCTTGCTGCCTCGTCCCAGACGTTCTGAATGGGGAATAAGCGGCCTTGTAATTGCACGATTCAAAACCAATCATGCATAGTAAAGATATTCTATGTTTGTAAAAAAATAAAGAATATTTTCTGTATTATCATTTTTCCAAATATTACCACAGACTTCAATATAGCAGGATCCGTTTACTGCACCAGAACGGCGTAGTCGCATTTCACGCCATTCACCCGGAAATCGCCTTCGCCAAGACTAACGCCCAAAGCAGCTAGAATCTGATCCGCGACGCTGCTCACCGGCTCCGTCAGCACACCGAGCCCCTCACTGACAACATCGCCTGTAATGAGGCGGTCCGTCAGGCTCAGCCCCAGCGCATTAACTTCCACGTCGAGTTCCTCAACCAGGTTTTCCATCAAAAGATCAATCGCACCTTCCGTGCGCGTTGTTTTGATGACGCTGTTGGTGATGTCGCTCCACGTAAAATCCAGCGTCTGCGCATAAGGCGCTTCGGTTCCAGCGTGCGCCTTGCCGAATACCGAAAGGGCTGAAGCGGAGACAAGTTGCGCTTTTTTGACATTGTCGCTCATGAAGGAAGGTGAAACATCTACTTCTCCAATCCAGGCATCCGCGACAGAAGAAGTTCCACCCAGGTGAACGATGACGTTTTCTACTTTTCCGCCAGGACAATCAACACCTTGAAGTTCGCCGCTTGCCCGCGCCAATTCCATGTAAAGTGGCAGCTTGACCGTGGCCGCAGAAAGCAATCCGTCACCGCCGACAGTTGCCTCGATAAAAACGCGCGCCTGAACGTTCGAGACCGTCTGGCCGCCCTGCCCGACAGAAAGCCACGGCGAAGACTGCATTGGCTCTCCGATCTCAACGGCCGCGATCAGAGACAAAAGCCCCGGCGCCGCAGCCGTAAGATCAAGGTGAAGCAATCGCTCGCCATCTGCGACCACTGCATTTGCCAGCACCAGATCGAATGCGCTGACATAAGCAGGAAAGCCGGCGCCCACGGGCTCGCCGAGTGAAACGACGCCTGCCGGCCCAAGATCAATCACCTTTTCAAGATCGATCTCGCCTCCGAGCTTGTGAAACGACGTGAGAAGGCTCGAAAGCGCCAGCGCAGCGGGTCCGCTTCCGCTGACCGCCAGCATTGCATTCGCTACTTCTGAAAGCGTCGGATCACTCTTCAAGACATCGTCGTACTGACCGGCTTCGATATCCATCTCTGACGCAAGCGCATTCAAAAATCCGAAGACTTCGATCTCTGCATCCATCAGCCCGTTATAGTCGAGCGCCGAAAGCGCAATCTCCGTACCCGTCAGCGCGCTCAGCAATTCGTTGAGCAAACCGTCGTCAACTTTCGCCAGACTTGAGCCGGCCGAGAACGCCGCAAGCGCGCGGCGACTTGCGGTCGCGCTGACCATCACCATGGGCGCTTCAAAAAAATGGTCGACGAAATATAGATCGCCGCGTTTTTTCATGTTGACGCGCGCAGCATTGTACGGCGTCTGATTCGGAACAAACCGCGTTTTGTAATTCTTGTCCGGGTCCGGCATGTATCGGCCCGGAATAACTTCGAACTGGGTTTTTGTTTCTATGGCCCTGATTTTTTCTTCGTCTTCAAGCTGGCCCATCTCCACGGAACTGATCACATCATAACCATTGATCGACAGAATTTCGCGCGCGGCGCGTTCCGGATTCGAAGACGCCTGCGCAGCAATGATCGCCGCAATATCGGCGATGCCTTGCGCCTTGCGCCGTTCAGTAAACAGCATCATCAAATCGACGCCAATACCGAGGCACAAAAGCGCGACTGGCAAAAATATTGAAAACATCAGAGCCACCGCTCCGGAGCGGTCGCGCATGATGTGGAACGCGCCGTTCATAAACCGGATCATTGCACATATCCCCCGTTGACGATTGTTGCAGACGCCGTAATCGTTTTGCTCGGCATTGGCGCAAATTCCGAAAGACCCCATATCGGCAAACCGCTTGCATCATAGGAAATCTCAACCACGAACTGGTTCGCCGCGGTCTCACTGTCTCGAACCGAGATTTCCAGATCCTCTATTTCAATAAACGCGTAATTGCCGACATTGAGCACGATAAAATTCGAAGCAATTACCTGACGTTCCTCTTCCGAGGCGCCAGGTATTGTCGCGCGGGCGACATCGGATGCAAGCTGGCGAACGCTGTGCGCGGCGCCGAGATAAATTCCGAACCCCAACATGCCGAGAATCATCAGCAGAAAAACCGGTGCGACGATTGCAAATTCGATCGCAGCCGTTCCGGAACGATCCCGGCTGAAGCGGCATGCACAACGATTTCGCCGCCGCTTAAACGCCTCCGCTCGATAACATGCCATGAAACGCTCCCGCCGCTTTGATTTACAGAATGCATGCGGTCTGCTAAAGATTTATTTATATTGTCGGTAAGCGGATGAATAATTTTAGCTTGGCGGCGCAGGCCCTTTATCAACAAAAGCGAAATACGTTCCATATTCTGAAATCCGTGTGCTGATGTTTTTCATAAGGCGCAATGCATTCTTGATTAAGGCATGGACGGGCGCGTTTTCTGAACCCTTTTTCGACACAGGGTATCGCTCCCCCATTTCGGAAACCCGGCGAGCAATCTCCGTAAGGCGAACGAGAAATCCGCCTGCCCTACGCCAAAGCCGGCCCCCATATGCGTCTGATCGGCGGGCTGTTAGGTCACCGCTCTGCACGCTCGACTGAGCGCTACGCCCATGTAGATGTAGACCCCTTACGCGCAGCGTCAGAAGCAATAGGAAGACGCATTG
>DGNI01000127.1:13732-25437 GCA_002388885.1 Parvularculaceae bacterium UBA4496 | reverse complement strand
TTCGCCCCTTCCCAATTTTAACATGTATCCTCCGGTTGGAATTTTGCGTCCAAAAAACACCGCGTCAAAAATTTTCACTAACGGTGCAGAAGCTTACGGCGCCGCGCAATGTCAGGCTCGATTTATTCCAGGGGATATTCCCAAATTTTATATCTTGGAATTCTGATTGGCTTGGGTGGCTCAAGTGGCGAGGTCTCGCGTAACGTGCGGTTTGGGCCACAATTCAGGTTGTGATTGGTGGAATTTGTTCCTTTGGTGAGACCGCCTCAAAAAAAAATACACCGCTTTTTGGCTTGTGTTGTTTTTTTTTACAATCTCCAGTAACGCGTTATTTTTCTTCGGTTAATTTTCTGATCTTGGGCTATATCGCCTTCTTTTGTCAGCTTCGTTAAGGCTAATGGCAAGAAAATTGCTAGGTAGAACGAGATTTCTGGTGAATAGTGTCCTCCTACCGAATTGGGGAATTCGGGGGAGGGGTAATGGTTGGCCTTGGCGGTCTGCCGCCCAAGGCCGGATTCGGGGGAAATTCGGGCGGGCGTCACGCATTAAATGGAGACGGTTTTCGTCAGGATTCGTCGCGCACGGACCAGTTCCTTAAGTGGCTTTTCAAATCTGCGTTGCAGGTCTCGGTGTTTCTGGGTTTGCTCCTTTTGGCGGCAATCCAGTCGACTCCAGCCCATGCGCTCGGTCCCAGTGATATAAATCTGCGCCTTATTACAGGTGATGACCTTTTAGGCGTTCAGGAGCTGACCCCCGACAGCAATCAGTGCCCTGCGCAAGGTCCGGTTGCGGCTTTTGTCGCTTACGAAATTACGAATACGTCTGGCGGATCGCTTTCAAGCGTTCAGGCGACCATGAGCGGGCTCGATACAGGACAGGGCTTCGGCTTTGGCAACGGGCAACCCGCGACTATTGTCGTTGGCGCTATGGGCGCCGGAGAGAGTAGAGTCGTCTCATGGTTTGTCGCGCATCCTTGCGCTGGCAACACGCCCGTCAGCGATGCGATTTCAGTTACAGTGAGCGATTCCGATCCTGGATCGATGATCACAAACCTGGTGCTCGAAGCGCGCTCCTCGATCAGTTCCAATGCCGGCGGCGTTGTCACGTCCATTGCCTACTCGCCCAATCCAGGCGCTGTCGGCGCCGATCTCTTTCTCGAAGTCGATCACAGTTTCGGAAACGTCCAGAGCGGCGATCAGTTCATTCTCCAGCCCGCTGGCGGGTCCATGGGCTCGCTCAATTCGCTTACGGGCTTTCGCGCGGATTGTTATGAATTAATTGGTGTCGAAGTTCTGTCGTCGACGATTGACGCTGTGCCCGCCGGAACTGCCAATCAGATGTTTTTCGTTGCGGGAGCCTCCCAGAACGGAACAGGATTTCTCGCTAGGGTAAGATATATCTTCATTCCACTTTGCGGGAGTGTTGGCACCACATTTGATCCTTATGCGCAAGAAACCAGCGGAAACGCCAATCTTAAGTACACAAATGGCGGCACCACCGCGATTGTCACCCCGCCCGAGATTTCGGTTCTGATCGATAAGGTCGCTTCGCCGGGCAGTTTTGCTTTCGGCGAGGGTGGAACGGTCACCTACACGGTTACGTTGACCAATACCGCCCCAGCGGACGTACGGATTTCAGAAATCGAGGATATCCTGCCGGCTGGGTTTGTATTTGACGCTATTAGCGCCGGGAGCGAGGTAACTTCTGCAAACTCGCTTTCTGTTCCCACGAATGGCGATACCGGTACGATTACTTTTGTCGCCGACGGCATCACGACGGGCGATCCATACCTGATACTCGCGAATGGCGGGACGCTGACGCTCATCTATACGGTGACGGTTCCTTCCAATCAGGCTGTCGGCGCATACGACAATTCGGTGACGGCGAGGGTTGGCAATGAAACGGTCGGTCCCGCGAGCGACACCGTTACGATCACGCCGATTAACGTCTCAATATCGAAAGCTGCAGCGCCCACGAATTTTGTTGAGGGGGCGGGAGGAACCGTCACCTATACGGCGACCATTACCAACAGCTCCACATCGTCCGTATCGCTCACGGAAATTGAAGATGTGCTTCCCGTGCCGCTTATCTTCGACTCTATCGTCGATGCGTTGAGCGACGTAGACGCCGGCGACCTTTCTGCATCGCCGTCCAATGGCGACGGCGGCGCTCTGACATTTGCCCTGGCGAGCCCTCTGTCGATTGCTGCAGGGGCGTCCATTGATTTCGTATACACGGCCACTGTGCCGACGAATACGGGCGTCGGCGATTACGACAACGCGATTACTGCGCTGGTCAATGGCCAATCCATAGGGCCTACGACTGCAAGGGTATCTGTCACGCCGCTTAATGCATCGATCTCGAAGGTCGTCACCCCGACAAGCTTCGTTGAGGGAGCGGGCGGCGCAGCGACCTATACTGCTACCATTACGAATAATTCGGCTGGCGCGATTACGCTGACCGAGATCGACGANNCTTTGGCGCGATTGTTGACGCTTCGAGTGATGTTGATGCGGGGGATTTATCGGCTTCACCAGATCTCGGCGACAGCGGCGCGCTGAGTTTTGTTCTGACCAATCCGCTCAGCATCGCGGCGGGCGCATCCATAAACTTCGTTTACACAGCGGATGTACCGACAAGCACTGTTGCAGGGACATATGATAACTCGATTTCTGCGGTCACAAATGGAACGACAATCGGTCCTGCCGTCGCCCGCGTCACTGTAACACCGCTGACTGCAACTATCAGCAAACTCGTTACGCCGACAAGCTTTGTTCAAGGGTCTGGCGGCACTGTCACCTACACAGCGACGATCACGAACTCCTCCGCTGCAGCGGTATCGCTCACGCAAATTGAGGATGTGCTGCCTTCGCCGTTCACTTTTGGTGCAATCGTTGATGCATCAAGCGACATCGATGCGGGCGATCTTTCCGCAAGTCCGTCTAATGGCGACGGCGGCACGCTGACCTTTACGTTAGCAGCGCCGCTAAGCATCGCGGCAGGCGCTTCCGCAGACTTCGTCTATACGGCCAACGTGCCAGCAAACACAGCGGCGGGCGCCTATGACAATTCGATTACAGCGGTTGTTAACGGATCGACGATTGGACCGGCGGTCGCCCGTGTTACGATTACTTCCCTCAATGCGACCATTAGCAAGTCCGTTACGCCATCGAGTTTGGTGGAGGGCGCCGGCGGAACCGTCACCTACACATCCGTTATCAACAACAATTCTGCCAAGGCGGTATCGCTTACCAGGATCGACGACGCCTTGCCGTCGCCCTTTACGTTTGGTGCGATCGTTGACGGTTCGAGTGATGTCGATGCAAGCGACCTGTCGTCAGGCCCAACAAATGGCGATGGCGGCGCATTAAGTTTCATTCTCGCCAGTCCGGTCAGCATCCCCGCCGGCGGTTCTGTGATGTTTGTCTACACTGCGGAGGCGCCGATATCGGCAGTTGCAGGCAATTATGACAACTCTATCACGGCTGAGATTAATGGAGCGACAATCGGTCCGGCGGTCGCCCGTGTTACGATAACGCCGCTTGCAGTTGCAATTCAGAAGACCGTTAATCCCACGAGCTTTGTTGAGGGCGACGGCGGCGTAGCAACCTACACCGCGACCATAACGAACAATTCTGCGGCGGCTGTCTCCCTGACGGAGATTGTCGACGATTTGCCGGCGCCTTTCACTTTCGACGCCATCAACAACGCCGTGAGCGATATTGACAGCGGAGACCTCTCCGCCAGCCCGTCGAATGGAGACGGCGGCACGCTGACATTTACGCTTACAAATCCACTTAGCATTGCGGCGGGCGCGAGCGTCGCCTTCGTTTATACAGCGACCGTTCCAACCAATGCAGCAGTCGGGAACTACGACAACTCACTGACAGCAGAAGTGAACAACACGGAAATTGGTCCGGCTGTCGCCAGAGTCACGATTACAGCAGCGCCGGTGATTGATGTTTCCATTACCAAGACGGTCAGTCCTACGAACTTCGTGCAAGGGGCGGGCGGAACGGTTACCTACACGGCGACAATCACCAACAACTCAGCGGTTGCAACCGATCTCACGCGGGTCGATGACGCTCTGCCGTCGCCGTTTACATTCGCCGCGATCACTGATGCAGTCAGCGATGTCAACGCCGCTGATCTGTCAAGCGCGCCCGGTTCGGGGGATACCGGCGCACTGGCATTCGTTCTCGCGGCGCCGGTCAGCATTGCAGCCGGCGCATCAATAGATTTTGTTTACACGGCGAATATCCCGACGAGCGCTACTGCGGGAACTTACGACAATTCCATATCGGCGGTGGTTGAGGGCGAGACCGTCGGCCCCGCGATTGCGCGGGTTACGATTACACCCTTGACAGTCTCGATTACGAAATCGTCAACGCCGAACAGCTTTGTGCAAGGCGCTGCAGGACTCGCAACCTACACGGCTACAATAACGAACAATTCTGCGGCGGCGGTGTCGTTGACTCAAATAGATGACGCGTTGCCGGCGCCTTTCCAGTTCAACGCGATTGTTGATGCGTCCAGCGATATTAATGCTGGCGATCTTTCCGCAGGTCCTGCGAACGGCGACACAGGGGCGTTGAGCTTCGTCTTGACAACGCCACGCAGTATCGCAGCGGGTGACTCCCTCGATTTCANNACCGCAACTATTCCGACTTCAGCTTCCGCTGGTAACTACGATAACTCGATTTCTGCCGAAGTGAACAACACCACGATCGGCCCTGCGACGACGCGTGTGACGATCACGCCGCTGAACGTGACGATCCAAAAAATCGTGATGCCAACGAGTTTTGTCGAAGGGGCCGGCGGTGTCGCAACTTATACCGCGACAATTTCGAATAATTCCGCGTCGTCTGTATCCTTGACGCAGATTGACGATACGCTGCCAGCGTCATTCGCCTTTGCCGCGATCAACAATGCCTTGAGTGATATCGATAGCGGAGACCTTTCGGCGAGTCCTTCTGCAGGCGCCACGGGTGCGATCACTTTCATTCTGACAAATCCGTTATCGATACCCGCCGGCGGCTCTGCGACGTTCACTTATACTGTGAATATTCCCACTTCGATTGCTGTAGGTCAGTACGACAACGCCATCACGACGCAGGTAAACGGCGACACGATAGGACCGGCAGTTGCCAGAGTGACGATTACGCCGCTTTCGGTAGGAATAACGAAATCAGCAACGCCCTCATCTTTCGTCGAAGGCGCTGGTGGCTTGGTGACATACACATCGACCATCAGCAATAATTCCGCACAGGCGGTATCGCTGACGCAGATTCAGGACGCGTTGCCGGCGCCGTTTACCTTCGGCGCCATCGTCAATGCTTCCAGCGGTATTGACAGCGGCGACCTGTCCAGCAGCCCGGCAAACGGCGCGACGGGAGCGCTTGTCTTCATGCTGTCGTCACCCCTTTCCATTCCGGCAAACGGATCCGTAACATTCGTATACACTGCGAATGTTCCCGCCTCTGCCGGGTCAGGCAATTACGATAACTCGATTACCGCCCAGGTTAATGGTGAGACGATCGGCCCGGCTGTGTCGCGCGTCGCCATCACGCCAATCGTTACGTCAATTCAGAAATTCGTTACGCCATCGAGTTTCGTAAAAGGAGCAGTTTCAACCGTTACCTACACGGTGCGGTTCACCAACAATTCCAGCAGCGCTGTCGATCTGACTGAAGTCGACGACACTCTCCCTGCTCCATTCACATTCGCCGCCATCGACGGTTCCAGCGATATAGGCGGTAGCGGCGCCGCTCTCAGCGCCGCGCCAAGTCCTGGCGATGCCAATCTCAGTTTTGTACTTGCAGCGCCGCTCATGATTGCATCGGGAGCCAGTGTCGATCTTGTCTATTCCGCCAATGTGAATAACGCCTCTCAGGGAGCTTACGACAATTCGGTTACTGCGACCGCAAACGGCGTTGAAATCGGACCCGCGACGGCGCGTGTCACGATCACGCCGCTACTGGTCGACATAGAGAAAGAAGGAACGCCCAACAGTTTTCTCGCAGGCGATGGCGGCGAGGTCATCTATACGACGACTATCACTAACAATTCCGGCTCGACAGTCACCTTAACGGAAATCCAGGACACTCTGCCGGCGCTCTTCGAGTTCGTCGAAATCGTCGACGCCTCGAGCGACATTGACACTTCCGACCTTGCCGGCGGCGGACCGTCGTCCGGAGCGACAGGCACACTCATCTTCGGTTTGAGCTCGCCAAGAATGCTAGCCTCTGGCGAGTCGGTGAATATCACTTACAAAATCGACATCCCCCAATCGACGCAACCTGGCGCCTACGACAATAGCGTCGTCGCCATCGTGAACGGCGAAACAGCGGGGCCGGCAACTGACCGGGTCATAATCAGTCCAAACGAGACTAATGTTACCATTAGAAAAGACGCCTTGCGCAGCAACGTCTCGCTTGGCGATCTCGTTCCCTATCAGGTTGAAGTGTTCAATAACGACCCGATAGACCGCACGGATGTCGCGATTGTCGATAATACGCCTCTCGGTTTTTCTTATGTGAGTGGCACAGGCGCCGTTGACGGCGTCTCACAGGAACCCATCGTAAATGGCAGCGAGCTGGTTTGGGGCGGGCTCACCCTTCCTGCAAATGGATCTGTCGTGATCGATATGTTGCTGAGCGTCGGGCCGAATGTCCGCCCTGGCATTCATGTTAACAGAGCGTTTGCCCGGCAGTTCGAAACGCGGATTACTGAAATTGCCGAAGCTGCCGTGGTCGTCGTTGTCGACCCGACATTCGACTGTGCCGAGGTCATTGGCACAGTATTCCCCGACTACAACGGTAATGGATATCAAGATGAGGGTGAAGTCGGTTTGCCCGGCGTGCGAGTCGTGACCGTGAACGGCCTCCTCGTTACAACGGATGAGTTCGGCAGATATCATGTCGCGTGCGCCGCCGTGCCCAATCCCCGCATCGGATCGAACTTCATTATGAAGCTTGACGAGCGAACCTTGCCACAAGGCTTTTATGTGACGACCGAGAATCCGCGGGCCATTCGCCTGACGCGCGGCAAGACATCCAAGCTGAATTTCGGCGTTTCCAAAAAGAGCGTTGTCGAGGTGAAGCTCAACAATTCCCCATCGCCTAAATTGACAAATGCTACGCCGTTGGAAACGAACGGCAAAGTAGAAACGCCGTCCGAGCCTCGGTATGACAGTCCGGGTGCAACGGCTATCTTGATAGACGAAACAGGCGGCGGCGCTTTAAACAATCTTGAGCCAGGAGAAAGCGCGAATAGCGTCGGTCATGTGATTGAAACTGGGCCAGGCGGCTTGTCGCCCGAACAACTTTCGGCGCTCGTTGAAAAACTCAAAGAAAATCCAAGTGAATTGCGGATTACTTACTCCGCTGATCCCGATGAATTCTCATCCGCCCAGGCCCATGCTCGGAAGATTGGCGAGGAAATTTCCAATGAATGGCAAGCTTTGGCTGACGCGCCGCCGCTCACTATAGAAACGCGACTTCAAGGAACGATCGGCGATCATGTCTCCGGTCCAGACAATAGCGTTGAAGATTTCATTTCAATGTCCTTCGACGGGCTGAAAGCAAAGCCAATTCTGAATGTCGATATCGACAATGAAGATACAAGAGCCGTAGCTGGAACAGCGGTCGATTTTGTTGGGTATTGGAATTACGGATACTGGATCGACCATGCCGAGGTGCGCATATTTAATGCGGACCAGTCAGATTACGAGAGTCCAATGGCGATTGTGCCCATGACCTCCGGGCGGCGCACGAACTGGCATCCGGAAATCACGCCGCCAGGTCAGCTGCAATACGTGCTGCGTGTATATGACTCTGAGGGCCGGTACGATGAAACCCAACCGAAGCCGCTCGAATTTATCTCGGAACCTGTGTCCAATACAGGCGAAACATCTCTACATACGTTGCGCGGATATGGCGTAGACTTGACACGAGTCCGCAATATTCCAGTTGATGGCGGCACGATTACTGTGTTCGGCAAGGACCTGCCGGCAGGAACGGACATTTTGGTTGGCGGTCAGCCTACGCCGGTGTCCGAAGAAGGAACGTTCGTTCACGAAGCGATTTTTCCAGCCGGCAATCATGACATAGACGTCACTATGCTTGCCGGCGGGCGGGCGGCATACCGGCTGCAAAGGACCGCATTCATTCCGAAGGACGACTGGTTCCTTGTGGCGTTGGGCGACCTGACTGCGGGTAAGAACTTCAATCGCAGCGAACTTGAGAGCCTGACCGGCGACGACAATTTCGACGATACCTATGTTCACGGACGCGCTGCATTTTATTTGAAGGGCAAAATCCGGGGCAAATATATATTGACCGCGGCTTACGATAGCGGAGACCCGCTCAACGCAAGCGGTCCAAGTCAGCTGTTGAGGCGCCTCGATCCAGAGCGGTTTTATCCAGTGTATGGCGACGACAGCACCGCGACGCAGGATGCGCCAACCCGAGGAAAGTTTTATGTACGTCTCGAGCGCGGTGAAAGCCGAATTCTTTGGGGCAACTTTGTCACCAAATTTGTTGATACCGAACTATCGCAAATGGGGCGCGGTCTTTATGGCGCTTATCTTAGGATATTAAGCCCCGAAACGACATCGTTTGGCGAGGCGCGTTATCGCGTAGAAGGCTTCGGCGCCGAGCCGGGCACTATTCCGGCGCGTGAGGAGTTCCGGGGTACGGGCGGTTCGGTCTTCTTCCTCGAGCGCCAAAACGTTGCAGGCGGCTCAGAACGGATCAGAATAGAGACGCGGGATAAAGACTCCGGTTTAATAATGGAGAGAAAAGACCTTGCGCCCGGCAAGGATTATGATTTCGATTACATTCAGGGCCGTGTTCTGCTCAACCGGCCGTTGAGCTCGACGGTGTTGGATGACTGGCTCGTTCGCGATGGCAGCTTGTCCGGCGATCAAGTATTCCTGGTTGTGCAATATGAATATCGCCCCGGAATTGGATCATTCGAAGGAATGAGCGTAGGCGGGCGGGCGAGCGGCTGGCTTGGCGAGACGTTGCAGTTAGGCGTAACGGGACAGAAAGAAGAAACCGGCGTGGCCGATCAGCAATTGCTCGGGGCCGATGCGAAGATACGAATTGCTGATAACACTTATATTGGCGGCGAGGTTTCGCGAACGCGCGGACCGACATTTACGAACAAATCATCGATTGATGGCGGTTTTCGTTTTAGTCCGCTCTTGCCCCCCGGAGATCTCGAAGAGGCGTTCGCCTATCGCCTGGAAGGCAAGTTCGATTCAGCCGACTTTGCTGGACTTGGCGAAGATACGAAAGTGTCTACCTACTTCGAGCATCGCGACGCCGGGTTCGCCGCCCCGGGACGATTAACCCTGCGTAATACCGATCAATGGGGCGTTGCGTTGTCGACATCATTACCCTTTGGTCTCGATCTCGCGGCGGAGTACGACGCCTTGGAAATCGAGGCAGGCGCCGAGCGCACGGCACTCAATGTCGATCTCAAACAACACTTCGGCGAAAATTGGTCGCTCGGTGTTGGATGGCGTTTCAGCGAAATAAACAATCCGCTATTCCCGACATCCGCGAATCAGGGGCAACGCAATGACGGCGCCGTCCAGTTAGCCTATGACGACCATGACGACATCAATATATACGCCTTTGCACAAGGCACGTTGAACAACGACGATAACCGGACTCGTAATGACCGCGTCGGCCTGGGTGCGAAAGTGAAGGTTACGAATTCACTTGACTTGAATGGCGAGGTATCGACCGGGAATCTTGGTCTCGGCGCGTTGGCCGGACTAAATTATCGGCAATCGGATAACGCGCAGTATTACCTGGCTTACGAGCTTGCTGCAGACCGGGTCGATACTGGCGCGAGAGCGCACACGCCGATTGACCTTGGCGGCGGGTTCTTAACCTTGGGTTCAAAACAACGTTTGTCAGATACTGTGAGTGTCTATGGCGAAGAGCGTGTTCGCATGGGTGAGGCAGCATCCGGGGTAACGCATGTATATGGCGTCGATTACAATCCGGATGAAAAGTGGGTTTTTGGCGCAAGTATTGAAAACGGCGCCCTTGAGCTTGCCAACACCGGAAATAAAATAGAAAGAACGGCAGCGACATTGACCATAGGATACAGCGATGACGGCGCATCGTTTGTCACATCAGCTGAAATACGTCTTGATGACGAAGCCGGCGAAGATCGTTCCACCTATGTAAGCCGCAGCACGCTGGACCTTGATGTTGACGATGACTGGCGCTTCATATCGCGCTTGAACATGCTTTTCAGCGACAGCGAGAAAGGCGAATTCTATGACGGTCGATTTATCGAAGCGTCCGCGGGTTTCGCCTATCGCCCAATCAAAAACGATCGGTTCAATTTGTTGAGCAAATACACGCTATTTTATGACCTTCCGAGCCCAGGTCAGATTGCATTCGACGGATCATTGGCGGACTATAAGCAACGCAGCCATATTTTCAGCATAGACGGGATTTATGATCTCAATACATGGTTGTCGGTCGGCGCCAAGTACGGTGTCAAGATTGGAAAGCTTACGAGTTCGCGTGTTAGCGATGACTTTTTCTCCAGCACGGCGCATTTGGGCGTGGTCCGTCTTGATGCTCATTTTGTTCATGACTGGGATTTCATGATCGAGCGGCATTATCTCAGGGTTAACACTGCAGATGATGGCGAATGGGGCACATTATTGGCCATCTATCGTCATCTGGGCGATAATCTGAAGATTGGCGCTGGATATAATTTCAGTAACTTTTCAGGCGACCTTACCAATCTCGACTTTGACGATCGCGGCGTCTTCGTGAACATTATTGGAAAACTTTAGCAGACGATGCGATTTTAAAGGTGCTGGCGGGGGACTTTCAGAAACGCGCGCCCGGTTTATTTAGCTTTGGGCTTTGAAACTCACTGCGCCAGACGCCAAATGTGGGCCTCAAAAACAATATATGGTGAAGCGGGGCATAAGGTCGGCCGAGTTGGCCGACGAAAAATCCGGCGTCAGAGCATTTGGAGCGGCGGGATGGGGAGCTATGAGCGCCGTAATTGCTGGTTTAACCGGAGCGATAGTAGGCGGCGCACTCGGCGGCAAGGACAAGAGAGTTGTGTTTGTCACTGAATTTAATGGCGAAAAAATTGCTCGTTGAATGCGACAAGATAACTTGGACGAAAATTATAGCTCAACGATTTTAAATAGGCGCTTAGTTCGTAAGCGCCAAAAATGCGCGGCAGAAATGTCGCAGAGTCTAGAAAGCGCCTATCGCGCATCTCGCATTACCCGAAGCATATTTTCTACTTCCGTAACCCGTGCAAACTTACGAAGCGAATTTGCGCGTTTCCATTGGCTGCTGTATCCGCGCCGATCGTTCAGCAGGACATCAGCTATCAAATCCAGCAATCCGTCTACTGCCCAGTCTGGCAATTCAAGCAAATGATCACGATGCGCCCTCACCGCTTCAGCTAGCGCTAAAATGCTTCCAGTATTTGCCCACGGCTCGAATGGCTCGGGGTATTACAATTCCGCCAGATGGTGCTCCTCAGCTTTTTTTGACTCCGCCATGCCGACCTCCAACATGTCGATCTTCTCGGCTCCAGCTGTAAAAGCAACTCGTGATTGCTAGCGGCCGTTACGAGCCAAAATCCGCGCACCGGAAATCCGGCTAACTCTTTGATACTTCAAATGGAGCGGGTGAAGGGAATCG
>DGNI01000127.1:0-13727 GCA_002388885.1 Parvularculaceae bacterium UBA4496 | reverse complement strand
GCTCTACCATTGAGCTACACCCGCAGCGCCGCGGCCGGGCAATTCGCGCCTGACGAAACTGGGCCGCATATCTCGCCCGGGCTTTCTGAAACTGCCTTCCTTATTCGTCAAGCCGCCGCTTTTCGGCCGGTTCGGGGCCGAAAAGGCCTCGACGGGGCAGGCAAATCTCTCCAAGAATTCATGTGGACCGGCGGGCGCCGCCATCTTTTTGCCCGCACGAACAGTCTTATTTATGGCGCGAAACGGCGAGGGGCGTCTCCCCGCGCCGACGCGGAATTCGAAAGGAGGCCGGTATATGACACGGCTATTAAGCATTCTCGGCGCATTCGGCGCAGCGATCATGGTCGCGATTGCGCCCGCCGCTGCGGAAACCAAACAGGAAAAGGCCGAAGAGCTGATCATCGACGCGGCGGACACGGTCAGCTACTTCGCAAATGACAGCGCATTCGAGCCGCTCTGGGATGCGGCCGATAACGCGAAAGCCATGGTGATCATTCCGAAATCGCTGCGCGGCGGCTTCATTGTCGGCGCATCGGGCGGCAATGCCGTCATGCTGGCCCGCAATGACGACGGCAGCTGGTCCGAACCGACATTTTTCACCGTCGGCTCGCTCTCGATCGGCTTTCAGGCCGGATTTGAAGGGTCTGAGACGATCCTGCTCGTTATGACCCAGCGCGGCATGGAGCATTTGCTCTCGACCACCGTCAAACTTGGGGCTGACCTGTCGATTGCCGCCGGACCGATCGGCGCCGGCGCGAAGGCGCAGACCGTCGATGTGCTCGCCTTCTCCCGCTCGCGCGGCCTTTATGGCGGCATCAGCCTTGAGGGCGCCGTGCTGAAATCGCGCGGCTCGTGGAACCGCGGCTATTATCAGGCCGATGTGACGCCCGCGGATATCATCTATCGCGAACGGGTTTCGCGCCCGCAGTCGGCAGTTTTGCAAAATGCCGTCTGGGCGCTCGCCCACCGCGACCAGCCCGCGCTGGTGGCGCCGTTGCGGCCGGCAAGAACGGATCCGCTGACCGGCGAGCCCCTGCCCGCCGAACCGGCTTATGAAGACGACGCTGTTTACGGCGCGCCGCTCGACCCGATTGAGAGCGAGTAAACAATAGGCGCTTACGCCGAATTGATTGGGTGTGAAACGCCCGCCGGTTGCCGCCGGCGGGCGTTTCCGCGCAAGCTGGCTCAAGATTGAGACGGGAACCCTATGGACGGCGCAGTGACGCCCCTCAGTTATCGGGGCGGTAAATTTCAGCATCCTGACAAAACCGCTGACGGCGCGGCGCGCGCATCGGTTCCGCTCGCCCGTCTTGAAACCCTGTGGGTGAACACCGGCACGCTCTGCAACGTCGAATGCGCGCATTGTTATATTGAGTCCTCGCCCGCCAATGACCGCCTCGTCTATTTGACCCTGAAAGAGCTTGAACCGTTTCTGGATGAGGCGCGCGCCATGGGCGCCAGCGAAATCGGCTTCACCGGCGGCGAGCCGTTCATGAACCCGGAAGCGGCGGCGATGATCGGCGGGGCGCTGTCGCGCGGCTTTGATGTTCTCGTTCTCACCAACGCCATGCGCCCGATGATGCGCCCGCATGTATGCGCGGAACTGCTTCGGTTGCAAAATGCTTACGGCGGAAAACTGACGCTGCGGGTTTCGCTCGATCACTACACGAAAGAGAGCCACGATGAAGAACGTGGGGCCGGCGCGTTTGCTGCAGGCCTCGACGGTTTGTGCTGGCTCATCAAAAACAAATTTCAGATAAGCATTGCGGGACGCACCCTCAGCGGCGAAAGCGAAGGACAAGTGCGCAACGGATTCGCCCGCCTGTTCGCCGAACAGAAAATTCCGCTCGATGCAAACGATCCGCATCAACTGATCGTTTTTCCCGAAATGGACGAGCGCCGCGACGCGCCCGAGATTACCACCGATTGCTGGCGCATTCTTGGCAAGGACCCGCGCGACGTGATGTGCGCCAGTTCGCGCATGCTGGTGAAACGCAAAGGCGCCGCGAAACCGATCGTCCTCTCCTGCACGCTGCTGCCGTACGACGAACAGTTCGAAATGGGCGAAAGCCTCGCCGCCGCCGCAGCCCCGGTAAAGCTCAATCACCCGTATTGCGCGCAGTTCTGCGTCCTTGGCGGCGCAAGCTGTTCGGGGTAAACCGCGCCCATGCCCGATAAGCCGAAAGAAATCGCGCTGGAGGACCGCGCGAGCGCAGGCGAAAAGCTTTTCTCGCCGTCGACGGCGAGAAATCGCGATCCGATCCGCTACGTCTTCCTCAAAACCATGCCGGCGAGCGGCAAAATCCTCGAAATCGGGGGCGGCACGGGCGAACACGCGGCTCATCTCGCCGGCGCGCTGCCTGAAGTTCAATGGCATACGGGCGATCCCGATCCCACGTCGAGAGGCTCGATCGCTGCCTGGATCGCCGACGCGAGGCTCGCCAACCTTTCCGGCCCGCACGCCATCGACGTGACCGCGAAGGAGTGGGGTGTTGAAAAAGACGCGCCGTTTGATGGGCTCGTTTCCATCAACATGATCCACATCGCGCCGTTCGCCGCCGCCGTAGGATTGTTCTCGGGCGCCAGGCGCCTCCTGAAGCCGAGCGGCAAGCTCTTTCTTTACGGGCCTTTCGCGCGAAAAGGCGTTCACAGTGCGCCTTCCAATGCGGCGTTCGACGAAAGCCTCAAGTCGCGCGACGCGCGCTGGGGCGTGCGCGATCTGGAGCATGAGATCACGCCGTTGGCGCAAAAAAATTCTCTCACGCTCGACGCCGTTGTGGAAATGCCCGCGAACAACTTGTCCGTGATCTTCAGGAAAACCTGACAAGTATTTGAAATTCTTTGCGCCGTTTTTCCCCAAAACTTTTTCCGAAAGATTGTGGAAAAGAATGATTCGACGGAAGTCAATAAGTTTGTATTCTGATCATGTTCCGCGGCCCTATCGACAAATCGTCGCGTTTGCCTAGCGGCGGGTTGGACGGGCGGAACGAGAACAGACGCTGGCCAAGTGCAACGCTCAGAAGCACGAAGGCGAAGGGAAACAAAGGTAAGTTTCCTGCGTGATGGACGGACCTGAGCGGTTCGGCCTCGCACGTAAAGCCGAAAGGCGGTGCGCAAGCGAGGAACCGGTATCGCCGTGAGCAGCGGGCCAGCTGCAAATCGGCGCGCGACATCGAAGTCTGGCGGAAGCGCAAGCGGAAGCATAGGAAGAGGTGGCGCGGATCTGAAGGACGCGAAGTTGCGGACATGGCGAAACGCAAATGCCGGCAGCCACGACCCGAGCAGCGCGCCCGAAAGGTCTAGTGAGTGAAGACGGATACGGAAACGGGTTCGTTTAACGCTTGCACTGGAACGCACTTGAATTCTCACTGGATTGGGGTGTGCTCCGGATTTTCCGCGAAAGCGGGAAGAAAGGGCGTCGCTTAAGCGGCGCCCTTTTTCTTTGTGCGGCGCTCTCGTGCGCTTTTCATCGCAAATGTTGTACAACCCCGCCCCGCGCGCCTCGTCTCTTTGGCCTGCCGCAAGGGCTGCAGCGAAATGTTGTGCAACTTCGCCACAATGTTTGTGCAACATTTTTGTCTGATAGAGTCCGTCCTTCGTCTGAATTGTCATTCCGGATGCGCGCGCAATCACAGCATGCATTTTCGCACGCCTGGGCAAGACAGATTTTTTCACAGAACAATTCATGGAAGGCATCATAAGGCCTCCCGAACCCCCGTGGATATCTATCCACCAACACTGGGATTCCTGTCGATTTTCATCACAAAGGATGTAATTTCGAAGCGCTCGGTCGCGCTATGCGTGTTTTTCATTCCGGTTTGCCGGGACGTAGATGAGCCTGATCACGCCCTCGCCGATCACATCGCTGGCCACAAGACGAAGCGGCGGCCGGGCGGCGGCGAAGAACGGATTGCCGCGGCCAAGCACGACCGGGTGAAGATAGAGACGATACTCGTCAATAAGGCCAAGTTCACCGAGGCTTTGCGCGAGGTCCGGCCCGCCAATTTCGATTTCGCCGTCTTGCTCGTCTTTCAGCCGGCGTATCTGCGCCTCGACATCGCCGGTGACAAGCGCAGCGTTGGCGCCTACTGACGTCAACGAACGCGATACGACCCATTTCGGGTTGCTTCTCCACGCCGCCGCAAAGTCATGCTCCGCAGCAGTCCATTCGGGGTGGTCTTCATCCCAATAGCGCATGATCTCGTAAAGGCGGCGGCCGTAAAGGCTGCCGGCAAGCCCGCGCGTTTGCTTAATGAAATGACGAAACAACACTGGGTCGGGCGCAAACCCGTCATGATCGACATAGCCGTCAAGCGACACGTTCATTCCGTAGAAAAGTTTCGCCATGCTTACCTCTCCATCGGGGGTTCGCCAGGATAACCTGAGCCGCCCTTAATGACGAGCCGGGAACCGCCCCGCGATAGCGATCCGCAAAAAACGTATGGAAGGACACGGCAACTGGATGAAATATGAATGTTCAGACTTTGTGTAGCGTATACTGCAAACAGGAATCCGCATGAGCGGCGCAGATTTGCAGTTGATTGCATTTTAAATCGGACAGTACGCCGGAAAGGATCGGCCATGAGAAAATTGATCGCCTGGAACGTCATGACCCTTGATGGTTACTTCGAAGGCGCCGGCCCCTGGCAGCTCGACATGCACGGCACGGTCTGGGGCGAGGAGCTGGAGGCGTTTTCACTTACGCAAGGCGCGGAGATCGGCACGCTTCTCTTTGGACGGCGCACCTATGAAGGGATGCGCGACCATTGGACGAAGGAGGAAGGCCCGATCGCCGAGATGATGAACAGTATTGAAAAGGCCGTGGCCTCGCGAACGCTCGAGGAAGCTGATTGGAACAACAGCCGGCTGTTAAAAGGCGAAGCGGCCGATACGGTCAAAGCGCTCAAGCAGGAAGACGGCAAGGACGTGTTCGTCTTCGGCAGCGCCGATCTTTTGGCGACGCTGATGGCGGAAGACATGGTGGACGAATACCGCCTTTGCCTTGCGCCGGTTGTGTGGGGCGAAGGCGCGCCGCTGTTCAAACCGTCAAGCGGGCGCGCGCACTTCACCCTGCGGGAAGCGCGGCCGCTCAAGACCGGCGGACTGATCCTGCTTTATGAACGAAAGCGCGGGTAACGCGCCTCCCCGCATTTCGCCGTTATGCAGGCCGGTTGTTCACATTCGTTTCTCATGGGTTCATTCGCGCCGCCCAGCCAGTTTTTTTTCGGCATCTGTCTCTCAAGCGGGTTTTTCCAGAATTTCATGTATCGCCGGTTGACAACATACCGACTGGTTGGTATTGAATAGCCAACAGGGCGACCGCAGGCAAAGCAAACCAACCGCGCCGCCGGTCAGACAAGAGCACAACTTCAAAACTGAAAGGCCGCCACATGCCAAATACAGTCAGCCTCCACCGCGTCATCGCCGCCAAGCCTGAAAAAGTTTACCGGGCGTTCCTTGAACCGGACGCCATCGCCAGTTGGCTGCCGCCTTACGGTTTTCTCTGCACCGTTCACGAACTGGACGCCAAGATCGGCGGCAGGCACAAAATGTCGTTCCGGAATTTCACCACCGGCAATATTCATTCCTTTGGCGGCGAGTATCTGGAGCTCGTGAAGGGTGAAAAACTCGTCTACACTGACAGCTTCGACGACCCGAACCTGCCCGGCGAAATGAAAGTCACTGTCATTTTGAAGGCGGTATCGGTCGGCACGGAAATGACCGTCGAGCAGGAAGACTTACCGGACATGATCCCCGTTGAAGCCTGTTATCTCGGCTGGCAGGAATCATTGCGAAAACTCGCAAAACTCGTTGAACCGGAAATCAATCAGTAAGCGGAGAGAGGAGAAACCCATGACTGATAATAAGGAACTCGTATTGGAGCGCGTTCTCAACGCGCCGCGCGAAAAGCTCTGGCGCTGCTGGACCGAAGACGCGTTGTTGAAACAGTGGTTCTGTCCGGCGCCATGGTCCATTGCCGAAGTCAAGGCGGATGTAAGGCCAGGCGGAACCAATATGTTCGTCATGCGCAGCCCGGAAGGCGAAGAGTTTCCGAACTCGGGCGTTTACCTCGAGGTCGTTCCCAACGAGAAAATCGTCTTCACCGACGCCTATACGAGCGCGTGGACGCCATCGGAAAAACCTTTCTTTACGGGCATTGTCACCTTCGAGGATGCTGGCGGCGGCAAGACGAAATATGTCGCCCGCGCGCTGCACTGGACCGATGAAGACCGCAAAAAACACGAAGAAATGGGCTTTCACGAAGGCTGGGGCAAATGCGCCGAACAGCTCGAAGCTCTCGCGCAGACACTCTAAGGGACATGCCGTAGCAGCGGCTAACGGAAATGCTTCGAGAGCTTCAGACCCTGGCCCTGATAATTCGATTTGAGGTCAGCGCCGTATAGCTGCTCCGGCCGCGCCGACATTTTTTCGTAGACGAGCCGCGCCACAAGCTGGCCGTCCTCCAATACGAACGGCGCGTCGTGGCTTCTCACCTCCAGAACGCCGCGCGAGCCGTTGATCCCGGTCTCGGCCCAGCCGAAGCCGGGGTCGAAAAACCCGGCGTAATGCACGCGAAATTCGCCAAGTCCCGGGCTGATGGGCGTCATCTCCGCGGCGTAATCGGGCGGCACGCACAGCGCTTCTTTTGACGCGAGAATATAAAACTCATCCGGATCGAGAATGATAAACCCGGCGCTGGGCGCAGTAATCGGCTCGAAATATTCATTCGGATCGAGCGCAGCGACCTTGTCGACGTCAATCAGAGCGGAATGCCGCCGCGCGCGCCAGCCGATCATGCCGTCATCACGCGCCAGCGAAACCGAAAGGCCGAGCCCGCCGGAAATATCCGCAGACCCTTCCACAAGCGCAGAAGATTGATGCAATTTTTCAAGCGCGGCATCGTCAAGACGATAACGCCCGGCCTTCAGCCGGAGCTGGTTGAGGCTCGAGCCGGACCGCGCCAGTATGGAAAATGTCCGTGGACTGATCTCTGCGTAAAGCGGCCCTTCATACCCGGCCGGAATTTCATCGAACGCCGCGCCATGGTCGGTTACAAGCCGCACGAAGACATCAATCCGCCCCGTCGAACTTTTCGGATTGGCGGCGCCTTTCACGTTATCCGGCAACTGAAGCTGCTCGTTCAACTCCACCAGATAGACGCAGCCGCGTTCGAACACGGCGCCGTCGCTCAAGTCCATCGCCTGCATGGCGAGACCGTCATTCAGCCGGTCTTTAACGGTTTTTTTCTTCGACGGAAGGAACGACGCGCGCACGCGCCAGGCGCGAGGGCCAAGCGTCAGGTCCAGACTTGCCGGCTGCAGGCGCGCGCTATCGGCGCCCGAAATGGCGCCATTATCCATCAACGCGGCGATGGCTTGCGCCGGCAACACGCCATCGTTGTAATTTTCGTCTGTCATCAGGCTCGTTTGCACGGCCCTCCCGCTATTGGCAAGAGGATGATGCGTGCAGGCGCCGGCTGCTTTTCCCCGCTTCGTTGAATTTCACCCTATGGCTGGCGCTCGCCTGCGATGCAGATTAGATTGCGTTCAAAAGCGGAGTTCAAGCTCATGGAGCTGCAGGGCGGCGCAATGGCCGGTGGCGATCGCAAAAACGAGATTTACGAGCGCGTGACTCGCGGCATCCGCGTCAGCGTCAGTCCGCATTATCTCGAGGATCAGTCGGACCCTGACGAACCGCGTTACGTCTGGGCGTATACTGTTCGCATCAACAACGAATCGGAAGCGCAAGTGCAGCTCAGGACCCGATACTGGCGGATTACCGATTCTCGCGGGCAAACCGACGTTGTCGCTGGCGACGGCGTTGTCGGAGAACAGCCTGTGATCCGCCCGGGCGAAGGGTTTGAATATACGTCCGGTGCTCCGCTCGCGACGCCGTCCGGCATGATGGTCGGCGCATACGGCATGGAAACCACCGACGGCGAAGTTTTCGACGTGGATATTCCCGCCTTCTCCCTCGACAGCCCGCATGAATTGCGTCAAATCCACTAAAACTGCGAACGCTTGATCGCTTCCTCGGCCGTAAGGGTTGATGAACCCCATGCTGAATCTCCGTCCCGTTTTTCTTGTCACGGGCGCGCTTGTGGCCGCGCTTGGCGCCGCCATGCTGATTCCCATGATTGCAGACCTGCTTTCGCAGGACGCCGTTCATCGCGCCGACTGGTCTGCTTTTGCTGTGGGCGCAACGGCGGCGATTTTCATGGGCGGCGGCGCCCTCGCCGCAAGCTGGGGACGCATTGATTCTATCGGCGTACGCGAAGGATTTTTACTGACCGGCGTGAGCTGGCTGGCGCTCGTCATCTTCGCCGCCGTTCCGCTCGCGCTCGGCGGGCTGAACATCGGTTATGTGGACGCATTTTTCGAAGCGATGTCCGGCCTTACGACTACGGGCTCGACCATCGTCACGCATCTCGACGACGCGCCGCCGGGCGCGCTTTTATGGCGCTCAATGCTGCAGTGGTTCGGCGGCGTCGGCATCATCATCATGGCGTTCGCCGTCCTGCCGGCCCTCAAAATCGGCGGCATGCAGCTTTTCAAGAACGAGGCGTGGGACACGTCCGAAAAATTCATGGCGAACGCCGCAAATTATTCCGTCGCGCTGTCGCTGATCTATTTGTTCTTTACAGCGCTTTGCTTTTTCATGCTGTGGGCGTTTGGCATGCCGGCGTGGGACGCGGTGAACCACGCCATGACCACGGTGGCGACCGGCGGGTTTTCCACAAAAGACGCATCGCTCGGCGCGTTTCTGACGGTCGGCCGCGCGCCCCTCGATCTCGTCGTCACCGTCTTCATGATCATCGGCTCGTTGCCATTCGGGATTTTTCTGGCGGCGATCCTTCGCGGCGCGTGGACGCGGCTTTTCTCCGACAGCCAGATCCAGTTTTTCCTCACCATCGTGGCCGTTCTCACAATGGTGATGATGTTCCGCGTTCTGGACATCTTCGACAATGTGGACGTCTTTACGGCGTTCCGGCTCGCGATCTTCAATGTGGTGTCGATCCTCACCGGCACCGGCTACGCCACGACCGACTACAACACCTGGGGGCCGTTTGCAGTCGGGTTTTTCTTCTGCATCATGTTTATCGGCGGCTGCGCCGGGTCGACCTCATGCGGGATGAAGGTCTTCCGCTTTCAGGTGGCGTTATCGGCGCTGGTCGTTTACGCAAAACGCCTTGCTCATCCGAACGGCGTTTTCGTGGCGCGCTATAATCACCGTCCGCTGACGGACGATGTCTTCGTCTCGGTGTTGAGTTTTTTCTTTGTCTACTTCGCGACCTTCGCCAGTCTCGCCGTTGTACTTTCCGGGCTTGGCCTCGACACGCTGACGGCGATTTCATCAGCAGGATCGGCCATCGCCAATGTGGGGCCGGGCCTTGGCCCCATTGTCGGCCCCGCGGGCAATTTTTCGAGCCTGCCGGATGCCGCGAAACTCGCCATGAGCGCGGGCATGCTGCTCGGCCGGCTCGAGTTTTTCACGATCCTGGTAATTTTGTCGCCTGCGTTCTGGCGCGGGTGATGAAAACTTACCCTAAGTGACCCATAAATCTTGAAATCCGAAAAATTCCCAATTCCCTTCAGCGTCTTTCTTCAACAAATAATAGCTGCCGGCTGCGCATAACGGTCCGCAATCATATGTGACGTACAAAACCGCGTAATCACCAGCGTCGGATATACCGACAGGGGACACAGCCCAGACAGATACGAATGCATCCGGCGCATCCGACCTGGAAAGTTCATAGTCCAACAATTCTATGGAGCCGGACCAGAACGCGATATCGTCGTTTTCACGATCGAAACAATTGATCACCGCATATTTTGTATCATCCTTGACATCATCAAAAAAATCAGACGTATCAACATAAACCTCTTTGAACACTTGTCGTTCGTACGTCTCGCCCTCAGGATATTCTACTGTTTCTGTCTCGTCTGTCGGCATTCTGAATGTTGAGGGCGCGGCTTCGTCAGAAGAGTCTAAAATAATAATAGGTCTATAGGTGACTGTAAGTGGGCGAAGAAATATCTTCCCACTGTCTTCTCGAAGATGCCTGAACAGATCCACGTAAACTGTACACGCCGCCTCCAATGGCGAGGCCGCTTTTCTGATCTCGCGGTCTCCTTTAAACTGAAGGCTTATGCGCTCAAGCTGTAAACGCACGTACTGTTTGACGCGATAATATCGCCGGTCAAAGGCATCGCTCAGCACCTCCCGCCAGCTATCTTTACGGCACTCCGAAAAATACGTCTTCGTGAGAAATGACTTCAGGGATTCAAGACGTTTGTTTTCAAAATCACGCCATGAGGACAATATTTTGGTAGCCGGGCAATATCCGCGCTTCTCAGATAACTCCAGATAGGACACGGCCATTTCCAGATCGGGTTCAACGCCCCATCCATTGGCGTAAATTCTGGCAAGATTAAATGCAGACATGTAGTCACCTGCTTCTACGCCCCGCTCAAACCACTCGCGTGCGTTGTCGTAATCTTTTTCAAAGCCCATACTACCCTCAAGGTAAGCCAGACCGATTTCGTTCTGCGCGACGCCGCCGCCGCCTTTTTCGGCTGCTTTATACATTAACTCCAGGCCACGGCGGCGCGCGTCCTCGGCTGACTTGGCGGGCTCAAGCTTATATTTCTCACCTGTCCCACCCTTGTCGGAGTCGACCAGATACATGAGGCCCAAAAAAGCTTGCGCCCTCGCGTAGCCCAACGCTGCGCAACGCTTGAGCATGGGGCTTGCCTCAAAATGCCGTTCCACATGCGCGATGCCGCATCGATTGACGCCAATCAGCCAGACCGGGCCCGCGAGCAGCAAAAGCAGGATGATCAGCCGCACGCGCATGTCACAAGGCCGAAGTGCTGAACGTATCGCACGCCGCAACATCGCCGGAACGGTAGCCTTTCGAGAACCAGTGCTGGCGCTGGGCGGACGTGCCGTGGGTGAAGCTTTCGGGCGTCACGCGCCGTCCGGCGTTCCGTTGCAGCGTGTCGTCGCCGATGGCCGCCGCCGCCGCGAGGCCTTCTTCGATGTCGCCTTCGTCAAGCAGGTTCGAGGTGCGGTCCGCATGATGCGCCCAGACGCCCGCGTAACAATCCGCCTGCAACTCCATGCGCACCTGCAGCGCGTTCGCTTCGCCCTCGCCTTGCGCGCGCTGTTGCGCGCTCCGCACTTCGCGCGAGGTTCCCGTCACCGTCTGCACATGATGGCCGACTTCATGGGCGATCACATAGGCAGCGGCGAAATCACCGGGCGCGCCGAAGCGCTGCGCAAGCTCGGAGAAAAAACTGGCGTCGAGATAAAGCTTTTGATCGGCCGGGCAATAAAACGGACCCGCCGCCGCGCTCGCATATCCGCATGCGGAGGAAACGGAGCCTGAAAACATCACCAGCGTCGGTTCGGGATAGTCGCCGCCCGCCGCCGCAAAGAGCCGCGACCACACGTCTTCGGTTTCGGCGAGGACGACCCGCACGAATTGCGAGGTTTCATCGTCAATTGGCTCGGCGGCCTGCTGTCCGGCGGGCTGGCCCTGCAGGAGCGCCAGCGGATTGACCCCGGCCATGTAAAGCCCGGCGCCGACGACCGCCAGAATGATCACGCCGCGGATGCCGAAGCGCCCGACAATGAACCTGAGGAGCATCAGGATCATCCCGGCGCCGCCAGCCGCCGCCGCGCCGCGGCGGTCCTCAACATTGCGGCTTTGCCGCCGCCCGCGCCATTTGACCATGAATCCGCCTCCCTCGCCGCCCCGGCCTTAACCCTCGATCCCCCTCAGATAAGCCGGAAAACCGCTATTTTGTCGAGGTTTTATGCCTCCCGCGCGCCAACGCCGCTGCTTGACTCCATGGGCACCCCATAGGATTTTGGCCTCCGGGTCCGGCACAGCCGGGCTTTGGGGGAGTATCGGGGGTCCGGCCATGTATCATTCCGGCTACGCAACGAGGCTCGCGGCGGTGCTTTTTACCGCGGCGCTGCTTGGCGCGGCCATCGCCTGGCCGAAGGCCGGATCGCGCTTCGTTGAAGGCGCGGCGGACTTCGCAGCGAAGGCTGACGGCGCGCCTATGGCCGCCCGCACCTGCGCCATCGGCGAGCCGGCGCTTTCGGGGCCTTTCGCGCCCGTGGACGACGTTCTTTCGGTCTCGCCGCTGGGCGGCGTCACCGCGCCTGGCGAAACCCTGCCGGCGCCGTACATCCGTATCAACACACGCTCCGGCGAACAGGCGTTCGAACGGCGTGAAACGACTGCGCTGGCGCCGGCGCGCGCCGACATCGTCGCCATCGAACGCCATGTAGAGCGCGACCCGTACGGGCGCGCCGAAGGGCTCTCATGGACGGTGCATTTCCGTTCCTGCGAGAACATCTCATTTTACTATGACCGCATAGATGAAATTGACGCCGGAATTCTGGAACGCGCCGGCGGGCTTCGCGCTTTTTCCGAATTCGGCTCGCCCGACCGCATGGCGCTTGAAACCCGCGTGCGCGTCAAGACAGGCGACGTCATCGGCGTGAGCGACGGTTTTGATGTAGGGCTGCACGATCTTGGCGCCAAACCGGCGACGCTTGCGCGCCCTGAACGCTACCGCACGAATTCATTCGCCCGCGCCGAAGTGTTTGACGCAAGCCCGAAACTGATGGCGCTGATCACGCCGGAAACCACGAAGGCGCGCTGCGCTATCGACTATCTTCCCAAAGAACAGAAAGACTTGTGGGCGGCGAAGCTTGGCGACGCATGGGGAATCCGCAAATCAAAAGGCGACAATGCCTGCCGCACGGCGCTGGTGGATACGCCGGACGCCGCGCAGGGCGCATGGTTTACCGACGCTGCGCATAACGCGGCGACCACGAAAGTCAGCGCCATCGCGCTCTCGCCCGACTCCATTGATCCCTCCCGACTGATTTTTGCGCAGCATGGCCGTCTGCCGTCATTGACGCCGGACATGGTCGCATCTGCCAAGATGAAACCGGGCGCTGCGCCCGCCGGCGCGGTTGAAGGATTTCTTTCATTTGAAAAAGGCGACGGACGCATCAACACGCCGTTCTCGGACGTCAATGATTACAATATGCGGTGCTACCAGCGGCTTCGCACCAATTTCATCGGCCCACTGATTAACGGCGTGATCCTGCTGCAGCGCCAGCCGGACAGCGAAACGAAAGGCGCAGATATTTTGAAGATCGAGGCGCGCGGCGATGTTTCATCCTGTGTCGATCTTGCCGAACCGTGGGCGTTCACCGGAAACGAAACGACGTTTTACCGGTAGGGCGATTTCCTATTTGATCTGCATTCTGCCCATGTCGATCAGCATGAGCAGCATGGCCCCGAGCCCGCCCACAAGCCCCAGCGACAGCGCCATGCTCACTTTCTCCGGCATGAAGCCGAGCGTGTTGAACGGCATCAGCCATGGAAAGTAGATGCCGTATTGCGAGGTCTGGGCGAAGATCGCGACAAACCCGCCGCCGACGCCGAGCGCCATGGGAATGAGGAAATTGCGGAACTTGAATGCGGCCCAAAGCTGCACCGCGATCAACAGGAACGCGGAAAGATAGATGTAAGCCAAGCGTTCGGCCACCGCCCATTTCCAGTTCTTGGCGAGCAGCATCATGTCCATGTCGCCGCCGAACACTTCGTCATCGTCGCTCATCATGGTTTCCGCAAGACCGATCAGCGGCGCCGGATCGATCAGTTTGTTTTCAGGATTAAGCTGGCCCGCCAGCCA
>DGNI01000073.1:18048-20667 GCA_002388885.1 Parvularculaceae bacterium UBA4496 | reverse complement strand
ACAGGTTCGTTCATCCTGATTGATCGGCGTACAAACGCCACGATTGGCGCCGGCATGATCGATTTCTCACTGCGCAGGGCGAAGAATGTTCACTGGCAGGATTTGGACATTAACAAGAAAGCACGCGCGACAGCGAAACACCAGCGACCCTGCGTCTTATGGTTCACCGGACTTTCCGGTTCCGGCAAGTCAACCGTTGCGAATCTTGTTGAAAAGCGCCTGCATGACATGGGCCGTCATACCTACACGCTTGACGGCGATAACGTTCGTCACGGCCTCAACAAAGATCTCGGCTTTACGGACGCCGACCGGGTTGAAAACATCAGGCGCGTGGGCGAGACGGCGAAGCTGATGGTCGATGCCGGCATGATTGTTCTGGTTTCGTTTATTTCGCCTTTCCAGAGCGAAAGGCGCATGGCGCGAGAGCTTCTCGAAGATGGAGAATTCATCGAGGTCTTCATCTCTACGCCGCTGGAAGTCTGCGAACGACGCGATGTCAAAGGCCTCTACGCCAAGGCCCGCCGCGGTGAAATCAAAAATTTCACCGGTATCGACAGCGGTTACGAAGCGCCAGAAAATCCGGAGCTTGATCTTGATACTGCCGAAATCGCGGCAGATTCGGCAGCATCACGCATCGTAGAATACCTGCAGGTGAATGGTTATCTGAATTCCTGATTCTGATGCGCCACACGCCGTACGTCATCACTCCGGCGACGCGAACAAGGATAATTCCGGTGGTTCATGGCTGGCCGTGAACGACACCATCTCATAGAGCGTGCCGCCATTATCATATACGGCCCAGTCCGGCAGCCGCACATTTCCAAATTGTTTCATGGGACCAAACGTGTATCGGTACTGGTTTGTCGCCCAGATCAACGGTTCATTGCGTGCATTGAGGATGACGTAACCACCGGGCTCTCCATCCGGTCCGCTAAACTGTAACTGTTTGCTGCCGGGAATATCTCCGTCCGAAAAGGTAATTTCGTAGAACGAATCATTCCGCGCTACGCCTCTGGCCATCCTGTACAGATTAAACGGTCCGCGCGCCATCGCGTTCTTGAAACTCTCCTCGTTACCTGCCGACAATTCACCGTTCAGCATGCTCCAGTAACCATGCTCGGGGCTGTAGGCGCGTACCCGGTGATATATTTCGTTCTGCATTTTCACCCAGGACCGCGTGCCCGTAAGATCGAGCACCTCTTCCTCCCGATAGGAATCCGGCCGATAGTAAGGATACCAATCATGGACAAAATGGACGGAGGAGATATGCGACCAGATCTCTACACCACCCATGCTCTCGACCATGGCTTTTGCTTTGGCGATTGCTTCCGGATCCCCTCTCAAGCCATTTTCTTGCGCCCGCACGTTACCCGCCAGGATCACAAACATAAAAAACACTACTAACGCCAATGCTGCTTTTTTCATCTTTGCCTCCGGTAACATTCAATGCGCCAACACAGTTTTACTACTAATAGTATTATATTGCCAGATCAAAGAATGCAAATCTACCCTGCATCGCAGACAGTGTTTGAATGCTGCGGTCTTCAGAAAAATCAGGTTTTTGAGGCTCTATATGGCTACGGATTACGTTTCATCTCGGGCGACCGCGTATAGCAGTTATCGCAACTGGCGCGATGATAGCCGGACTGTTGAGCGCCGCTATTTGCGTTGAAAGATACTAGCGATAATACGCAGCCATGCCTCGTCGCTTCTGGCAACCAGCATCGGCCGGCCAAAGGTCGCCTGCGGCGTATAGGGCGCGCCGTCGTCGAGATATTGCGCTTTGCCGCCGACTTCACGCAACATCAACACGCCGGCGGCGTGATCCCATGGGCTGCACCGCGACGACAATGCAAAGTCGCGTTTGCCGCGGATGAGATTGATATAGGCGTAAGCCGAACACCGAGCCGGTTCCGTTTCAAACTTTTCGCGCAATGGCTTAATCACGCGCGCGCGCCATTCCGGCGACAGAGCGCCGACGGCCCGATAGCCTGTAAGCGGCGCGCCGGACGTTTGCGCCGGCCCTATTTCTTCTCCGCGCCAGGCGGGAAGCTCGCCGCGCTCGCCCATGGCGAAGGCTTTTTCCGGGATCGCATATATCCACCCTTGCCGCATCTCGCCGTTTTCAACGAGAGCGACGATAGAGCCGAATTCCCTGACGCCTTCCACAAAATTCCGCGTACCGTCGAGCGGATCTACAATCCAGAAGACGCCGTCGCCTTCGAGCTTTTTTAACACAGACGGATCTGCCGCAGCCGTTTCCTCGCCAATAAATCCAGCGCCGGGATAAAGGTCTCCGAGTGCTTTTTTCAGCCGCTCCTCCGCGGCGTGATCGGCAGCAGTGACAAAATCCGAGGGGCCCGATTTGGTGAAAATATCGCCCTTTTCGAGTACGCCAAAGCGCGACGCAATCTCTTCCTCGGCAATCTCAGCAATGATCGCCGCAACCTTTTCCAAATTGATGATCATGCGCTCTTATAGGCGGCGATTTCATCCGGGGCGAGACTTGCATCCGGAAAGAGTTTGAAAAACTGCCCCCCGGTCTTTTTCGACATGCGCGCCGACACGACAAGGTCAACGCCGCTCGGCGTTTCATCAAGGATTTCGCTGCGCTGATGC
>DGNI01000073.1:15535-17994 GCA_002388885.1 Parvularculaceae bacterium UBA4496 | reverse complement strand
CAAAGAGATCGTCGACGCCCTCGCCGGTCTCAGCCGAAATCGGAATGCGGCGGATACCTCCGTCCTCAATTCTTGCAATAGCCACGACGTCGACGCGATCGTCAATTGGCAGAAGATCAATCTTGTTCAGCGCTTCAATGACCGGCCGCTCATCGTCTTCATCGATGCCAAGGGTGCGCAACACCGAAATAACATCTAACCGCTGCGCCTCGCTATCATCATGAGAAATATCGCGCACATGAACGATGATGTCCGCTTCAAGCACTTCCTCAAGGGTCGCCCGAAACGCCGCCACCAACTGTGTCGGCAGATCGGAGATAAAGCCGACGGTGTCGGAAAGAATGGCGCGCACGCCCGAGGGCAGGTCAATCGCCCGCATGGTCGGGTCCAGCGTTGCGAACAGCAGGTCCTGCGCCTTGACGCTCGCCTTTGTCATCCGGTTGAACAGGGTCGACTTGCCGGCGTTGGTGTAACCGACAAGCGCGATCACCGGATGCGGCGCTTTTTTGCGTTTGGCGCGCTGTAAGGTTCTGGTCCTTCGCACGTCTTCGAGTTTTTTCCTGAGGCGCACGATTTTATCATCTAGCGCACGCCGGTCAGATTCGATTTGCCTTTCGCCCGGACCGCCGAGAAATCCGGCGCCGCCGCGCTGACGTTCAAGGTGCGTCCACGATCGCACCAAGCGCGAACGCTGGTAGTCGAGATGCGCCAGTTCCACCTGCAACCGGCCTTCCGCCGTCTGCGCGCGCTCGCCGAAGATTTCAAGGATCAGCGCCGTGCGATCAAGAACCTTGGCGTTCCAGGCCTTCTCTAAATTCCTGTGTTGAACGGGGCTGAGCGCGCCATCGACAATCACGAGTTCCGGGCGGGGTTTGAATGTATCGAGCCGCGCCGCAATCTCTTCGACCTTGCCGCCGCCGATCAGCGTCGCTGGCCGCGGCTGCGTGACGACGGCGATTTCTTCAGCAACGACATTGAGATTAATGGCCGCTGCGAGGCCGACAGCTTCCTCAAGCCGCGCTTCGGGAAGGCGTGCGCTTTCATCGCCGCGAATTGCGGGATGCAAAACAATAGCGGTTACAGGTTCAGACAAAAGAACAGTCCAAATTTATTTTCGCCTCTATGCGGCGAATATTTTATAGCGACTAAAAAGGCCAGATAGCGATTATTCCGCCGTTTCGTCGCCTTCGCCGTCCCAGAGATTTACCGGCCCCTGAGGCATCACGGTCGAAATGGCGTGTTTGTAAACCAGTTGCGCATGACCATCGCGCTTTAACAAAACGCAGAAATTATCAAACCAGCTGACGATACCCTGCAGTTTGACGCCGTTTACAAGAAATATTGTTACGGGAATTTTGGTCTTGCGAACATGGTTTAGAAAAGTGTCTTGCAGGTTTTGTTTTTTTTCACTCATTAGTCCCGCTTCTCCGAGTCGGTTATTATTGTTGCAGCGCAATATCATTCTGGCGTGGAAATTCGCCCTGCGCAACCGCTTTAGACGGCCCCGAACGGACAAATTGAGAAAAACCTAAGGAATTACGGCAGTTTAGCCGCGCGGACTCGGGCCTTGTAGGCCTCCCGCAAGCGTGTCGCCACCGGTCCCGGCGCGCCCGAACCGATGACAGCCTCGTCAATGGCGATGATCGGCATCACGAACGAGGTCGCAGAGGTTAGAAATGCCTCAGGCGCTGCCTTGGCTTCTTCAATTGTAAAGGGACGCTCTTCAACTCTGATCTGAAGTTCTTCTGCACACGCAATCGTCGTCTGACGCGTGATGCCACCAAGGATCTGATTGCCTTTCGGATGCGTGATCAAGGCGCCGGACTTGTCGACGATCCATGCATTAGATGCCGAGCACTCCGTTACAAAACCGTCGCGCACCAGCAACGCTTCTGCAGCGCCAGCTTCGGAAGCCGCCTGCTTTGCGAGCGCATTCGGCAACAGCCCAACCGTTTTAATATCCACCCTGCCCCAACGGATATCGGGCTGAGTGATAACCTTGACGCCTCTTCTCGCTTTGGCGTCGCTTTCATTGAGATTGAAACGCCTTGCAGTGATGATAAGCGCAGGTTCGATCTCATCGACAGGAAAGGCGTGGTTTCTCGGCGCAACGCCGCGCGTAACCTGAATATAGACAAGCGCGTCACGCAAACAGTTTTTCTTCAAAAGTTGACGAATAACGATTTCGAGCGCCGGGCGGCCAATCGGCGCCGCCATGCGCAATTCGCGCAGCGAGCGCTCATACCGCTCGAAATGACCGTCAAAATCATAAAACCGCCCGCCGACGACAATACAGACTTCATATATGCCGTCAGCGAACTGATACCCGCGGTCTTCAATGTGAACGGATGCCTCTCTTAAAGGCGTATACCGTCCGTTGACATAGGCAACCCGCGACATTGGTCTCACCATCTCCAGAACGCGCGATTGATCAGCGCCAGCGCAACCGCCGCTTCGAG
>DGNI01000073.1:0-15429 GCA_002388885.1 Parvularculaceae bacterium UBA4496 | reverse complement strand
CGCAAGCTCAAACGGATGACCGCCAATGGAAAGCGCCACAAGCAGGATCGCCAGCGTCAGCGTGAATACTAGAAAATGCATCCACACGCCCAATTCATTGGCGACACGGCGGGCCCCGAAAACGCCGCTTGGCGTGATCAGCCGCCGGATTTCCTCACGCGCCCGGCGCATGATCACCAGCCATCTTAAAACCTTGAACCCGCCGGCCGTCGATACGGCAGCGGCGCCGATGATCGCAGTGACCAATACAACCAGCAGCGGCGGCGCCTCGCCAATCATGAACCCGTTCGTCGTCACTAGCGACGCGGCGTTGAAAAACTGAGGGATCAACAAATCGACATCGCCCGCCCCGGCCGTCACCCAAAATAAAATCGCCGCCCACAAAACGATCAGCAGGAACGCGCCTGTTTCGAGATCGCGTAATCGCTCTTTCTGCCCCTTAACGATGCGGGCGATCAGAACGAAGTTCACCCCGCCTAGCAGCGTAAAGAAGCAAAGCGAGATCAGAACCCCCATGGGATAGGCGGTGATCCCGTCGGGATGCGGAATGAACCCGCCGGAGGCGGCTGTGGTCATGGCCAGAATGGCGGCGTCAAAGGTGCTGGCCCCGGCAAGGGCGATCGTCGAAAACGCAGCAAGCGTGACAATCGCATAGACGCCTGCAAAGGATACGACCGCGTTTCTAAGCGGCCGCAAAAATGAGTCCCGATCCCCGCGCGAGAACGGCGGCAGCAATGTATCGATGCCGATAAAGGCGGGCCTGATAAAAATCGCAGCAGCGATAGAAAGGGATGCAAGGCCGCCAAGCCATTGCAGTTCCGCACGCCACAAAGCGCCAGAATAAGACGCAATAGCGCCGTCAGCGGAAAGCCACGCGCCGGTTGTGGTCATGGCCGACACCGTTTCGAAATAGGCGTCGGAAAATGACAAACCCTCCGCCATGATCGGAACTGCCGCGAAGAAGGGAACGACAATCCACCACAAAAGAATGACGATCAGCGCGCCGCGAAAGCCGGCGGGATGACGGCTTCCGATACTGGCGGCGTAAGCGCCGCCGCTGACAAGCACGGCGGCGGCGATTGCAAACACATAGCCGCTAAGCGTTGGCGCATTGGTGGCCAGCGCAAGCAGCGTTGGCGGCACCATCGCAAGTGCAATTATGAACAGCATCGCCGCGAAAGACCGGAGAATGCCTACCCACGCCATGTCGCCGCCTGATGCATTTGATAATCAGAAATATTCGATACTGACACGGAACATCTGTTCCACATCCTTGACGTTTTCACGCATGGACATCAGCACAATACGGTCACCGGCATTTATCACCGTGTCGCCGGTCGGCATCTGCACTTCGCCATCACGATAGACGGCGCCGATCATTACTCCTTCCGGCAGGCTGGCCTCGCGCAAAGGTTTGTTGACCAGCGGAGATGTTTCGAGCGCGACAGCGTCGATCATCTCGGCTGCGCCATCCAATAGCGAGTAAACGCCCTTGATGCGCCCGCGCCTGATATGCTGCAGGATTGTCGAAACAGTCGTCGCGCGCGGATCGACATACCGGTCAACGCCGACAGCCTCCGAAATCGGCCCGTAATCGAGGTCGTTAATGAGCGCCAGGGAACGCCGTGACCCTTCGCGCTTGGCGACAACCGACGCAAGGATATTCACCTGATCATTGTCTGTTACGGAAACAACTGTTTCCGCTTCGGCAACACCCGCTTCACGCAAGATGCCGCGGTCCAGTCCATCTCCCTGAAGCACAATTGTGCGCTCAAGTTCTTCAGCAATGAATTCAGCGCGTTTGCGGTCCCGTTCGATCAGGCGAATTTTCATCGAGCCAATCTTTTCAAGACCCTTGGCGACGAAGAGACCAATATTGCCGCCGCCGACAATAATGACGCGCCGCGCCTGACGCCCGGCCTCGCCCATGATATCGAGCGCCCGCGTCACGTCGTTCCGGTCCGAAACGAAGAATACGCGATCGCCAGGCTCCAGCTGATCGCCGGAATGGGCGCGCCAAATGTTGTCGCCGCGCTTTATCGCAACGATTGTGATTTTCAGGTCCGGGAAAAGCTCCGCCACCTGCCGCAGCGGCGTGTTTATGATCGGGCAGTCTTCTCTCAGTTTGACGCCGACAGCCCAGACCCGTCCGTCCACGAACGACTTAATGTCAAAGGCGCCCGGCGTCGACATCCGCTGAATGATCGCTTCGGAAACCTCCCGCTCCGGCGAAATCACGACGTCGATCGGCAGATGCGCCCTTGAGAACAAATCCGAATATCGCGGATCGAGATATCCTTGCGCCCTCACACGTGCGATTTTGGTCGGCACGTTGAACAGCGAATGCGCAATCTGACACGCCACCATGTTCACTTCGTCGGAAAACGTAACGGCAATGATCATGTCCGCTTCACGCGCGCCGGCTTCTTCGAGCGTTTCCGGATACGCGCCATTGCCAACGACGCCGCGGACGTCGAGACGCTCGGCAACGGCGCGGATCAGTTCCTTCGACTGATCGACGACTGTAACCTCATTATTTTCGCGCGACAGCCGTCGCGCGATGCCGACGCCGACGCGGCCGGCGCCGCAGACGATCACGCGCATGGTTCCAAAACCTTGTTATTGCCCATCCGGGTAAAGATTCGCCTTTATATTCAAGCGCTTTCGACGCGTGCGTGGCCGTTGACCCCAAGCGCCTTCAGTTTGCGATGAAGGGCAGAGCGTTCCATACCGATAAACGCCGCTGTCCGCGATATGTTGCCGCCGAAACGGTTAATCTGAGCGATCAGATATTNNGCTCAAAACGCTCGCGCGCTTCGCGAAGCGGAAGGGTGATAATCTGCTCCAGCCCTTCGCCCGCCGGTATGGAAAGCCCTGAATCCATTACTTCCGTCGGCAGATGCTCGCAGGTGATTTCGATCTCAGGGTCGCGTCCCATCAGGATGAGCGTGCGCTCGATAATGTTACGCAACTGCCGAACGTTGCCCGGCCAGGCACATGCCTGCAGCGCCGCCAAGGCTTCAACTGACAGCGGCCGCTTAGGGAGGCCTGACGCCTTTGCAATGCGATCAACAAAGAATGCGACCAGCGCCGGAATATCTTCGCGCCGCTCATCGAGCCCCGGCGCATTGATCGAGACCACATTAAGGCGGTGATAGAGATCTTCGCGGAAATTTCCATCTGCAGCCAACGCTAAGAGATCGTGAGACGTAGTGGAAACAATACGCACGTCAACTTCTACGGCTTTTTGCCCGCCAACACGCTTGAACCGCTGCTCAACGAGAACGCGCAGGATCTTGCCTTGCGTTTCAATCGGCATATCGCTCACTTCATCAAACATCAGCGTGCCGCCATGAGCCTTTTCCATCAGGCCGATCATGCGGGTCGATCCGTCATCGCCTTCAATGCCGAAGAGTTCTTCTTCCATCCTGTCCGGGGCAATTGAAGCAGCGCTGACGACGACAAATGGCCGATTCTGGCGGCTGGAGCGCGCATGGAGAAGACGTGCAATCATTTCCTTGCCGGATCCGGGCGGGCCAGAAATTAAAACTCGGGAACGCGCATCCGCGACGCGTTCAATCACATTGCGCAAAGACGAGACCGCAGCAGATGACCCGATGAGGCCCCAATCCGGCGCACGCTCACGCAGTTCGGAAACTTCGCGCACCAGCCGCGCCGCTTCGAGGGCCCGGTTCACCGCCAAAATCAGCCGGTCCGCATTAAACGGCTTTTCAACAAAGTCGTAAGCGCCCTTCTTGATCGCAGCCACAGCGGTTTCGATTGTTCCGTGGCCGGAAATGATAACAACCGGCAGATCGGGATGAAGTTTTTTGAGGGTTTCCAGAATCTCGATACCGTCGAGTTTGGAATTTTGTAACCAGACATCCAGAATCACCAGCGAAGGGCAGCGATCACGCACAGCAGCCAGTGCCGAAGTTGAATCCGCCGCCGCACGCGGACTGAATCCTTCATCTTCGAGGATTCCCGAAATCAACTCACGGATGTCTGCTTCATCGTCTACGACCAGGACATCAATACTCATAAAACGCACACCCTCTCTTACTCTCTCGTCTATTCCGCTGCCGCTGCATGAGGCGCTGCTTCCTGCAGACGCGCTCGTTGAAGTGTAATAGTCATGCGGGCGCCGGTCGCGCCAAGTGTGTGATCATCTGAAAATTCCAGCGATCCCCCGTGTTCCTCGGCAACTTTTTTCACAATTGCGAGGCCGAGCCCGGTGCCTTTCGCGCGCGTTGTCATGTAAGGTTCAGCGAGGCGGTGGCGTTCTTCTTTCGGAAGACCAACGCCGTTATCCATAATATGCACCTTGGCTTGAGCTTCGCCAGCGTCAATGCGAACAACAATCTTTCCCGGCTCGCCGTTTTCGTCATCAGCAAGCCGTGCGCTGATCGATTCAGCTGCATTTTTGAGTAGATTGGAAAAGGCCTGCACGATCAAACGGCCATCGCATTCGGCCATGACAGGATCATCCGGGGCTTTGATGGAAAACTCGATATCCGGAAAGGCGACCTTCTGCGGAAAGATCGCCGCCTTGACGAGCTCACGCACATCTTCGCCGCTGATCACCGGTTTCGGCATGCGTGCGAAAGATGAGAACTCATCGACCATTCGCCCGATATCATTGACCTGACGGATTATCGTTTCGGTACAGCGGTCGAATACTTCCGGGTTTGACCGCACTTCGCCAGCATATTTCCGGCGCAGCCGCTCAGCGGAAAGCTGAATCGGGGTCAGCGGATTTTTGATTTCATGAGCAATGCGTCGCGCCACATCACCCCACGCAGCGTTGCGCTGTGCGGCGATGAGCTGCGTAATATCATCGAATGTTACGACAAACCCGGCGCCGGCGGCGTCTTTAACAATGCGGACATTCAGCATTCGCGTCTTGCCTTGACGCGTCAGGTCAATCTGATCACCCGTTTCGATGTAAGAAGACTCTGCCGACCGGTTCAAAAGCTCCGAAAGCTCGGGCATGAACGAAGCGATATTTTTACCCGTCAACGTTTCTGCGCCATCGCCAATCAGTTCTGCAGCGGATTTGTTCGCGATTGTGATGCGCCCATCAGAAGCAAGACCAATTACGCCCGCCGAAACGCCCGACAGTACGGCTTCGGTAAATCGGCGGCGTTCATCAAACTGGCGGTTGGTGTCAATCAGGTCGTTGCGCTGGGTCTGCAGCTGCGCCGTCATATGATTCATGGAACGCGCCAGCGCGCCGAGTTCGCCGTCTTCCTTGTAGACCTCAACCCGAGCGCCGAGATCGCCCGCCGAAACCCGTTCGGACATGTTTACGAGCCTGCCGATGGGTTGGACGAGCCGCGTCGCCGCCCATAGCGCCAGCCAGATAGCGCCGAACAGAATGATGATCGCCAGCACGATATAGCCGGCGAGGAATACACGCTCCAGGCGCGAACGGCCGAGCCGCGCCTCTTCCCAATCCGCGACCACGCCGCGCGCCGCGAAGATGCGCGCCGTCGTGTCCGGTGCGATCTTGTAGTAGCCGATAATAAATCCGCCGCCATATTCCTCAATGTAATGAGTCACACGAAACATGTCGTAGGTTTCGTCGTTATTCACGCCCAAAACCGGTGACGCTGAGCCAACAGGAGCATTTTTGAGCTGCTGGAAAATTTCCGCGGATGGCAGGCTGTAGTTACCTGGTTCGATCTCTGCGCCGACGAGGATATTCATGTCTCCGTCAATAAGATATAGTGCCGACAGGCCGCGCACCTGAGCCTGCGCATAAATGTATCGTCGATAACTTATCGGTGTTTGCTCAAGGCCAATGCGCGCCTCTTCCTGGCGACGAATGTCAAACGCAATTTCACGGATCATTTGATCCGCGTCGGCGCGGTACGTATCTATGAGGCCATTAGCTAAGTTTCGCACTGTCTCCTGATAATTATCGATCCGTTCACTGAACACGTCGTTGAGGCTTGTGCGAAGAATTGTAAAAGCAAACAAAAACGCGACAACAGCAGGAACGACAGCCAGCAGGGAGAAGATGCCGACGAGCTGCATGTGAGTACGCGACCCGGCGAGCTGGTTCCGGCGGTTCGACCAGACGTGGTAAAGCCGTACGCCGACGAGCAGCGCAAAGCCTGCTGCAATCACGATATTGCCGATAATCATGGTACGGAGGAATGCGCGATCCACCGTTTCCACCAGCGGAGACATCAGGAACCATGTGGTGAGAAAGGCGACTACGCCCGCGCCGATCAACGCAGCGCCAGCCGTCGCGTTTGAAAACACCCAGTCAGGCGCAAAACGCCGGCCAGCGCGCGCGCCATCAGTCTTGTCATGAAGCTGAGATGGATGACTCAAACTACGCAATCCTTGTGGGCGTTATCCGCCCCAAATTCCCTGCACGTTATCGAATCACAGCGCTGGCCCGCGCCTGACTCGTCCCTGATTTTCAGCTGCAGCACCCTGCAAGCCGCGAACCACGGGGGATCGTGCGTTGGTTGTTGCCAAAAATCAACACTTTTGTTGCCAAAATGGTACAGGGGAAATAACCGGAGCGAATCCCGGCTCAGGCCGCGGCCTTTTCCGCCAGCCGAAAGTTACCATCGAAGAAACCTGTCAGCGCATTTGCGACCTGATCCGGAGAAGCCATCCGGCAGAGCGCCGCCCGGAACGAACGCCGCAAGGCCGGGTCAATGTCGACCGAGGCGTGATCCACATAAGCCGCGAGGTGTTTGCGCGCCATACGCACCCCGAGCGGTGCGCCGTAATGGGCGATGGTCTCCCGGTAATGGGAAAGCGCTGCATCCCGCTGCAATTCTATTCTCGGCGCTTCAATGTCGCCGCCGGTTTGGAGCGCAGTCGCTATGGCGCCGGGCAGCCACGGCCGTCCCGTTGACGCCCGGCCGATCATCACGCCGTCTGCGCCGGATTGCTCAAGGGCCTGCCGCGCTGTTTCCGCATCGACGATGTCGCCATTAACGATAACCGGGATCGAAACGGCTTTTTTAACTTCATGGACGGCGCGCCAGTTCGCGGTCCCGTTGTAAAAGTCGCAACGGGTTCGCCCATGCACCGTCAACAATCGAACGCCGGCGCTTTCGGCGCGCTTTGCAAGCTCGGCTGCATTCAGTGAATTCCAGTCCCAGCCGAGGCGCATTTTCAGCGTCACCGGTTTCGTAGTCGCAGCCACCGTCGCCTCGATCAAGGTCAGGGCGTGATCGAGATCGCGCATCAGCGCCGAGCCGGACGCTGCGCCCGTCACCTGCCGCGACGGGCAGCCCATATTGATATCGATAACGTCCGCACCCGCGGCCTCGGCGAGCCTTGCGCCTTCGGCCATCCATCGCGCCTCACGCCCCGCAAGCTGGATCACGAACGGAAATATCTCGCCGTCGCCTTCGGCGCGGCGGACCACATCCGGCCGGCCCCCGGCCGCGAAGGCGGCCGAATCATAATCTGCGCGCCTTCGCGCGCGGGCGAGTTCCTCCGACGCCGTCATTTCAGAGACTACGAGCCCTGCCCCGAAACGCGCTGCGGCCCGCCGGAACGGCAGATCGGACACGCCTGACATGGGCGCCAGCGCGACGTTGTTTTTGAGAGATATGTCGGCGAAAGAGAGCATTCTTCACGATGGTTCTTGGCGAACGGCGTGTTTAGCCGCTAAACCCTGAGCTTACAAATGAGTTCCGGATCAAATGGTTAAAGCCGACACCATCGCCATCATCGTCGCCGCAGGCCGCGGCACGCGCGCCGGCGCGGGCGGACCGAAGCAGTATCGCGATCTTGCGGGCCGCGCGGTGATCGCCTGGACGGCGGATGCGTTTTTGAACCACCCGAACATCGACGCCGTGCGCGTTATCATCCACCGCGACGACCGGGACGAGTACCATGCGGCCATGGGCGCGCTCCTCGATCATCCGAAACTGCTCGACCCCGTATTCGGCGGCGCCGAGCGTCAGGACTCTGTCCGGCTCGGGATCGAAAGCATTGAAGCTGACGCGCCTAAGCACGTCCTCATTCATGACGCCGCGCGGCCGTTCATCGATGAACGAACAATCTCACGCGTGATTGATGCGCAGCAATCCTCTGACGGCGCGGTCGCCGCCCTGCCCGTGCATGACACGATCAAGCGTGCAAACGAAGGCAACAAAATCGAAACCACCGTGCCGCGCGACGCACTGTGGCGGGCGCAGACGCCGCAAGGGTTTCACTTCGATAAAATTCTCGCTGCGCACCGCGCCGCCGCCGGACAACAACTGACAGATGACGCCGCGGTCGCGGAGGCCGCTGGTCTTTCCGTTGCGCTGGTCGCAGGTTCGCCCGACAATATGAAGATCACACAGGCCGAAGATTTCGGCATGGCCGAAACGCTGCTCGGCAGGAAAGCACATAAAATGGAATACCGCACCGGCCACGGCTTTGACGTTCACGCCTTTGAAGACGGAACCGCTGTCATCATCTGCGGCGTTGAAATTCCGCATTCACATAAACTCAAAGGCCATTCCGACGCCGATGTGGGCATGCACGCGCTGACCGATGCGATTTTCGGCGCAATCGGCGCTGGCGATATCGGCGATCACTTCCCGCCTTCGGATGCGCAATGGAAAGGCGCGCCGAGCCGTGTGTTTTTAGAAAAAGCGCGTGACCTGGTGACGGAACGCAAGGGCCAGATCACCCACTGCGACGTGACCCTCATGTGCGAGGCGCCGAAGATCGGACCCCACCGGGATAAAATGCGCAACGCACTCGCTGAAATATTGCAAATCGGCGCCGCGCGCATATCTGTGAAAGCCACGACTACGGAACAGCTGGGCTTTACCGGCCGCCGCGAAGGGATCGCCGCCATGGCGACTGCGACTGTCGCGTTGCCTCAATCAGATTAGGAAAAATCCCTGTGAAAGAACTTGTTCGCTCGAATGACCCGGCCCTCCTCAGCTTCCTGCAAGACCTGCTGCAGCAAAGCGACATCAATTTTCTTCTCGCCGACCAGCATATGAGCATGACGGAAGGGATGATCGGCATTTTCCAAAAACGCATTCTCGTGCCTGATGATGAGTTCAACGATGCACGCCGCATCATGCGCGAGGCGGATATCGGCGATGAAATCAGCCAAACGCATAATTCCGCGTAACGACCAACCATGACCCAGACCCATCGCATCTGGTCCTTAGCGCAGGCGATTATCGACAAGGCCGGCGCAGAAGGGATGACCGTCGCAACAGCAGAGTCCTGCACCGGCGGCATGATTGTCGCGGCGCTGACCGATGTACCGGGCTCATCCGCCGTCGTCGATCGCGGCTTCATCACCTATTCCAATGAGGCGAAAGCCGAAATGCTCGGCGTGTCCACGGCGCTGATCAACCAGCACGGCGCTGTCAGCGCGCCCGTGGCGCGCGCGATGGCGAAAGGCGCCATCGCCAATTCACGCGCCGACATCGCCGTTTCGGTCACCGGCATCGCCGGGCCAACCGGCGGCACAGACAGGAAACCGGTCGGTCTGGTCTGGTTCGGCGTCGCCAGCCGGGATGGCGTCACCCGCGTCGAACGGCGGGTGTTCGCCGAAGGCTCCCGTGATTTCGTCAGGACCAAGGCCACAGAAACCGCGCTGCATCTAATACTGACGCAGCTTCGGAGTTGAAATTCAGGCACTTGCAGCGACGCAGAATATATGTAACATTATAGTTACATAATAACCGGAGACACCCATGCGTTTCATTACATCATTCCTCGCCGCCCTATTGTTTTTCCCCGCCGCCGTGCTCGCAGACGATACGGCGCCGGAGGGCTATGATGCCGCGCTGGCGGAAGAACTCGGCGCCGATGAATATGGCATGCGGTCCTATGTTTTCGTCATGTTGCGCACCGGTCCCGCAGATGCGGAGATCACCGATAAAGACGAGCGAACCGAAATGTTCCGCGGACACTTCGCCAATATCGGCAAGCTGGCCGAAGAAGGTAAACTGGTGCTCGCCGGCCCGCTGGCTAATGGCGCCGACGAACGCGGACTTTTCATCCTAAATGTGGAGTCCATTGAAGAGGCGCAATCGCTCATGCAGGGCGACCCGACCATCGCAAACGGCATCTTCAAGGTGGAATATATCAACTATTATGGCTCAGCCGCGCTGATGAAAGTGAACGAAATCCACGCAAAGATTCAAAAGACGAAAGTGGAATAGAGCCCGAAGTCATCTCGGGCTCTTTCCGGCGCAGTAGACGCTACAAATCCGGCGCGTCCGTCGCCTGTTTAATTCTCTCTTCTTGTGCCTTCTGCTGAATATCATCCCGCAGCGCCATCATGGCTTCCCGATTGAGATATATCTGTCCTACATTTCCGATTTTGGCTTCCACAGTGCTGACAATGTCACCGGTTGGCGAGGTTAAAGAATAAATCAGCGCCGTTGCACACTGTTTTGGAGAATGGGGGATGCTGGCGAGATCGGTTGGCCAATGCTGGTATTTGGTTGCGGGCAGATTCGACGCCAGCCGATTACAGTCTTTTCCATCATAGAGCCATTTAAGCAGAATAACCGCGCCTGCTTCATCCACTTCGTCAGGCTCGCCGTATTTATCGACAAGCGCCTGACGGTAAACTTCTACTGACGTGTCGCCGCTAACATTCTCTTTGCGCTCGATGGATTGAACAACATTCTCAGCCGGAGGCGCCGCAAAATAAACGTGCACCTGATCACTGCCGCGTGATATGCTTGTGGCGCTTACGAACGCGCCTGAGGTCTCGGCCGTCGGCTTGAACATCGAGTCTGTCAGCCCCATTTGTTGTTCAATCGTATTATAGACCAGCGGCGTACCTTGCCAGTATTGCGGTTTGTTTTCTTCCAAAGCCGCCTTGGCCTCCTCCGGTGTCATGCCGAGTTTCACGCCAAAAATATCGGCATTCACATTACTAACGATGACGGGCCCGGCGTCAGAACCAGATTTTGAACTTTCTTTTGACGATTCTGGTTTCGATTCGACGGAGCCGGGCTTTGCGGCGGACGACTCCGCAACCTCATCGCCTCCAGAACCGCACGCAATTGCAAAAACAGACACAGCCGCCACCCACGCGACGTTTTTCATCTGTAAACGCATAGAATTTCCTCCATAATGTATTCTTTGCAAAACAATACACCGCAGACGAGGGAATTCAAGAAAGACGCGCTCGCGTAACCGGATGGGAAATTATAATACGTTACCGCTACTTACAGCACATGGAATGAGCCAACATTCCCTATTGCGGCCCATAAACTTCTTCAGCACGCGTCACGAACGCCTCCGACATGCGCGCGAACGCCTTGTCGAACACCGCCTGCGCCGTCGCCTGCAGAAGAAAGTTTTTGAACTCGAAAGCGATTTCAAAATCGATGATCGATCCGCCTTCGGGTTTGTCGGTAAATCGCCAGCGGTTCTGCAGATTGCGGAACGGCCCGTCCACATAGGCCGCATCGATGCGGCTGTTTTCCAGGTCCAGAAGAACCTTGCTGCGGAAGCGCTCGCGAAAAACGGTGTAGGCGACCACCATGTCGGCGGTCATGGTTCCCTGTCCGTCCGACACGTCCTTTTGAACAATCCGCAACGCTGTACACCAGGGCAGGAATTCCGGATAGCGCTCAATATCGGCGACGAGATCGAACATCTGGCGCGCCGTGAAGGGAACCTCGGTCGTCGTTTTCCTGACCGTCACGAAACCCGCTTGGCGTTCCTGGCGTAGCCGTCGAAAAGATCGAGCATCCGTTCCTGCCATGCGGCGACCGCCTGCGGCGTTTCGAAAAGCTCTTCCTGCGTTGTCAAACGCAGCCATTGGAAGATGCTGAACATGTTATAATCGGCCATGTTGGCGCTTTCGCCCCCGAGAAACTTGTGCCGGACCATCGGCGCAGCGAGCGTTTGCAGCGCTTCTTCTATTCTTTCGCTCAAGCCCGGCGTCGCTGCGGCTTCTTCCAGCGTTTTACCGAGGCGCTGTTCGCGCGTCTTGCGGAAGTACGCCTTGTCGTCTTCGTGCGCCGCCGCATGAACGCGTACGAACATCATCGGCGCGAAATACGGAAATAGATTTGACGCGGCCCACGCATTGTAAAAATCGCACGCCGCGCGCTCGCCGGAACTTTGCACCAGGGGCGTGCCTTCGAACTTCTGCTCTGCGTAGGCGTAAATGTTTTCGCTGTCGCAGATGATTTCATCGCCATCAATCAGGATCGGCACCAGCCCGTGATCCTTGTTCGGATATTGTTCCTTGTCGGCGAAAGGCACGGGAACCGTTTCGAACGGCACGCCCTTGTGTAGAAGCGCGAATTTCGCCCGCCAGCAAAACGGGCTCGGCCGCACGTCCGGGTCTGATAGCGCAAGATCGTATAGTTTTATGGTCATAACGCTCGCCTAGTTGTCGACAAAGCCCTGATCCCATGACTTCTTCGGATCGTGATTACGAAGATCGGCGCCGAAATCAACAACCGATTTCATATTCATCAAAACGGAAATCCAGCCTGCATAAGATTCGAGCCAGTCATCTTCGGTTCCATCGTCCACTTCAAGTACGAGGATCGTTCCGCCTGATTCCGCGGATAGGCTGAACGTGGTCCGCGCGCCAAAATACCGGATGGAGAATACGCCTGGCGCCGACTGTTCCAGAATATTCGCCGTATAAGACTCGCCATTGGGAAAAGTGAATTCAATTGCGCCGCCAGATTCGCGCGTGCTTTCCGCCCAAAAAGACGCCCTGCCCTCGTCGCTCGTCAACGCATCATAGACTTTTTCAACGGGCGATCGAAAGAATATTTTCCATCGAAACCCGCGCATCTCAGCCGTGCTTCGCCGCGCGCGCCGCCTGAAGTTTCGCGAAGTCTTCGCCCGCATGATGCGAGGAGCGCGTCAGCGGCGAAGCTGACACCATCAAAAATCCTTTGGCGCGAGCGAGCATTTCATAAGACTTGAACTCGTCCGGGTGTACGAAGCGATCAACGGCGGCGTGTTTACGAGTCGGCTGTAGATATTGGCCGATGGTGATGAAATCGACGCCGGCGGACCGCATGTCGTCCATCACCTGCATCACTTCCTCGCGCGTTTCGCCGAGGCCCACCATGATGCCGGACTTCGTGAACATCTGCGGGTCGCGCTCTTTGACTTTTTCAAGCAGGCGCATGGAATGAAAATACCGCGCACCCGGCCGGATCGAGAGATAAAGCCGCGGCACGGTTTCAAGGTTGTGATTGAAGACGTCCGGCTTTGAGTCAATAACGATTTCCGCCGCGCCGTCCTTGCGCAAAAAGTCAGGCGTCAGAATTTCAATGGTGGTTCCGGGCGCGCGTTCGCGGATCGCGCGCACCACGGCGGCAAAATGTTCGGCGCCGCCATCGGTCAGGTCGTCCCGGTCGACCGACGTGATAACGACGTGCTTAAGTCCCATCTCGGCGACGGCTTCGCCCACATGCGCCGGCTCTTGTGGATCAAGCGCGGACGGCAGGCCGGTCTTCACATTGCAAAAGGCGCAGGCGCGGGTGCAGGTGTCGCCCATGATCATCATGGTCGCATGCTTCTTGTCCCAGCACTCGCCGATATTCGGACAGGCCGCTTCCTCGCAAACTGTGTGCAGGTTTTTCGAGCGGACAATCTTCTGCGTTTCCGTAAAGCCTTTCGATACCGGCGCCTTGACCCGAATCCAGTCGGGCTTGCGCAGAACGGGCGTGTCTTCGCGCTTCTGCTTTTCAGGGTGTCGCGGCTTCGGGGCCGCACCGACATTATCGATAAGCGTCGCCATTCGCCCCATATAGCGGCGGCGGCGGATGATTGTAAGGGGTTGGAATCAGGGCTTTAAGAGCCTTCAAACCTAGTACATCATCCGCTGGACGTTATCGACGACCTCATCAAACGATTCATGGATAATCGCGCCATCCATGGGCTCGCCAAGGGACACATTGATGGCTTCCCAGGCTTCAATAGACTGGATACGCGGCGGCTCTCCGATGCGAGCGAGACGCGCACCTTCGGTCGAAAATTTCACCACTTCACGCGAAACCGGCAGGCGCAGCCAGCGCCACACCCGGCGGCAAATCTCGCCGCTTTCATAAAGCTCCCAGCGAGGATCGGTGCCGTCATTGGAGATATCGAAGAACAGCGTTTTGAGATCGCCTGCATCGGCGAGCACCAGAACGCCGTGGTCATGCAGGAAAAACTTCGGCGCGCGGCCATTGCTCAGGAAGGACGACTCGCCAAAACCGCAGCGCAAGTCGGCAATGGCTTTCTTCTTCGCCATAACGCTGGTCTGGAATTCCTCAACAATATTCGGCCATTCCTGGCGGCCGATGACAAACAGGCCCCCGGCGACGAGCGCGATGATCGCGCCGGCAAGCTGAATGGCGAACCAGGGCCCGTCCGCCTCATAGGCGAACACCACCGCAAATGGCATGACCAAGGCGAACGCCGCCGCGATGGGCCGTTTAAAACCGATCAGGTCTTCACGGGCGTAGTCGTTGACATTGTCGGAATAGTCCGCCGTGACTTTCAATCGCGCCGCAATTTGCGCCGGAATATCAACACGCGCAGTCGTGAGCATCTTACCCTCGTAAAACTATTGCGAGCGTAGTTTTGCAGAAGAAGATTTGCCGAGCTTTTAAAAGCTTAACGTCAAATTGAATTGCATTGTCAGAAGCCGCGCGCGCCAAGGGATGCAGTCGTTAACGCCGCCGCAAAATCGCCTTATTTGCGGCGCCGTCCCGCCCTAAAGCGGCACTGCGGTTCGCCGGAATACCTTGCGGATCGCGAAATTTGTAATGACCCGGTCAACACCTGGCAGCCTTGTTAAAATTTCCGTATGAATCCGTTCATAGTCGGCGCCGTCGCGGCACAGGATACGCAAAAGATAATCCGACAGGCCGGCCATCAGATAACACTCCATGATTTCACGGTGGAGCGTCACGGCTTTTTCGAAGGCGTGTAGCGTCACCTGTTGCTGGTTTTTCAAAGTGGCCTGTACGAAGACAGACGTTTCTAGGCCCGCCGCCCGCTCATCGACCAATGCGACGTGCTGTGTGATGACGCCGGCGTTCCACAGCTCCTTGACCCTCTTGTGACAGGCCGACGGTGACAGCCCCACCCGGTCGCCTAGATCAGAAAACGAACACTGTCCGTCTTCCTGCAGGATTTCGAGGATGGCTGTATCAAACCTGTCCATTTATTGAATCCTATCTTTCAATCCTGCCTATTTATCGCAAAATATTCCATGAATCCAAAATTTCNNATCAAAAACCTGCGCTGAAAACAGAATATAACTTCGCCAAAAGCTCAACAGGGAGGTTCCCATGCTGGTAGGCGTTCCCAAGGAAATCAAAGTTCACGAATATCGCGTTGGCCTCGTTCCGGGCAGCGTCCGCGAATATGTCCAGAACGGCCATGAAGTGCTGGTTGAAACCGGCGCCGGCGCCGGCATCAAGGCAAGCGACGAAGACTACATTGCAG
>DGNI01000151.1:55562-61681 GCA_002388885.1 Parvularculaceae bacterium UBA4496 | reverse complement strand
ATGAAAAGACTAGCGATTCTGGGTTCAGCGGCGGCGGCGCTTGCCGTCTTGAGCGCGCCGGCTCAGGCGCAATTCACATCGGCGCTCGATACAGCCGAGCAAACGGCGCGCGACACAGCCGCGTCGCAGCAGCGCATTGATCAGCTTGATGATCAAACGGCGTCATTGCTGAATGATTACCGGGCGAACCTGAAGCAGCTCGAAGCGGCGCGTCGTTATAATGCTTCCCTGACGCGCAATATCGAAGCGCAGGAACGCAAGATCACGCAGCTGCAGTCAGACATCGACAATGTCGAAGGACTTGCGCGCGCGATGCAGCCTCTGATGGAAGACATGGTCAGCCGGTTCGGCGAACTCGTTGCGGCGGACCTGCCGTTCGAGATCGAAGACCGCACCACGCGGGCGACGCGTCTTCAGGGCGTTCTGTCCAACCCGGACATGTCGGCGGCGCAGCGTTACCGCCTGATCGTGGAGGCCTATCAGATCGAACTTGAAAAAGGCCGTACCATGAACGTCAGTCAATGCACCATTCCAGTTGCGGATGGCGAGCTGACGGGCGAGTGCCTGCAAATCGGCCGGGTCGCGCTGATCTTCAAGACGGAAGACGACTCGACCCTGCGGATCTGGGACGTCAATGCGGGTGACTGGACGAATCTGAACCGCAGCTATCTGCCCGACGTCAATCTCGCACTGAGGATGGCGAAAGAGCAAACCGCGCCGAATATTTTCTTCGCACCGGTGCGGCCACCGGTTCAGGCCCAGTAACGGCGACATAAGGATTAAAAGGAATACAAGTCATGAAACTCTTCAAACTTGCTTCTCTTTCCCTGATCGCCGGCGTTACAGCGGCGAGCATGGATTTCTCAACCGGCGGATTTGCTTCGGCGAACGCGCAGGTGACGCTCGATCAGGTGCTCTCGGCGGTGCGGCAGGAACGCAGCGACGTCAGCGCGGAAAACCGCGAGCGTGAACAGCGCTTCCTCGCGCAGCGCAATCAGCAGCAGGCTGAACTGACGCGGGTACGCAATCAGGTGGCGGCGGCGGAAGCCGAATCGACCCGCCTCGAAGGCGTGATGGAAACCAATCAGGCGCGCATTGCAGAGCTTGATGCGGAACTCGCTTCGAAACAGGGCGAATTCCAGGAACTGTTCGGCGCCGCGCGCACCGCGGCGGCCGATTTGCGCACGCAGGTCGACGCCTCGATCATCTCGGCGCAATTCCCCGGTCGCGGGGTGACGCTGCAGGAGCTTGCGCAGACGGAACAGCTGCCGACGGAAGCTCAGCTTCGCGATCTGTGGGAGATCATGATCCAGCAGATGGCCGAGCAGGGCAAAACGGCGACGTTCGATGCCGAAATCATTCAGGCAAACGGGGAAGCTGCGAATGCGACGATTACCCGGATCGGTCCTTATGTGGCTTTCTCCAATGGCCGTTACCTGACCATCAAGGAAGGTCAGCTTCGGTTCCTTTCAAAGCAGCCGCCAGGCGGCATCACCGGCGCGGCGAGCCGCGTTGAAAACGCTTCCGGCGACGGCTTCGTCCGCGGCGCCATCGACCCGACGCTCGGCACGCTGCTCGATCTTCAGGTGGCTTCGCCTACGCTGCGTCAGCGCATCGATCAGGGCCGGTTCATCGGTAAGGTGATCATCGTCGCCGCGATCTTCGGCGTGCTTCTCGGCGCCTATAAGTGGGTGACGCTGACCATGACGGCCGGCGCCGTGCGCGGTCAGGTTCGCCGCAAGAAAGCGTCGAAGTCGAACCCGCTGGGCCGCGTCATGCTGGCTTATGAGAACACCAACTCCAACGATGTGGAGACGGTCGCGCTCAAGCTTGACGACGCGATCCTGAAAGAGGTGCCGAAACTCGAAGGCGGTCTTAACCTCATCAAGGTGCTTGCCGCGGTTGCGCCGCTGCTTGGCCTTCTCGGTACGGTTATCGGCATGATCAACACCTTCCAGGCGATCACGCTCTTCGGCACCGGCGACCCGCAGATCATGGCGTCCGGTATTTCCGAAGCGCTGGTCACCACGGTGCTTGGACTTATCGCGGCGATCCCGCTTCTGCTTCTTCATGCCTTTGCGGCCGGCGCGTCGAAACGCGTCACGCAAATTCTCGAAGAGCAGGCAGCCGGCATTATTGCTGAACATGCGGAAGGCGGCCGGGCTTAACCGCCCGGTCCTTCTTTCGCCGACTGGGCAGCTCCGGTGTGCGGGGCGCCCATTCAGGAAAAGGGGTCTTTAGGCTATGGGAATGATCAACGTCGGCTACGAAGCGCTGATGAATTTCCTGAACGCTGGCGGCGATGTCCTCCGCGTGATCATGTTCACGACCTTTTTCATGTGGGCGCTGATTATCGAGCGTCTGATGTACTGGTCCGGCGCCCATGGCGGCGTCGTCAAGCGCGCACAGCGCGCATGGGCGGCGCGCAATGATCACAAATCGTGGTATGCGCATGCTGTCCGCGAACGGCTGATTTCAGAAACCAATCAGGAAGCGCAACGGTTCAACAACGTTATCCGCGCGCTGGTGGCGGTGACGCCGCTGCTCGGCCTTCTTGGTACGGTGACCGGCATGGTCGAGGTCTTTGACGTCATGGCGACCACCGGCAACTCGAACGCTCGCCTGATGGCGGCCGGCATTTCAAAGGCGACGATCCCGACCATGGCGGGGCTCGTGGCGTCTCTGTCCGGCCTCATCTTCATCAACGCTTTCGACCGCAATGTGCAGAAAGCGTCTCACAAGATTTCCGACGAATTACTGATCGAGTAGTAGCGACATGAGAAAAAAGGCGATCCATTCAGACGATTCAGCGGACGTCAACATCACGCCGCTGCTCGACATCGTCTTTATCCTGCTGATCTTCTTCATCGTCACGGCGACGTTCCTGCGCGAAAAGGGCATCGACGTGAATACGCCGGAAGATAATGACACCCCCCCTGATGCTGCGCCACCCGCTCTTCTGCTGGCGGTGCGCGAGGACGGGTTCGTGCGCGTCAATAATATCCGCGATATCGACCCCGGGTCGGTGACGCCGGTGGTGCAGGAATTTTATGCGCGCGAGCCAAACGGGGTCATCCTCGTCAGCGCTGCGCCGTTATCGGAATCGGGCGTCGTGGTCGAGGTGATGGACCAGGCGCGGGACGGCTGCAACTCGTCGTGCCCGGTGACGCTGACGTTGCAGAAAGAACAGTAGGAAGGCGCCTCGGCGCTAAACAGGATTTAGGTTCGTAGGCGGAAAAGTTATGGCGAGACGCAGTTTTGCACAGCCCGAAAACGACGAAGACGTCAACGTGACGCCGTTGCTCGACATCGTCTTCATTATGCTGATCTTCTTCATCGTGACATCGACCTTCGTGAAGGAGCCTGGCGTCGAGATCACGCGGCCGGACGCCGTTACCGCCGAAGAGCGCAAACTTGCCTCGATCATCGTCGCGATTTCCGAGGACGATGAGATTTGGATCAATAAAGAGCGGGTCGAACTTGAGGGCGTCAAAACCGCCGTCGAACAGTTGCGTCGTGAAAATCCTAAGGGAACAGCAGTCGTGCAGGCTGACTCAAAGGCGAAAACCCGGCTTCTGGTTGAGGTTGTCAACCAGATCCGCGCCACTGGCATCAGCGACGTCGCCGTTTCTACGGAAGACGTTTAAGGAGAACGCATCATGGGATCAGTTGCTCGGATGATTGTCGGCTTGCCTGGCGCCCTTCTGGTCACGGCCGGTTTGTTCCTGTTTATGGCGCAGATGATCACCGGCCCAACCCGCCTCAATGAAGAACAGGAAGCGATCAGTCTCAATATCACGGCGCAGATTGACGACACCGACCTCAATCAGGCCAATCGCGAGTTCAAGCGGCCGACGCTCGATGCGCCGCCGCCGCCGCCGCCGGCCGTGTCCGACCCGTCGAACCGCCCGGCGCTTGACGGGGTTCGCGCCGCCGTGCCGCAGATTGATGCGAATTTGAATATCGGTTCCGGTTTCAACCCGGATCGCGACGCACAGCCGCTGGTGCGCATTCCGCCACAGTTTCCGGACCGCTGTCAGAGCCGCGCTTCTTCTGAGGAGCGCGTCGTGCTGCAGTTCGACGTGACGCCTGACGGGCAGACCACGAATATTCAGGCGGTCGATTCCACCAACAGTTGCTTCAACCGTGCGGCCATCCGGTCGGTCGAGCGCTGGAAGTATCAGCCGAAAATTGTCGATAATCAGGCGCAGCCGCGCCGGGGCGTGCAGACCGTTATTGTATTCCAGCTTGCGGAGGAATAACCGCGCGGGCGGGTTGCGAGTGGCGGTTTGGTTCAAGGGATAAAGTGTAAGGCGAAGACATGATTGAGATGCGCTGGAAAAAAGTCAAAGTCCTTCTCTCCGCCTCTGCGGCAGCGCTTATCGGCGTTGTCGCGGCGCCGACGGCTGCGATGGCGCAACAATGCGCTTCCGATGAAGAGGGCGGCTCTTCTGCGACGTTGTCTCCCCGTATTGGGCAGGAAATCCAGAAGCTTTACGAGTTCATGCAGAACGACCAGTGGAATGAAGCGCTGGCCGGTTTCAACAGCCTCATCAGCAGCCGCGGCGGTTCCATGAGCGCCTATGAGCGCGCAACGGTTCATGAACTTCGTGCGAACGTCAGGGTCAATCTCGACGACTATCGCGGCGCTCTGGCCGACATGCAGGCGGCGCTGAATTCCAACGGTCTGCCGGCGTCGCGCAACAATCAGCTTCGTTATTTTATTGCGCAGCTCAATTTCCAGCTGGAGCAATGGCAAACCGCGATTTCCGGACTCAACCAGTGGATCAATTTCGCCCGTCAGTGCGGCGAAACAGTTGATTCAAATGCGTATTATCTTCTGGCGGCTGCTTACGCGTCGATCGAGCCGCCGAATTACCGCGCCGCGGAGGGTCCGATTGAAAGCGCGCTTGCGGGCATGCAGGAGCCGCGCAAGGGCTACTTCGATCTTGCGAACCTGATTTATTCGGAACTGAACAACGTCACAAAGCGCGTCGCGCTCCTGGAGCGGATGATCAATCTTTGGCCTAACGAAAAGAGTTACTGGACGCAGCTCTCCAGCGCTTATTCGAATATGCAGCGTGACCGCGACGCATTTTCGGTTCTTGAAGTGGCGTACCGCGCAGGTCTTCTCAATACCGAAAGCGAGCTCATTACGCTGATCAACTATTATTCCTTCTTTGAAAACCCTTTCCGCGGCGCGTCGATGCTTGAGCGTGAAATGAACGCCGGCAATATCGAACGCGATCAGGATAACCTGATTCTGCTATCGCAGCTCTGGAGTCAGGCGCGCGAACACAAGCGCTCGATCCCGATCCTGCGTGAAGCGGCGGGACGCGCTCCAAACGGCGAGCTCTATTATCGTCTTGGCCAGGTCCTGCTCGCTGATGAACAATACGCGCCGGCGCAAACGGCGCTTGAGAGTGCGATCAATCGCGGCGGCATGGATCAGAAGGACACGGGCGACGCATGGCTACTGCTGGGAACGGCGCGCTTCTCTCAGGCCGGTCCGTCCGACACGGCTCGATGGAACAGTGCAAAAGCCGCGTTCCGCAACGCCCAGCGTTATGCAGCTGCGCGTCAACGGGCGACCGAGTGGATTTCCTATATCGACGCCGTCATCAACACCTATTGGGTGGGGCTCGACCTGGAATGGCGTCAGGAGATGGAGGAATGCCGGGATGACCGCGCCCGTTTTGAACGCGACCAGCGGATTCGCGATCTCAGAAACGAACAGCCCGACCCGGCGGAAGTCCAGCGGCAGGAAGAACGCCTTGCGCAATGTGACGCGCTTGAGGCGGCCGGCGTGCCGTCACGGCGNNCCGACAACGAAGCAGCGCCATCCGACAGCGAGCAGGAAAGCACGCCTACGGAAGAAGAGGGCGCTGCGAACGAAGAGTAATCGCTTCGGAAAATGCAATATAAAAAAGCGGCTCTAATGAGCCGCTTTTTTTGTGCTGGTCTGCAATGCGCGCGCGGCGCATTCACGCCTCGTTAATATTCGTTGCTCTCGCCTAAAATCCGGCCGCCGTCTTTCGCTTCCGGCGTCTGGTTGGAGCACTCGAGATAGCCCTGACGCCAACCGGCGCGATAGCCTTCGTCATTATCGAATGCATAAG
>DGNI01000151.1:55273-55426 GCA_002388885.1 Parvularculaceae bacterium UBA4496 | reverse complement strand
AAACGGGAATATGAAGGCTTCCGGGTCACGAGAAACGGTCATCCTTTTGTTAATACTGTCGAGATTCAGCCTAGCATCGCCCGGGCGCGAGGTCTTGGAAATCCGTGCTTAAAAGTGAAATCCCCCGTTAACGGTGTTCCGGTTACAACGGTT
>DGNI01000151.1:22017-55214 GCA_002388885.1 Parvularculaceae bacterium UBA4496 | reverse complement strand
TGTGGGCGCCATGCTGACGCCCCTTAGCGCGTCCGGCCCAAGCGTGCGCGCGCTGATGGTGAGGAAACTTACCGATATTGTCGTCCTGCCGACGGGCCGGATTTCATCGAACGAGCGCGCCCTTGTTGCGGACATGCTGCTCCAGGTTCTCGACAAGGTGGAGCCGGAACTGCGCGGCGAGGTTGCGCGCCGTGTTGCTCGCGTCGCCGAATGCCCGCCGGCCCTTGTGCGCATGCTGTTGCTCGACGAGCCGACCGTTGCTGAAAAGATTATTGCAAACGCCGATACGCTTCCCGAAGCGCTGGTGATCGAGGCCGCCCGCGAGGGCGCCATGGCGCACCGGATGATGATTGCGCGCCGCCTCGATCTGACGACGTCGGTAGCCGACGCATGTCTCGCCTATGAAGAAATGGATGTCTGCAAGCTTGTCCTGAAACGGGACGAGTGTCTCCTGTCGCCGGCGGCGGTGAACAAGCTTGTTGCGCTTTCGGCCGTGAACAAAGAGCTGCAGTCCCTGTTGTTAAGGCGCACCGAACTCGAACCGGCGCACGGCTTCATCATGTTCTGGTGGGTTGATGGCGAACGCCGCCGCCGCATCCTTACCCGCTTCTCACTTGATCGCGCCATGCTGCAGGATGCACTGGCCGATCTTTATCCGCGTGTTTTCCGGGGCGGCGATAATGATTCCGTAGTCAAGGAAATCCTGATCCTCGCAGAGCGCCGGCATCGCCCGCGCGGCGTCAATGGCGAGCCGGTGTCCATGGATATCGTCAAGCGTACGCTGGCGGCGGCCTGCAAGTATCCGTCTCAGGAAGTAATCGACGCCATCGCCATGATTGGCGGCGTTTCCCGCGAAACATCCGCCCGCANNGGGGAGCCGATGGCGGTGTTATGCAAAAGCCTTGGCGTGCCGCGCGATGAGTTTTTTGATTTCTTCGCCAAGGCGGCGGACGGCGAGGAAGCGCTTGAAAAAGCCGAAACGCTGCTGGCCATCTTTGATTCCATGGCGCGCGATTTTGCTCGCGCCGTCCTGCGCTACTGGGACTGGGACGCCAATCCGCGGATCGCGCACATTACGCGACTGATGACAAAGGTGCAGGACGAAATCGGCATCAGGAATATCAGCGACATTGAATCATTCGAATAATCCGCGCGTTTAAATGTCGCTTAAGGGATATGCGTCATAAGGGGGACAGACGTTGGCGGCGGCCTTGCGTATCTAGGCTGCTGCCGGCGTTTTTTTTCACTCTATTAAATTCAATTTTAACAAAATTCTCCGTGCGGCGAGCGCGGGGTGTTAACACGGATTTGCGCATACTGAACGCTGATCGGATCGCGCATGAGGTGTTGGAGGGCGCATGCTGTCATCAATGCGTGTCATAGTTTTTGCATCGCAAAAGGGCGGTTCTGGCAAGACGACCTTGTCAGGGCACATTGCGGTGGAAGCGGAGCGTCAGGGCGCAGGCCCCGTGGCGCTCATTGACACAGACCCGCAAGGCTCGCTGGCGAAATGGTGGAACGTGCGCAAGGATCCCGCGCCGGCCTTCATTCAGTCGGTATTTTCAAACCTTTTTTACGACCTAGACTCCGCGCGCGAGGAAGGCTTCCGGCTGGTGGTGATCGACACCCCGCCGGCGGTGACGCGCGCGATTTCAGAAGTTGTCTCGTTCGCCGACATCGTCGTCGCGCCNNCCGACGCGGCCAAGCCCGCATGATTTGCGCGCCGTCGGACCAACGGTCGATATCGCGGAAGCGCGAGGCAAACAGCTGATCTTTGTGGTCAACGGCGCAACCCAGCGCGCGCGGATTACGTCAGAAGCTGCTGTCGCCCTGTCGCAGCATGGCACGGTTGCGCCAGTAACGGTCCACCATCGCGTTGATTTCGCCGCGTCTATGATCGACGGGCGAACAGTGATGGAAATCGACCCGTTCTGTCAGTCGTCGCAGGAAGTCACCGCGCTCTGGAAATATCTTTATGAGCGTTTACAGCGCGCCGATGGCGGCTACCGTTCGCAAGACGACAGCGCGATGGTCAATCCGCACAATCGCGTCTTTGGGCGCAGGGCGGCGCAGTAATGAATGCGTTCGCGCAAAATGCATCCGCCGGCGGCGGAGGGGGCGGCTACGCGACGCTTTCCGGCAGTTTGCTCGCGCGCAAAGGCGAGGCGCTGCCCGCCGTCGACGCCGTCGCCCATGAGGGCGTCGACATAGAAATGCGTCCCATGCGTCCGGCAAACTCACCCGGCGCGCCGAAAAACATCAGCGAAGACGCGATAGGAACGCTGCGCCCGCACCAGCGGCGCGAATCGCCCGACGCTGACCACGCGCTGAAGCCTCAAGCAACCGAGCCGAGAAATCAGGTAAGGCTTGTTCATTCCGCGCCCGAAAAGAGCACAGAATCGGATTTTCGCCCGACGCCAGATGCATGGACCATCATGTCGCCCCAGAGATTGAAAGAGGGCCGGCCATTACCGTCGCAGCACAAACTGACGCCACCGCCGGCGCGCCCGCGCCCCGACGTCAACGGATCAAAGCGCAGCGCGATCTGTAAACTGCGCATGCCGGCGCCTGACCTTGTGCGGCTGCGGTTTGCATCGCGCGATATGGAAATGTCCTGTCAGGCGATCATTCTTGAAGCGCTTGAATGTTACCTCGACGCCAATGATATCCCCCCCATCACGGACGAAGAGATTCAGGCGGAAGTCGAGCGGTTGCTTTCGAAAGCGAAGGTCAGGCGCTAGTCCGCCCGAATTTCGCTCATTGCCGCCGTGCGTAATCCGCCGTCGCGCCCGTCCATATAAATCAGATATTTTCCGTCTGGCGTAACGACCGGCGATAGTTGCCAGTCTCGGGTATTTACAACGGTGATCGGTTTGGGCGGCGACCATTGTGCTTCAGCATACTCGGACATGTACAAGTCAAGATCATCTGTCTGCGGATCGTATCGTGTAAATATGATGTAAGAGCCGTCCGGCGGGATATAGAAATCGCTTTCTGAAACGCCGGAATTGAGCACGTCCATATTTTCAATGCGCCATCCGCCGTTTTCCCTTGTGGCCTGATAAAGATCGACCATGCCGGCGCCGCCGGCGCGGTCGGACGCGAAAAAGATCGAACCATCGTCCAAAAGTCGCGCGTGTCCGTCCCAGCCTTGTCCCTCAAGTCCTTGCACGAGATAAGGCTCGCCCCATTTATCGCCTGACTGGCGTTCCGATATCCAGATGTTCTGTCGGGAAGGGGCCTGACCGTCAGCAATCGGGCGTGTCGATGTAAATAGCAACTCCTCTTCACCCGCAGAAAACGTAGGCTGATAGTCTTGATAGCGCGCATCCGGATAGATCGGCCCAGCTGGTTCCCATGAGCCGCCGGTGAATACGTATCGAATGATCTCGGCCTTTCGCTCAGTGTCCTGTGCGCGCCATTGGGTCACGTATATGGAGCAATAGCCGGTGCTAATCGCGAGGCCGTTGATGGTTGCGATCCCGCCGGCTTCGATTGAAGCGATCAGGCTTTCGCTGTCGGGCGAGCAGGTTTTCGCTTCCTGTGTGGTTTTGGGCGAACAAGCAGCAGCGAAGCAAGCCATCAGCGCAATCGGAAGGTAAGGCTTTGAAATACGCGTCATACGGAAGTCGCAACCATCAATGCTTCATTGCTTGCGAAGGCGCGCAACCGAAATGCGCCTTGAACGCCTTGAAGAACGCTGTGCGATCGGAGTAGCCGACAGCCTCGGCGACTTCTTTTGTGGATGTTGCTGTTTGTGTTAGCAATCGCATCGCCGCTTCCATGCGGATCGCCGCGAGGCGTCGCATGGGCGTAACGCCGGTGAACGCCTTGAACACGCGGATAAGATGAAACGGCGAAAGGCAAGCCTCGCGCGACACTTCCTCAAGGCCGAGCGCTGAATTCGGAAAATTCAGGAGCATGTGACGCTGCGCACGATCAATGCGCCGGGCGAGTTCGGCCCTGGTGGCGGGCTTTGCCGCCTTGATCTCGTCCTGCGCTGCGCTGCGCCGGCCCTGCGCTTCGAGGAGGCGCGCGTAAAGCAGTGCGACTTGCTCCGCATACCATGTTTCATCGGTGTAACCGTTGACACAACGTGCAGCGATATCGTTCATCAGCCGCTGCGTTTCTTCATCGGGCAGGAAAAGACGCGTCTCAAGCGTGCGTGATTTTAGCTGGCCGGGCTCAAGTGCGTTCCGCTTTGCGTCGTCAATCATCCAGCGCGGGAAAGCAATCATGTTTGACCGGAAAACCGTTTCCGGCGACGCGGTGTAAGCATAACGCGCGCCCGCAGCGAGCGTCAGCGCGCCGGAAGAACGCACCTTGATAGTATCGCCGCCCTGAAGGTCGTAAAATTCCTCGCCGCCGGCAGACCAGGTAATCACTGGTGAAGCCCACTCGTCCTTGAAGTCGGCGGCGATTTCGAAATGGTGACCATTCATCAGCCCCGAATGCACGAGGCCCTCACGCGCCTGCCGTTCGTAAAAAGCGGCGAAATCACAATCTGTATCCGGCGTTTCCGGCAGTAAGAACATATTCGTTGCCCATGTTGCGTATTTCAGCCGCGCAATTCCCTTGGCCGTTTGGAAGAGCGCGCGCGAGGGGTATGATTTGTCGTGAAATCCGCCCCGGGAGCCCTCATGAAAAAGCTGCTTTTGTCCTTCATCGCATTTTACGGCGCATCAGCCTGTTCATCCACCACTATCGCTCAATCCGCTGATGAAGCGAATGTTTCGTGGGATGAAGCGCTGGACGCTGAGATTTCCAGCCAACGGGCGGTGCCGGAACATCGCGCGTTCGATTTCTGGATTGGCGAGTGGGAGATGAACTGGCGGTCACGGCCGCAAGGCGAGTTTCATCATCAAATGGAAGGCTCCTGGACGCATCAGCGGGTGTTCCCGATCCTTGGCGGCAAGGCGATTGTCGAGCTTGCCTGGGCGCGGGATAATCCCGACGAGGCGAGCCAGCGCGGCTTTTCAATCCGCTATTTCGATCCGGCCCGTGAGCGCTGGGTGATGGCGCAGAACTGGCCGAACGCCAGCGGCGCCGGCAGCGCGTTCACCGATCAGCTTATCGGCGATGAACATCTCGGCCGCCTCGCCATGTATTCAGTCACGAAACGTCGCAATAAGGAAGGTGAAATTGTTTCGGAACACCGGCGATATAATTTCACCGACATAAGGCCCGGCGTCAGTTTCCGGTGGGATGGTTCAAACACGCCGGATGAGGGCGCCACATGGTTTACATGGAACATTGTCGATGCGCACCGTCGTCGCGATCTTGACCCTTACGGCGTTTCCGGAACTTCTTTCCCCGGGGTCCATCAGAAAAATCTTTGTACGGATGAGCCTCACGGCGCCTTCAACAATCTTGAAGGCGTCTGGACAGGCGAGATGACGGATGCGGCGGGCGCTGTTTCGCCGGCGCGATATGCGGCAGGTCTCGCGCTCGATGGTTGCGGCGTAATGGGCGTTCTCGACGCTGGCGGCATGAAGACGTTTCTGGCGGTTGGCTACCATCCCCGATTTGAAAAGTGGGTGTTCTATCGTCTCGACGATCAGCCGGGCACGCCCCACGGCTATTTCGTTTCCGATGAAGCGAGCGAGGGCGCGGCGTTCCTCCATGCACCCGGTCTTTCAATCAGGGACGAGTTTACGGCCTATAACGAGCCAGAGAGTTATGCGCCGGGAGATTCCCTGCGACGGGTCGTCTGGGAAACATTCAACCCGGAACACATAAGTCTGCGCATAGAATCGAGAGCGGCGCGCGATGCAGCGTGGCAGACGCAAGCGGTCTACAGCCTCGAAAAGCGCTAGGCGCCGGTTTCGATCCGATTCCAGTCCGGTTTCAGTCGTCAACCCGTTGATTTCCGCGCAAAATCTGCGAAATTCGCCTCGCATCTCGCCGCCGTCGCGGCGGTTTGGCGCGCTTCCAAAAGCGCCGCGCCGCAGTTAAGCGTATCCCGCGACGGCTAATCATGAAGTTGGGGTCACGGTTCATGCCGGACCCATAGGTGACAGGGGTTCTCGAAGAGGGCTGATGGGGCGGTTTATCATCCTCGTTATCGCGCTGGCGGCGCTTTGGCTCCTGCTGTCGGGCTATCTCGACAAGCCGCTGTTGCTGGCGTTCGGCGCGGGTTCAGTGCTGTTCGCGGCGTATCTGGCGAGGCGCGCAAAGATCATCGACAATGACAGCGTGCCGGGCGGGCTTTTCCCCGGCGTTCTGCTTTACTGGGTCTGGCTTGGCGGCGAGATCGGCAAGGCGAATATGCAGGTGATCCGTCAGGCCCTGGCAGTGGAGCCGAAACTCTCGCCGAAACTCTTCCTTGTGCCAAACCCGCCGAAGACGTCCGTGGGCATGGCGACCTTCGCCAATTCCATCACGCTGACCCCGGGGACTGTGTCTGTGGACTTGCGCGAGGACGCCATTCTCGTTCACGCGCTCACCGAGGATCTCGCTGACGTCGCCGCCATTACCGACATGGGCGAGCGCATTAAAAAGATCGAGCGGGGGGCGTAAATGTTTGCAACCGCCATCGCCGCCGTCATCGCCGCCATGGTCCTCGCGCTGGTGCGCGCCTTTGCAGGGCCGTCGCTATATGACCGCGTGCTAGCTGGCAATTCCTTTGGCACCAAGACGGTGTTGTTGATCGGCCTCATGGGCTTCATCACCGGGCGGCCGGATTTCCTCGATATTGCGCTGCTTTATGCGCTGATTAACTTCACTGCGACGCTCGCAATCCTGCGGTTTTTCTCTTACCGCACGCCGAAAGGCGCGCCAGCGGAGCCGGCGAGTGAAAAGGAATCGCCCGCATGATCGACCTTTACATCATCAAGGACATTGTCTCCTGGGCGCTGATGGTCGCGGGTGGGATTGCCGTGGTCGCCGGCGCTATCGGTCTGGTGCGGTTTCCGGATTTCTTCTCGCGCATTCACGCGGCGGGCGTCACCGACACCGGCGGCGCCGAACTCATCATCATCGGCATGCTGTTGCAGGCGCCAGACTGGATCGTCGCCGCGAAACTGATTTTCATCGGCGTCTTTCTGTTTCTGACATCGCCCGTAGCGACCCACGCGGTTGCGCATGCGGCGTGGATGACCGGTTTCAAACCCATGCAGGGGCCGGACTTACGTTATGACGGGGACGGCAAATGAATACGTTTCACGTCGAACTCTCGCCATCCATCTGGCTCGACCTATCGCTTTTGACCATGCTGGTGCTGGTGGCGATCGCCATGCTGCGCTCGCGTCACCTCTTTGCAGTGGTGATGCTGTCGGGCATTTATTCGCTGCTCTCCGCCGCGTTCTTCGTCTCGCTCGATGCGGTGGACGTCGCCTTTACCGAGGCGGCTGTCGGCGCCGGCGTTTCAACGGTCCTGATGCTCGGCGGCATGCTTTTGACCGCGCGGCGCGAAAAACCGAAAGGCGCGGGCCGCGCGCCAGTGGCGCTGGCGGTGGTGTTCGCGGCGGGCGCGGCGCTCGTCTACGCCACTATCGACATGCCGGCGTTCGGCGACCCGAACGCGCCCGCGAATTCCCATGTGGGGCAGGCTTATGTGGAGCAGACGCCGAACGATATCGCCGTACCGAATATCGTCACCGCCGTTTTGGCGAGCTATCGCGGCTTCGATACGCTCGGTGAAGTCATGGTGATTTTCACCGCGGGCGTTGCTGTCATGCTGCTCCTCGGCGCCGGGTCCGTGCGCGGCGGGCGCGAGGTTTCCGACGTTGAAAAAGATGAGAGCGGGGCCGCGTAATGGATCATCTCATCCTGAAAGTCACAACGAAGCTTTTGTTTGCGCCGATCATTCTGTTCGCGCTTTATGTGCAGTTTCACGGCGATTACGGCCCCGGCGGCGGTTTTCAGGCAGGCGTCATTTTCGCGGTGGCGTTTTTCCTGCACGCCTTTTGCTTCGGTCTTGCTGAGACGAAAAAAGTTCTGCCGCAAAAAGCGCTCACCATCGCCATGGTCGCGGGTCTGATGTTCTACGCCGGCACGGGCGTGGCGACGCAGCTCCTTGGCGGCAATTTTCTCGCCTATACGGAGATTGATCCGGAATCGACGCACCACGCCGGTCAGCATTACGGCATCCTGCTGGTTGAATGGGGCGTCGGCGTCACGGTCGCGTCGACCATGCTAACGATTTTCTATCACTTCACGGGCCGCGAGCCCGATATCGATCAGGAAGACTGGTAGGCGCCATGGACCCCTGGATCGAATTCATCCTCGAACGCTATAACTATTGGATCGTCATTATCCTGATGATGACCGGGCTTTATATCGTCTATGCGCGCGGCAACCTGGTGAAGAAGGTCGTCGGCCTCAACGTATTCCAGACGAGCGTGTTCATCTTTTACATCACCATGGGCAAGATCGCCGGCGGCACGGCGCCGATCTATATCGGCGGCGAGCTCGACCACGCAGCGGAAGGCCATGGTGACAGTCATGGCGGCGATGAAGGCCATGGCGAGGAAGGACTGCACGGCGCGCCGGACAGTGCTCTGGACGGCCATGATGCAGCGCAGCCGCTGCCGGAAGCCGGTGCGGAAGAAACATCAACGCTGCACGCCAAAATCCAGAACGATCTGCCGTCGAACGACATGAAGGCGGCGCTGGAAAGCATGCCGCCCGGCGATACGGCCGCTGCCGAACCGGGCCTGCATTCGGTGCCAGCAGGTGACGCGTCGAAAATCGCCAACGATATATTGAGCAGTGCAGACAAGGTTCCGCCGCAACCGTCTTTCGAAGTGAGCGACGGCCTTCATGCCGCGGATGCTGCGAATACGCTGCCCGATCATTCAGCGCTTGGCGAAGTGATCTATTCGAACCCGCTGCCGCATGTGTTGATCCTCACCGCCNNGCGATTGTGGTTGGCGTGGCGACGACGGCGGTCGGTCTCGCGCTCGCGGTCAGAATTCGTGAAGCCTACGGCACGATCGAAGAAGATGAGCTTGAAACCATGGACAACGTCGCCGAGTTCGGCGACGTCGCCCGTGAAAGAGCCTTGGGAGCGAGCGCCTCATGAGCCTGATTGCGCAGCTTCCCGTTCTGCCGATTATTATCCCGCTGGTTGCGGCGCCGCTGACGCTGCTGCTGCCAAAGGGCCGCGCGCCCTGGGGCTGGGCGGTGATCGTCAGCTGGCTGACATTCGCGGCGAGCGCATGGCTCTTAAGTGTCGTTTCGTCCGGCGGCATGATTTCCTATCACCTTGGCGACTNNCGCCGCCGCTCGGCATCGAATATCGCGTGGACCTTGCAAACGCGCTGGTGCTGACGCTGGTCTCGGCCATCGCCGCTGTGGTGATGCCGTTCGCCTATCGCTCCGTACAGCTTGAAATCGACGAAGCGCAATCGCCGCTGTTTTACGGCGCGATGCTGATCTGTCTCACCGGGCTTTTGGGCGTCACCATCACCGGCGACGCGTTCAACGTGTTCGTGTTCCTCGAAATCTCGTCGCTGTCGACCTATGCGCTGATCGCCATGGGCGCCCGGCGTGACCGGCGCGCGCTCACCGCCGCGTTCAATTATCTGGTCATGGGCACCATCGGCGCGACGTTCTTCGTCATCGGGATCGGTCTTCTCTATCAGGCGACGGGCACGCTCAATATGGCGGACCTGCATCAGCGCCTGATCGGTCAGGACAACCGTATGGTGCAGGCGGGTTTCGCCTTCATTCTCGTGGGCATGGGGCTGAAGCTCGCCATGTTCCCGATGCATCTGTGGCTGCCCAACGCCTACACCTATGCGCCGTCGGCGGTGTCGGCGTTTCTCGCGGCGACGGCCACCAAGGTCGCCGTCTATGTGCTGATCCGGTTTTTCTTTTCGGTATTCAATTTCGATTTCGCGTTTATCGGCGCCGCGTTCACTTACGTTTTGCTGCCGCTCGGGCTTGCGGGCATGTTCATCGCCTCGCTGGTCGCGGTGTTTCAGGACGACGTCAAACGTCTGCTTGCTTATTCGTCCGTGGGCCAGATCGGTTACATGCTGCTGGGCTTGTCATTTGCGACCGTCGAAGGGCTCACCGCCAGTCTCGTCCACATCTTCAATCACGCGCTGATGAAGGGTGCGCTCTTTATGGCGGTCGCCTGCGTCGTGTTGCGTGCGGGGTCGAGTTCGATTCACGCGTTTGCCGGTTTGGCCAAGCGCATGCCGGTGACCACATGGGCGTTCATTTTGAGCGGCCTTTCGCTGATCGGCGTGCCGCTCACCGTCGGTTTCGTCTCCAAATGGTATCTCTTGGACGCGGCGTTTTCCGCCGGTCACTGGTACGCCGGTTTCCTGATTGTCGCGTCGTCGTTGATCGCGCTTTTATATGTTGGCCGCGTCGCTGAAGTGATGCTGCTGAAGGAACCGGCGGAAGACGGCAAATACGCCTTCCCGAAAGGCGACGCGCCGCTTTCGATGCTGATCCCCATGTGGACGCTCGTGATCGCCAATATCTATTTCGGCATCCGCACGGATCTGACCGGCGGTATCGCGCAACGCGCCGCTGAAGCGCTGATGCTCACGGCGGGAGGCGCGCCATGATGCGCCATATAAGATTCCTTCATCCTGAGGAGCAAAATTCCCTTCGTCCTTCGAGACGCCGGCTTGCGCCGGCCCTCAGGATGAAGGGAATTTTGCGTCTCGAAGAATGGGAGGCGAAGCGATGATCTCTCCCGAACTCGCCATTCCGCTCGCGCTCGCCGTGCCGATTATCGGCTTCGTCGCCATCTGGTTATTGGACAAGCAGCCTAACTTGCGCGAGGCGGCGACGCTGACCTCGGGCGTGGTTCTCCTCGGGCTTGCGGTTTCCGTGTTTGCGGCGGTCGCCGGCGGCGCGCGCCCGGAGTTCACCTTGATCGAGGTGATCGAGGGGCTGCCCATCGCGTTCTCGGTGGAGCCGCTCGGCGCCATGTTCGCGGTGATTGCGTCAGGCCTGTGGCTGGTAAACTCCGTTTACTCCATCGGCTACATGCGCGGCGGCAATGAAAAGCACCAGACGCGCTTTTACATGTCTTTCGCCGTGGCGATTTCGGCGGCCATCGGCGTTGCGTTCGCCGCGAACCTGTTCACGCTTTTCATTTTCTACGAAGTGCTGACGCTGTCGACCTTCCCGCTGGTGACGCACAAGGGCAACGATGACGCGCGCCGCGGCGGGCGCGTCTATCTCGGCGTGTTGATGGCGACGTCCATCGGTTTGCTGTTGCCTGCGATCGTCTGGACCTACGCCATCACCGGCACGTCTGACTTCGTGCTTGGCGGCATTTTCGCGGAACATTCCGAAGCTGTGGCGCCGATCGCGGGCGTCCTCATGGGGCTTTATGCTTTCGGCATCGGCAAGGCGGCGCTGATGCCGGTGCATCCGTGGCTCCCGAACGCCATGGTGGCGCCGACGCCGGTCTCCGCATTCCTGCACGCGGTCGCGGTGGTGAAAGCCGGCGTCTTTTCGATCCTGAAAGTCGCCGTTTACATTTTCGGCGTCGATTTCCTGAAGGAAACCGGCGCGAGCGTCCCATTCATGTGGATTGCGGCGGGTTCGATCCTCTTGGCCTCCGCCATCGCCATGCACAAGGATAACTTAAAGGCGCGGCTCGCCTATTCGACGGTGTCGCAGTTATCTTACGTCACGCTCGGCGCCATGCTCGCGACGCAGATGGGCGTTATGGGCGGCGCAACGCAGATCGCGGCCCACGCGCTCGGCAAGATGACGCTGTTCATGTGCGCCGGCGCCGTTTACGTGGCGCACCACAAGACGCTGGTGTCGGAAATGCGCGGAATGGGACGGGTGATGCCGTTCACCTTTGGCGCGTTCTTCTTGGGGGCCATGTCGATCATCGGCCTGCCGCCGCTCGCCGGTTCCTGGCCGAAATTTTTCCTGATGCTCGGCGCTGCGGACGCCGGACAGCTCATCATCATCATCGTGTTGATGGTCTCGTCCATATTGAACGTGATTTATCTCCTGTCGATTCCGGTACAGGCGTTTTACATGAGCCCCGCTGAAGGGGACGCCAAGCCACAAGGCGTCAATGAAAGTGGAAGAGGGGGCGACGGTATCAAATGGGGAGCGTTGAAAGAAGCGCCGCTGCTTTGCGTGCTGCCGCCCATGGCAACGGCGACCGGCGCGTTCATCCTCTTCTTCTACGCCGATCCGCTTTACCAGTTCCTCTCGCCGCTGATCGGGGGCGGGTGATGGATCTAGGAAATATAGTTCTTGTGCTCCTGTTTGTTTTGTTTGTCGGCTACTTCATTGCAAGAGTGCTCGGTGCAATATGGTACGGATTTGGAGGGGAGCCGCCGCTTTGGATGATCGACGATCCTGTTATTGGCGTTCAGTCACGCAGTTTTTCTGCCTTTATCGGCGTGTGGATTTTGTTCATCATACTTTTAATAGTTGGAATAATTTTCGAGCTGCCGTTCCTTACGGAATCAAAACCGGATCCTATTGACAGCCCTGAGACATCATCATTGATCTTGGAAGTTGAAAATGTCTGACAACCACTCATCCAAACCCGGCTGGGCCGATAACCCGACATTCATCCGCGTCTTTATCGGCGTGCTGGTCGTCTCGTGCGTTCTCGCGGCGCTCGCCGGTTTAGTCCCGGCGTTCCAGAATCCGAAGCCGCATTTCGAGCAGGAAAACTGGAAAATATTTTTCGCCATTTACGGCTTCGTCGCCTTCGCGTTCATCGTGCTGGCGGGCCAGCACCTGCGCAAACTCGTCGGCCGCAAGGAAGATTATTATGAGGAGCGCGAATAGATGACGGCGCTGATGAACGCTCTCCTCGCCAACCCCGCCGTTGTTCTGACGGTCGGCGCGTTCGTGTTGCTGGCGCTGCCGCGGCATCTGGCGTCCATCTGGATGCTGCTGGTGACGGCGCTGTCGGCAATCAAGCTTTATACGCTCGGGATTGGCGAATATGGCGCGCTCAATGTGTTCGGCGAGACGCTGACGACCGTGCGCGTCGATCCGCTCGCGCGGATTTTCGCCGTGGTGTTTCACATCGCCATTGCCTTGAACATCATCTACGCATGGGGCCAGCGCGACCGCACGCAGAATTTTGCGACGCTCGCCTATCCGGCGGCGTGCCTCGGCGGCGTTCTTTCAGGCGATCTCATCACGCTGTTCTTCTGGTGGGAAATGGCGGCGATCACGTCGGTCTTCCTCGTCTGGGCGCCGGGCACGCGCGTCACCTACCTCTCCGGCATGCGCTATCTGTCGATCCAGATCCTGTCGGGCGTGTTGCTGCTCGCGGGCATCGTGCTGATTTTCCGCGAGACGGGCTCGCTCTCCTTCGACTTTGTCGGCCTGCGCGATGAAAGCACCGGCGCGATCAAGCTTGGCGCGCTTGTCATGTTCCTCGCCTTCGGCATCAAGTCGGCGTTCCCGCTCCTCCACAACTGGGTGCAGGATAGCTATTCGAAATCCACGATTACCGGCGCGATCATCCTGTCGATCTTCACGACCAAGCTTGCGGTTTATTCGCTGGCGCGCGCATTCCCCGGCACGAATGAGCTGATTTACATCGGCGCGGTGATGACGCTGTTCCCGATTTTCTTCGCGCTCATCGAAAACGACCTCAGGAAAGTGCTGTGCTACTCAATCAACAACCAGGTCGGGTTCATGGTGGTGGCTATCGGCTTCGGGACCATCAACGGGGCGGCGGGCTACGCTTTCGGCAACATCATTTTCGAAGGGCTGCTCTTCATGGCGCTCGGCGCGGCGATGTTCCGCACCGGCACGTCGAAGGCGACGGAGCTCGGCGGGCTTTACCGCACCATGCCGATCACCATGGGGTTATGTATCGTCGGCGCCATGTCGATTTCGGCGTTTCCGGGCACGCTCGGGTTCGTCACCAAGGGCCTCATCATCAACGCCGCGGGCGAGGCGCATAATCTGTGGATCTGGCTGGTGCTCTTGTTCGCCTCCGCAGGCGTTCTCGAACATGCGGGCATCAAGATTCCGTTCTTTACATTCTTCGCCCATGACAGCGGCAAACGCCCGAAAGAAGCGCCGCCGCAAATGCTCATCGCCATGGGCATCGCCGCTGTGCTTTGCATCGGCATCGGCGTTTACCCGGATCCGCTTTACGCGCTGATGCCGGACCAGGCGGCGATTGCGGATTACCACCCGTATTCGGCCTACCACATGGTTGAACAGCTGCAGCTTCTGCTGTGGGCGGTGCTGGCGTTCGCGGTGCTGGTTCTGATCAAATGGTACCCGGCGGAAGTGCCCTCCACAAATCTCGACACTGACTGGTTCTGGCGCGTGCCGGGGCGCTCATTACTGGGCTGGATAACTGGTGCGTCGCGCGCAACATGGAACGCCCTATGGGGGATTTTCTCCGGCCGCATACAAGCGATAATGGAGCGTATTTACGTTGTTCACGGGCCCGAAGGGCAGATGTCGCGTTCCTGGCCGATTGGCTTCATGGCCCTGTGGACCGCGGTTTTATTGGCTTTGGTCCTTGTACTGTCGTTTCTTGCCTGACCATCCGTCTACGGCGTTAATGGTAAAACGCCTAACCGCGTATAAACCGCGTTTACAAACTCATCCTCAACCCGCGCACGGCTTTTATCGTCATGCACGACATGTTCGCTCGAATGGCGATTTGTCGTGGGAGGGCGCTCCATGCCGAAGAAATCGGATCGCGCCGCACGCCGCGAAGCGAGGCTGGTGGTGCGCATGGCAAAAGAGGTTGTGTGCGAAGCTTACGGCTTTCCGCATGCGGATTTACTAACGCCGGACAGGGGCGGGGCCGCGATCGCCCGCGCGCGGCAGATCGCCATGTATCTGGCGCATGTCATCGGCGGGCTCACCCTGAACGATGTCGCCATTGAGTTCTCCCGGGATCGCTCCACGGTCTCCCACGCCTGCATCAACATCGAGGATGGACGCGACAGCCCGATCATCGAGATACAGCTCGAATATATGGAACGGCGGTTGCGCGAACGCATTGGCTCGCTTGAGGCGGCGGGCGTTTTGAAATCCTGCCCTGCGCGCCGCAACCGCTCATGAAACTTGTTGCGGCGCATTGCAATCATCCCGTGCGCGCCTGTCTCGTTTCGCCGCAAAAACCGGTCGCGCCGTCCCTTTGGCGGTTTCAAATGCCGCAAATTAACGCCAAAGAAATGTGACAGTTGTAACAAGCGGGCGCAGTTCCGTTTCACGGCAGAGGGGCATCATGGTCGAGTTTAAATCGCGTACGCGCCGCAAGAATATTCATGCGGCGCTTATGGCGTCTTCGGCGCTGGCGGTAGCCCCCGTGGCAGCTTCGGCGGCGGCTCAGGAAACCGCTGAAACCGGGCCTTGCGCCGTTGGGGTTCAGTCCTGCACAGTCGATGACCGTGTGATTTACCTCCCCGGTTTCTTTTCACAATATAACCCGGTGACGGCGCTCGACATGGTGCAGCGCGTGCCGGGCTTTTCCATTGACGCCGGCGACAATGTGCGCGGTTTCGGCGGCGCAGGCGGCAATGTCCTGATCGACGGACAGCGGCCAAGCACCAAGTCCGCGGATATTTTTCAGACCCTGAGCCGCATCGGCGCCGGCAATGTGGAACGTATCGAGCTTATTCGCGGCGGCACAGGCAGTCTCGATGTCGGCGGACAATCCGTCGTAGTCAACGTCGTGCGCAAGCAGGGAGCCGGCGCGTCCAATCCGTCGCCGTGGGAATTCCGGCTCACCCGGCGCCGGCCGGATGGCGGCGTGCGCCCCGGCGGCAGGATTTCATACACCGGGCGCGCCCGCGGCGTTGAATACACGCTCGGCGCCAACGTCTTCGCCACGTCATTGACGTTCGGCGGTGAAGAACAGATCACGCGCTTCATGGGCGACGATGAAGTGCGCGTGCGGGGCGGCGTTTTCAGGGAACAAGGCGGCGGCGCCAATTTCAAAGTCGAAAAACCGTTCGCCAACGGCGATATTGCGCGCTTCAGCGTTGAAGGCGAATATTTGAAATTGCGCGAGGATTTTTCCGAAACCCGATTCCCCGCCATGGGCGGGCCAAATCTGGCGCTTTTTACCTTTCCGCTTGAAAATTTCGAATATGAAATCGGCGCCGATTACGAACATGCGTTTTCTGAGAATTTCGACGTCAAGTTGATTGCGCTCTACGGCCATGAAATTGAAAAATTCGAAAGCGGCTTTGAGTTTTTACCCGCTATGGGCGCCGGCGACCGGTCCGTCTTTATTTCCGATGAAACGAGCGGAGAGACTATCGGACGGATCGAATTCGGCTGGAAAGGCTGGAAAGGACACGCGATTCAGTTCGGCGGCGAGATCGCCCGCAATTTCATCGACAGCGAAGCCGATTTATTGGTCGATGACGGCATGGGCGGGCTGATGCCCGTGGTGCTAGACGGCGCCAATACGCGTGTTGCGGAAATCCGCGGCNNCCTTCATCACCGACAGTTGGACCGTCAGTCCGAAGCTGAAGTTTGACATCGGCATGAAGGTTGAGTTCTCGCGCATCGCGCAATCGGGCGATAACGCCAATTCGCGGTTTTTCACCTACCCGAAACCGTCGCTCGCGCTCACTTACAACCTTGCAGAAAAATCGCAAATCCGATTGTCTGCGGAGCGCACGGTCAATCAATTATCGTTCGGCCAGTTTGTCAGTTCCGTGAACTTCGACGATGAAGACGTGGATTTCGGCAATCCGGATCTTCAGCCGCAACGCGCATGGGAGTTTGAAGCCTCGTTCGAACAACGCTTCGGTCAGATTGGCGTGATCGAACTCACCGGCTTTTATTATTTCGTCAACGATGTTGAGGATCTCTTGCCGATCGGCGGCATTGTCGAAGTGCCGGGCAATATCGGTGATGGCGAGATTTTCGGCGGCAGAATAGAATTCACGGCGCCGCTCGATCCGCTTGGCCTTAAAAACGCGCGGCTTGAGGCAAACGCCATGGTGCGCGATACCTCCGTCACCGATCCCGTTACGGGCGTCGACCGTAAATTCTCGTATTACGGAACCTACAACCTTGGCCTTGAGTTCCGGCAGGATTTTCCGGAGAAAAAATTCAGCTGGGGCATGAGCCTTTATCAGTCCGATCAGGAAACCGGGTTCGGGCTCGATGAGATCACGACGTTTTCATTCAGCCCGCCGGAGTTTGACGCATTTATCGAAACCACGTTGATCAAGGGCGTCAAGGCAAGGCTGAGCGCAAATGATATTTTAAACGTGAATGTTGAACGGGACCGGCTGGTGTTTGACGGATCGCGCGCGCTCAACATGCCGCTTTTCCGCGAAGTGCGCAGCAACAAGAACGGCGGCGGCGTAACGCTGACGTTAAGCGGGACGTTCTAGTCAGGCCGTTTGCGCCGAAGCAATTTCGCGAATGCGCTTGATCATCGAATGTAGCCCGTTTGAACGCTGCGGCGTCAGATGATCCGTAAGATCGAACGGTTTCAACTCGGCTTCCGGGTCAACCTCAAGTATTTTTTCTGCAGATTTTCCCGAAAATAGCGTGATCAGCAACGCCACAAGGCCTTTCACGATATGCGCGTCGGAATCGCCTTTGAGGAAAATCGCATCGCCCTGCTTGTCAGCATGCAGCCACACCTGGCTGGCGCAGCCTCTTACCTTATGAGCGTCGTCGCGGAAGTCTTCCGGATAGGGTTCGAGATTGCGCCCGAGATCGATCAGGTATTTGTAACGGTCGTCCCACTCGTCGAGGAACTCGAAATCGTTGCGGATGTCTTCAAAGCTCGCCATGGGCGGGAGATAGGGGCTCGGGTTCGCTTTGGCAATGCGGCGGGGCGCGCGCTTCAAGTCCAGAAGGGCGGCGGCAGCGTGCCGTCCACCGCCTGCCGCGCCGTTTCATCGAGCAGGGCGAGTGCGCATTCCATAATTTCCGGCGACGAGAAGTTTTCCTGATAAACGGCGTATGCCGGGTAGGAGAAATCCGGCGTGTCAGGAACGCGCGCAAGAAGGCCGCCGTCGATATGCGGCTGCACGATTCGCTCGGGGAAATAGCCGGACGCTTTCCGGTTGATGAGCAGGTTGACGCCGAGCGCGCCAAGGTCGAGCGTCAGGCCGGGATTGTGAAGATGCGGAAAAGCGAGAGCGTGCGCATCGCGAAAGGCGTCGCCCCAGTCGATAAAAACGTAATTCTGCTCAAATGGCCGGGCCGGATCGGCGGTGACCAGAATTAGTCTGTCCTCGAATAATTCTTTGACTTTCACGCCAGGCCGGTGCTCGGGGCGATAAATGACCGCAAGGTCCATCACCCCCTCAGTCATCTCCCGCATCAGGCGTTGCGGCATGCCGATTTCACAACGCAGCGCGATACGCGGCGCCGCAGCCTGAAACGCCGGAACCCAGCGCAGGAGGAGCCGGTTCCACAGGCTGTATTGCCCGCCGACGATCAGCGTGTCGTCAAAATCGGCAGGCACCGCGACCTGATGTTTCGCCTCTTCCCAGACCCTGACCATGGATTGTGCGTAGCGGTGAAAATGGCGGCCCGCGGCGGTGAGCGTACAGCCCGCCTTTGAGCGAACGAACAACGCTTTGCCGAGCTGTTCCTCCAGCGCCTTGATCCGCGCGCTCACCGTCGACTGGGTGACGTGCACGCGCCGGGCGGCCGCAAGGAAATTGCCGCCTTCGATAATCGCGAGGAAAGTCCTGGCTTGGGTGACGTCCATATTCTATAATTCGCTAAATCCGATATTATCATGCAATTATATTCGTTTGAATACATCATGGCTAGCCCCGATATTCAGTCTCGAACGGGATATTCCCGGAAATTCGAGCCGACAGGAGGCCCAGATGAAAACCAGATTGTTCAACACCGCCGCGCTGGCGCTATTGATTGCCGCCGCGCCGCTTGCCGCGCACGCCGGCAAAATCAAGACGATCACCGCGCCCGTGACCATTTCCATGAGCCAGGCCGAAAACGCGCCAATGCTCGCGACCCAGTGGGAAGACGGCAAGCGTCAGGAATTCGCCGGTCTTGCGCTCATCGAAGATGCGCGCAAGCAGGACAAATCCGCCCGCAAGGATTTGCGCAAGGCGGAAGAAAAACAGGCGAAACTCGCCGCCAAAGCCGATGACCGCCGCGCCCAGTTCGTAACAGTCGCGGGCAATATCGGCCTCGCTGAAACGCCTGGCGAAGGCGCAGGCGCCATGAAGCTGGCTGCAAAAGCGCTCGATGGCTGGAAAGACGAAGTCGAAGCCCTGGGCAAGGCCAGCGACAAGGTGCGTGAGGCTGAAGTGAAAATCGCCGCTGCCGCCTCTGCTGTGCGCAACGGCGAAGAGCAAGTGGTTACGGGCCGTGAAAAAATGCGCCGCGCCGAACTTGAAGCTTCAGGCGTCAGCTTGGCCGAGCCGCAGACCCATGACGAGGCCGACGAAAAAATCGAATTCGTCGAGATGAATTAATCCCCTTCTGGCGAATACGGTCCCCGTATCGCCGGAACATGAGCCGGCGCCGCAATTCTCTCTCCCCCCGGCGCCGGTTTTCTTATTTGGCCGCTTGCTTGCGGTATTCCTCCACCGGCAGACCGCCAACGCCCCAGTCTTCCATTTCGACTTCGTTGATGACGACAAAGGTGGTGGCGGGATCTTTGTCAAGAACGCGCTGAAGCAGGTCCGTCGTTCCCTTGATCAGTTCGGCTTTTTGCGCGGGCGTCGTACCGCCTTCGCGGGTGATCTTGATGTTGACGTAAGGCATCAGGTTTTGTCCTCAATGAGATCGTAGTGAAAAACTTTCGCAATGATCCGCCATTCGCCGCCGTCGCGGATGAATGACAGAAAGTCGGTGAAGCGCTTGCCCATCATCGCGCATTTGAGCACGGCGAACGCCGTGTCGTCGCCGGTGATGAGGACCGTTTCGACTTCATAGCCATAGGCGTCGCCGGTTTTCGCCGGCGGCGTGCGCTCGGCTATGACGTTCATATAGGTCTTCATATCATAATGAAGATGCTCGCCGGGCGATGTGGTGTGGTAATGCGCGTCTTCATGAAAGACGGTCTTCAGCAAAGCGGCGTCGCAATGATAAAGACCGTCGTAATAGGTTTGCAGCGCTTTTGTGATTGCTGCGAACGCGTCAGTCACGAGAAAGTGTCCTACGCGGCTTTTTGCAGAAGGCCTTCGGCGGCGAGCGCTTTTTGCACCGCAGGGCGTTCGGCGACGCGCGCAACGAATTTCGCGATATTCGGCCACTGGTTGAGGTCGATCTTCACGAAGTTCGTCCAGTTGGCGACCACAAAGAGATAAGCATCAGCCACCGTGAACCGATCACCCGTCAAAAACTTGCGGCCATCGGAAAGAACTTCATCAAGATAGTTGAAGCGCTTTGCAACGCCGGCCTCCGCTGCCGCGCGCGCATCAGCATCAAGCTCCTTGCCGCTGAAAAACGGGTGAAACGAAATATGCAGCTCGCTGCCCACATAGTTGAGGAAGCCATTGACGCGCGCGCGTTCGACCGTGCCGTTCGCCGGCGCGAGATTGGCGGCGTTGTTGGTGTCGGCGATGAATTGCAAAATCGCCGGACCTTCGGTCAGGATGTCGCCGCTGTCGAGTTTCAGCGCTGGGACATAGCCGTTCGGATGGATATCCGCATAATTTTCGCCGGTTTCGGTCCGGCCCGCCTTGGTGTCGACTTTTTCGATCGTGAAATTCGCGTTCGCTTCGTTGAGCGCAATGTGCGATGCGAGCGAGCAGGCGCCGGGTTTGTAATACAATTTCATCATGTTTCTCCTGTTTGCGGGTTGCGGTCTTCGCCGGGTTGACGCCCGCTCATCTAGGAACAGAGGTTACTTTTGTAAACTTCATAAATTCGTGATACTAAAGAACCAGGTTTCCATCCGGTTACCTGATAACGCCGAGGTAAGTCCGTCCCATGGCCCTTAAAATGCGAAAAAACTTGAGCCCGCCTGCGCCACACGACTGCCCGCTATCGGAGTGCCTGTCAGTCATCGGCGGCGCCTGGACGCCGAACATCATCTGGAATCTGAGCGCCGGCCCGCGGCGGTTTTCCGAACTCATGCTCGACATGCCGGGCGTCTCGGCGAAAATTCTGACGACACGGTTAAAAGAGATGGAGGAAAAGGGCGTCATCGACCGCGCGGTGAAGCCGACCTCGCCGCCGTCGGTCGAATATTCCCTGACGCGAGAAGGCCGTGAGCTACTTCCCGCCATCGAGGCCATCGCCGCCGTCGGCAAAAAATTAAAGCGCAGAAAAAAGAAAGCGTTAGCGTAAAGTCAAGGCTGTCCCGCGTTATGAAAAAATAGGCACACTGACCGGTTTTCCAGCTTGACCGGCCAGTGCCCGGGCGCGACACTTCTTTCGGAAAAGAGCAAATACCCCGCATGATTTATGCGGATGCTGCGTGACTGTCTGTTTACGGACAAATCTTCCGCAGCCGCTTTCTGTTGCGTTCCACTACAGTCATTGTCATTCAATGGGGAGGGGAGCCGCGTGTCATTTTTCAAGCCATTAGCGCTTGCCGTATGCGCAATCGTCATCAGCGCGCTATCGGTAACCGCTACTCAAGCCCAATTGCGCCCGCGCGCAGCGGCGCAATCATCGAATCTCGAACTGACGCAAAGTTGCGAACAGCTCTGCCGCCGAAACGCCGATCAGCGCGCCTGTATCAGCGCATGCTATTCAGACCGCTACCGCCGCCAACAGGTCAGCGCTGCGAGCAAGGCCGAGGCAATCAGAGACATTAACGATTGGGCGGCGGAAGAGGACGTCAAGTCCAATCCGTATCTCACCGCTGCTGCGAAGAATGCGATTCTCGGCCAGCGCGCCAATGACTTTGACGACTTCAGAATCCCGAACGACACGTCGAAAGCCATTGGGCCGGCGGTCGCGTTCGACGATGCGCCGCTTGTCGAGCTTATCCCGCTCCGGCTGGCGCAGGTTTATTACCATAACGCCGGCAAGACCTTGCACAGGAATTGCGAGTCGTATGTTTGCGAGTTGAGCGAGCTTTACGATATGCCGGTTGAGTGGATCACGTTAAACTACCGCTTGACGTCGATGCCTGCAGAAGAAGCGCGCATGTATCTCGACGCGGAGAACCTCAGAAAATTCCGCCTCGAAATAAACGATGTTCCCCTGACCAAGGGGCAGTCCGTTATCAACGGCGACGATTATCTCGTGGCGGTGCTGGACGATCCTTGTGAGATTGATGGGGTCGATACGGCCGGCGACGAAGGCTGTATGATCATCGCTGTTAATCCGGATAAGATGTTTCCCTACGTGCCGCCTTATCCGGTCTGGCATGTAGCGCTTCATTTCGAAATGACAGAAGTGCAGATCGGCCCATCGAATCCGGTTGTGCCGCGCCTGCCGCGCACCCAGCCGAACCGGCGCCCGCCACTGGAGCGGCGGAACAATCTGTTCAAGACAAGCGCCGTTGCGCCCGGCGATACGCAACCGGGGCAAACGCAAAGCGACCGGATTATCGCGCTGCCGAACCTGCCGCAGGCATCCTTGCCGGAATACGGACCGCGCGCCGATTTCGTTTCAAACAGCTACATTGTCCCCCCGGCGCAGCTGAAAAGTTTCTGGCTCGCCACGATCGGCAAGTCGGTTTCAAGCACGCGCTGCACGTCATGCCACGCCATGGATACGCAGGCGAAAATCCACGACCATCACAACGGCATTGAGGGGACAGTGTATCTCGTGCCGAGCGCGCTGCATCCCACCCAGCAGATCCACAGTTGCCAAAACTGCCACGCCTGCGGGCCGCAGAATTGTCAGATCCAGAACTTCAGCGAAGGCCGCTGGGCGACGCCAACGCAAGCCCAAAACATCAACTGGGCGCAGATCATCAACGACAACCCGAATAACTGGCCGGCCGTCATCTGCCAGCGCATGAAGACGAACCTGCCGACAGCGCATCTACGCGAGGAGCACTTCCACGGCGATTTCCGTCTGTTCTGGGCTGTCGCCTCCGCCTATGTGATCGGCCCCGGCGGCGGCCAGCTGGAGACCGCGCCGCCGCATAATTATACAACATTCATCAGCAATTTTGATAAGTGGAATGAGCAAGGCGCGCGTTGCCCGCCGGGGTAATGCATAAAAAACTTTCAAACAAAAAAGGCCGCTCACTTGAGCGGCCTTTTTTTCTGTATCGGGATGAAACTTAACTCGCGCCAGCGTCGGCGATCCAGCCGTTGCAGGAGGCGACGTCGATCAGCCCATGCTCGCCGAGGCAGAACGCTTCTTCATAGGGCGTGCGCGTCGCCGCGATACACTGATCGAGCGTCAGTTTCGCCATGGAAAGACAGCGTTCCGATTTCGGGTTCTTGGTATAGACCTCGACGATCCGCGGATTGAGCAGGTCCGTCGAATAGCGGGCGGCGAGATTGAGGATCCGGTCGATAATGACTTCGGCGTTCTTTTCCGAAACCCGGCCTTTGCCGCCTTGCGCGCCCCAATCGGCGGCCCATTCTTCGCGCGCGCTGGCGAGCGCCGGCGCCATGACGCCGTCATTCATGGCGCGCTCGAATACCGGCGTTGCGGGTTCTGCGCGCGATCGGCCGAAATTCGCCGCTTCGTCTAAGCGCGACTGCGGCGGTGAAATACGCTTCTTGCCCCAGCTTGTNNTTTTCTGCATGGCGTAGGCCTGCGTCTTGAATGCCTCGCCAAGCTCGGTGATGCGCGCGCCGTCCTGCACCGCGATGGCGAGAATGGCGTTCACCGCATCATTGGCGCCAGGCAGATTGCGCAGGAATTCCGGGTTCTGCGCGATATTCGACATCAGGCCGTCGCGGCCGCCGAGGACGCCTTTGCGCTTGTTCGGCTTTTGCTTGAGTTCTTCCTGCAACGCCGCCGCAAAGGCGGGCTGGTCGGCGGCGACCAGCGCCGCATAGGCGACCCAGCCGTCCGAAAGTTCTTGAGAATCATGGGCGGCGAGACGGCGATGCGCCTCACGCGTGACTTCCTCATCCTTGAACGGCATCGCCTCGATGGCGGCGACGTCTTCGCGAAAGCGGATATAATTGGCGGCGGCCCGCTCAAGGGTGTTGTCCTTGGGTTGGGCGAGGGTGTCGGCAGAGACCGTCGTGGCGGCGAGCCCGGCGACAAGCGCGGCGATGGCTGCGGCTGGACGGATTTTCTTTTTGCTCCCCTTCGACCCCGGGAATCGAGACGCGTTACGCGGCCCCATACAATTACGCGACTGAGACATGCATTCTCCCATTCATGACGGCGTTCACAGCGGCCGCCACGGTATCGCCCCACCCTTTAACACAGCACTCATGATACTAACCGAATTCTTATCAAATTCGACCGGTTGACGTCCCGGAAACCACAATTTCGCGGTTTTTCGGGTTTATCTTTTATTAACGTCAGTTCGCGCATGGTGAAGAGGCGTTAACGAATTGATTCTTTTTCGTCCAGCGGCGCAAGCCGCCCCGTGACGAAGAGAAAATGTCAGGTCTTTCATGGGGTTTCGCCCGTTCGCCTTTCTGTTCTCGGACCGGTCTTCTGCTGAGACCCGCGCCGAATGGCGCGCCGGCGACGCTGATCCCGTATTAAGGCTCGCCCTCGACGGAGAAATTCTGGCCGCAAATGCGGGTGCGAAGACCCTGATCGGTGCGGAGACGGCGCTTTCGGGCCGGTCGATCCTCGATTTCGCCGGCCGGGAAGACCGTGCGGCCTTGAAAGAGGCCATGGGCCGGGCTTTCGCCAATCCGGGCGGCGCGGCGGCGGAACGGGTGAAATTCAGGCTCCTGCGCCCCCATGCCGGGCCGGTTTTTGCGGAAATCGCCTTCGTCACCAGCGGGAACGGGCTTTCGGCGCTCATTCGCGACCGGGGCCCTGAGCTTGCGGCGTTGCGCCAATCCCGGGTCAGCTTGGAAAAGAGCGGGCAGGATCGTCCTGCCGGCGCCGACGCCGGCATGCTGGCGGATCTCGGCCATGAGCTCAAAACACCCCTCAACGCCATCGTCCAGTTTGCCGAGGCCATGCGGGCCGAAGCCTATGGGCCGCTGGGGCATGAGAAATATCGCGAATACGCCGAGCTTATTCATCAGACCGGCGGACACGCGGCAGATCTCATATCGGCGATGCTCGACCGGGCAAAGCTCGACGCCGGACGCTACGAACTTAGCCCCGCGCTTGGCGAACCTGGCCCGCTTGCAAAAACCTGCGCCGAAATCATCCGCGGCGAGGCCGCGCGCGCCGGGCTGCAGTTCCATGTGNNGAGGCGGCGCGCGCCGGGCTTCAGTTTCATGTGGAGATCGCGGACAGCCTGCCGGAAACCATGCTTGACGCCGGCGCGGTCAGGCGCATTCTTATTAATCTGCTGAATAACGCCGTGAAATTTACCGCCGATGGCGGCGTCTCCTTAAGTGTTGCCGAACGCGACGGCTTTATCGAATTCACTGTCGCTGACACGGGCGTCGGCATGAGCCAGACGGCGCTGGCGCGTCTCGGCGAGCGCTTCACCGACTTGCACAAAAACGGCGTACGCGGAACATCGGGAACTGGCCTCGGCCTTTCCATGGCGTATCGCCTTGCGAAACTTCACGGCGGCGCCTTGAAGCTTTCTTCCGCGCCGGGCGAGGGCACGGTCGCGCGCTTCGTCTTGCCCGTTCGGCGTTCGCTGAAAGAAATGAAGGGCGCGAAAATTACAACCGGGCCCGCCGACATCCAGAGCCAGCTTGACCGCGTCGCGCAATATCGCCGCGAACGGCTCGGCAAGGACGCGGCTTAGGCGCTTTCGCTGCCCTGCGTCACGGGGTCTCCTGCTTCTTCCGCCTCCGCATTCGGATTCATCTCGAACACGCCCGGCGAGGTCCGCGGAACCGAGACGAAATCTTCGCGATCTTCGGCCGCCACCGCGTCGCGCTGTGTCAGGCGGTAAAGACCGAAGAGAACCAGCGTTGCATAAACGGCGGATGTGTAAAGAAACAGCGCCGGCGGACCGGCGATCTGCATGGCGACGGGGCCAATGACGGGACCGGCGACGGCGCCGGCGCCATAGAGCAACAACAGGCCCGCATTCAGGGAGACATATTCGTTGGGTTCCGCGCGGTCATTGGCGTGCGCGACGGAAAGCCCGAATTGCGGCATGGCGAAAAACCCGAACGCGCATCCGCCGGCAATCAGCGTCCATATCGAAATGCCGCCTGTCAGCGCCAGCAAGACGCCGCTGAGCGCACACGCGCCCGCAACGGAAATGATTACAAGACGCCGGTCGACGCGGTCGGATAAAAGCCCCAGCGGCCACTGCGAGAAGGCGCCTGCAATGACGACCGCGCTCATGAACGCCGCAACGGAAGCGACTTCATAGCCGAGCCGCTGCACATAGACCGCGCCGATCGCCCAGAACGCGCCGTTGGCGGCGCCGACGGCGAAACATCCGGCAGCCGCGAGCGGCGAGATACGAAGGATCTTCTTAAGGTTCAGCGTGGCGTTTGAAATCGGCCGCGGCGCCGCGGATGTGGTCATCGCCACCGGCACCAGCGCCAAGGATATCAGGATCGATACGATGGCGAACAGGGTAAATTGCGCCGGGTCGCCGATAGCGAGCAGCATTTGACCCGCCGTCGCCGCTGTCAGGTCCGTTATGCGATATACGGAGAGAATACGCCCCCGGGTTTCATTGGTGGCCGATTCGTTGATCCAGCTTTCGAGGATCATGTAGAGGCCGGCGAGGCAGAAACCTGTAATACATCGCAGGATGATCCAGATCGGCGCCTCGACCGCCAGAATATGCGCCAGCGCCGAAGCGGATGCGATGGAGGCGAGCGCTGTAAAGCTGCGGATATGGCCGGCGCGCTTGACCATCCCCGGCGCATAGCGGCACCCGGCGATGAAGCCGACGAAATAGGCCGACATCAATAGCCCGATCATCGTCAGCGAAAAGCCTTCGATGTTGCCGCGCACGGCGAGCAGCGTGCCCTGGAGGCCGTTGCCGGCGATCAGAATGAAGGCGGCGAATAAAAGCGCCGACAGGGTGCGGATAGTGCTCGCCATGTTAGGGCTTTTTTCGCGGGTTAAGAGTGCGCCGCCACTCTAACCATATTTGCGTCGTGGGCGATACCAAATGACGGTCGGCCTTGCGGAATTCACGTGTCCAGTGAATTCGCGAATGCCTTGAGCGCCTTGAGGCGGAGCTTCATCCACTGCTCATGCAGCGCGTGCGTATGGTCAAGGTCTTCGGCGGGCGGTTCAGATTTCGCTTCCATTTCCCGCTGCACCTCCGCAACGAATTTTCGCAAGGCGCCGTCGGTGAGGAGGTCGCAGAAGAACAGTCGCGTCCGCAACGGATCGAAGCCAAGGCTTGAGGCGCGCTCCGCATCAGTGAGCCAATCCGTGATAGCCGCATCACCGGCTTTTGTGACGGAAAACTCCCGCCGCGCCCGCCCGTCTGACTTGTCCGCCTTTGATGAAATCAGTTTGCGCGTTTCAAGTCGCTTCATCAGCGGATAAACCGCGCCGGCGCTGCCTGACCAGAATTCTGACGGTGAGGTGCGAAATGCTTCCTTCACCACATAGGCCGTGCACGGGCCGCGCCGCTTGATGATGGCGAGCGCCGCGCCTTCTAGTTCTGTCAGTGTTTTTCGTGCCGCTGGTTTTTTCATGATTCCTTGTCTAGCGCTGTTGGCCAAATTCGCATACATTACGAATAGAAATAATTAGCGAGGCTGTCATGAAGCAGAATTCCTCCGCAATGATCGTTTCCATTTCGGCGCTTGTACTCGGATGCGCCGGTCCAACAGATAATGACGCACGAGAAGAAGCTGCTGCGCAGAAAGAATCAACAGGAAAAGCGCCGGCGGATATCTCTTCCGTAAACGAAGCATACACTATTGCTTTCGATGCCGCTACAGGCCGGCCTGTCGTAATGGCGAGCGTCAATGGCGAGGGACCGTTTCCGTTTATTTTCGACACCGGAGCCGGCGGCGTCATGCTGATGAAGGATTTCGCTGATGCGCAGGCGTTTGAAGTCGTGGGGGCAGACACGGCGAATTCGCCGGCGGGCGGCTCGCCTGTGCCCGTTGATGTGGTCAATCTTGCGCATATTGCGATTGCGGGAGCCGCTGCTGAAAATGTTCGCGCCATCGTCGTTGACATGGGGCCGCTGTCCCCTTCAGGCGCCAAGGGCGTTGTCGGGCCGGCTGTATTCTCCGACTATGGCCGGACAAAATTTGATTTCACAACAAACATGCTCGAAATCGGCGGTGTGATTGAAACGGGCGAGGATGCGACATGGATCCCTTTCGGACCATCGGCGCCGATCCTCGATGCGGAGGTCAGAATTGGCGAAGCGGTGACGCCGGCGCATATCGACACTGGCGCGCCGCATGTCATCTCCCTGCCGGAAACAATGGCGGCGGAACTGCCGTTGACGAGCCCGATTGAAGTTATCGGCATGGCGCGCACCATCGATCGCGAATTCGAGATCAAGGGCGCGAGCCTTGAAGGCGTTACAGCCTATCTTGGTGATGCGGAAATTCCGCTGGGCCGCGTTACGTTTTTTGATCTTCCATTTGCAAATATCGGCACAGCCGCACTACGCGGTCTGACGCTGGAAATCGACTGGGTGAACGAACGCTACGCGATCAAGGGCGTTGCGGATCCTGCGCCGATGCAAGCAAGGCGCGTCCGCGTTGAGCGGCCCGCCGACGAATAACGACAACGAAAAGCCGCTTGGCGTAGAGCAGCGATGCATCCCGCCTTCAATCGATGCTATAGAACGGGTGGAATGACTGAGCCGCGCCTTAAAACGGAAATTCGGGTTTCAGCCCATGTGCGCCGCGCCCAAGGGGCGGGCGCTTTTGCGACCATCGTGCGCCGGGGCGATCCTGACGCCGGCGCGGTGGCGGTGAAGGTTTACATTGCAAAGGACAAGGCGCGGCTTTTCATCCAGAGCCGCGATCTAGACGGCAATGCGGTCTGGCGCGAACCGTTTGAGGAAGACGAAGGCGCGGACATGGAAATGAAAATCGACGTCTGGCTCGAAAAGGAAACATCCATCGATCCCGATATGTGGATCGTCGAAATAGAAGACCGCGAAGGCCGCGCGTTTTTAGACTAGCGTTGCCCTAACCCGCCGCCGATAATCCCTCGACGCCCCTGAGAAGCGACGCGATTTTCGCGGAGTCAGCGGCGGCGCGGGCATGAAGGCGCCAGAAGCGCATCAGCCGTTCTGCGATTTCAGGCGATATCTTTTCATATAGATCGAGCATCACTGGCGCGCGCATATCGTTCGCAGAGGTTTTGCCCGCGAGCGGCGCAAGCGCCTCGAACATCTCGCGCGAGAGTTTTGACGCGCGGCAGGCGACCGCCAGCGACTCAAGCGAAGCATCTTTGAAAATCATCTGCGCGGCGCGAAAATCAACGCCGGTGATATAGGCGAAAGCAAGCAGGATAGCCGGACGTTCGCGCGCGGCGAGGAGTTCTTTCAGGAACGCTTCGTCGATTGCATCGCGGGCAGCGCGTTCCTGAATGACCGAGCGCGCTTCATGCGCTTCCGCGCCGTCTATCTGAGCCGGGATCAGCAGCGAGTCGCGGGTCGCATCCATGGCGTCGCGCACCAGCGCCGGTTCGATCATGCCGGCGCGGGCGAGAATCTCCTTTCTGAGGTCCGGCGCCACGAAGAAAAACATCCGGATCAAGACATTCGGCGGCAGGTCGTAACGGGTTGTCAGCGGTTTTTGCAGCTCGGGCCGCTTCCTCGCCGCGTTGACAAGCGTATGCGTCGTGACCGCAGAAAGCGCCGCGCCCTGATTTTTAACAAGCACCGCCTGGGTTTTCGCATCCCCGCGCGCGGCGAGCGCGTCTGCGAGCGGTTCCGAAATCCGTTTGCGTCCGGCAATGGCGGCGAGGCGGTCGGGATCACCCTCAGCCACCATCGCCACCAGGTCCTGATCGGAAAAGGCGAGGCCGTCCCGCAAAAGCGGTGCGGCAATACTGATTTCCGCCCGCGCCAGCGTCAGCAGCAATTGTTTGGGCGGCGACGGGGTTACGAGAATTTTCTCGGCGACCTCCCGCCGGGTTTGCGCATCGGCCTGGCTGCACAATGTCGCCATCACCGCGTCAAACCCGCGCCGCGCTTTTTCCGATAATGCGTTAGGCTGTGTGAGATAAAGATCGGCTAGATCACGAAGCAGGGCGGCGCGCGCCGGAACCGAACAGTCGCGGGCGCGTTCAACAAATTGACTTAATTGAGACAGTCCCGCCGTCATCAATACTCTCCACAATTAGTTGAGAGTGTGCAACAAAGGTAAAAAATCCGTCGCCCGAAAGGGCCGCAAAGGAGAGAATAATGAGTGTTCGCGAAGGTTTTGTGCGCAATGTTGCAGCGGGAAAACAACGTCTCAAATTCGCATCAAAGTTGAGTTTAATTGGCGCGATTTTTCTTGCCCTTGGCGCATGCGAAACTTTCTCTGAGTTCGACCCGTTTGACGGCGGCGCGCCGAGCTATACGCTGGGCGCCCCTGCAGATCTCAATCTTTCCGGTCGCGACCGTGACGCTTTGGCCTACGCATTCGAGCAGGCAATGACGACCGGAAAGCCGCAGGGCTGGACGGGTTCGCAGGCGCGCGGCGTTGTCGAACCGCTCGCCTACGCCGTCGCCAATCTCAAAGCCGATCCGGCGGCGCGCATCGAGGCGGCGCGCGGCGACCTTAACCTGACGCAAGTTGTCGAAACCGAGCTCGGGCTTTACGTGCTGACGCGCAATTCGAACATTCGCACAGGGCCGGGTACGGACAATCGCGCTGTTGAAGTGCTCGATTCCGGTACTGGCGTCGACGTGGTGGGCCGCGTCAGGGATAAGAACTGGATGCTGGTCGCCGTCAATGACATCATCCGCGGTTATGTGTTCGGCGATTTGTTGATCAAGGCGCCGGGGTCGGAGTTGGAACTTGCCGGCGGGCCCATGCGCAAGCCGTTGCTGTGCCGCAATTTCAGCCAGCGCATCAATATCTATTCCGACCGCGCCGAATGGGAAGGCGCGGCTTGCAATGACGGGACCGGCTGGCGCGTGGCGCCGCCCCCGCCGCCGGATGAAAACGCGCCGGAAGAGCTGATTGAGTTCTAGGGGCGTAAAAGAGCGGGGGCCGGGGCCGATGGTGTTAAAAATAATCCGATTTCCGCTGGTGCGGCTCGTCATCGCGCTGGCGTTTTTTGCAGCGGCCATGTTCGGCGCGGTATTCGTAAGTTCGTTGATCAAACAACAAACGTCGCTTGAGCCCGGTCCGGTCCTGAGCCTGTTGAACACGACGCTCTTTGCCGGCGGCGCTTTACTAGCCTACGCAATCTATGTGCGACTGGTGGAATGGCGGCCCGTAAGCGAGCTCGCCATCAGCCGGTCCTTACTGGAAGTTTCCGTCGGCCTGCTTGTGGGCGCGGGCATGATTTCGGTGGTGATCGCGATTTTATATGCGCTTGGATATTATGAAATATCCGGTTTTCGCGAACCGGGCCTTTTGCTGACGCCGTTTATCGCAACATGGGTTGCTGGCGTGACGGAAGAAGTCGCGCTGCGCGGCATTATTTTCCGTATTGTCGAGGAGTGGCTCGGCACCTGGATCGCGCTGGCGTTCAGTGCGTTATTGTTCGGCTTTTTGCACCTTGGCAATCCGAATTCATCACTGCTGGCGGCTGTGGCGATTGCTATTGAAGCGGGCATTCTTCTTGGCGCGGTTTATATGGTGACGCGCCGGCTATGGGCGGCGATCGGTCTTCATGCGGGATGGAACTTCACGCTCGGCAGCGTCTATGGTGGTGCTGTTTCCGGCGGCGAAAGCGAAGGGCTGTTGATCAGCAAATTCACAGGACCGGACATCATGACCGGCGGCGCGTTTGGCGTTGAGGCGTCAATTGTTACGATGGTTGTCGGGTTGCTCCTGGCGATTTTCTATCTCACGCGGGCCGGGAGGCGGGGTAATTTCATTGCGCCGTTCTGGTCGCGCCCGAAGGGCGCTTAGCCGGCGTTACGCAACAAGCGCGATGCGGCCTTCGTTGAGGTGCTGCAGGAAAGCGTCAAGCGATAGCGAAAATGCTTTTTCGTCGTTGCATTTGCATAGCAGCACGCAATCGCAGCGCTTGTTGACGGTGTATTCGCCGCAGGGCGCACGGCGGCTGTCGCCGCTGGTTCCGTAAAAGACGGCGTCCTTGATGATGGCTTTGGCGTTCGCGGTCATCTGCATCGCTCCATCTCCTTCGAGATCTACTCTAAACTAGGCGGCCTTGGTGACGCTTGATGGTTCAAATTGCGTCTATTTCCGGGCGCTCGATCACAACTATGAGTGAAGCGCAAAAAGGCCCGCCCCGCTGTGACGGAGAACACAAGGGGCGGGGGATAAAGCGCAGAAGACCGGGAAACGTTGGGCTCGGCCTCCTGCGCTCCGCTGCACGCCAGCAGATCAGCAGCGTGCAGCTGGGGGAGACTAGACAAGCACTTCGCGGGCGATCATCAAGACTGCCGCCCAGGAAACGAGATAAACCGGCGTTCGAAGGCCCGGCACGCCGAGGATGTAGACGGCTGCGTGCGCGAGTCGAGCGAAGAAAAACACCTGCGCCCAGGCGCCGATGGCGAGGCCCGCGCTGTCGCCGATCAGGTAGTTTGCCCCGGCAATCACGGCGATGAACGCCGGCATGGTTTCCACCATGTTAAGATGCGCCCGTTGCGCGCGCTGCGCCCAGAGCGGCGGGGTTGGTTGTTCCGCCGGAAAGCCTTTCGGGTAGTTGGACAGGAACGTCAGCGGTCCCCAGACAAAAACGCGGGCGAGAATATACGGCGTCCAAAGAAGGAGGGTCAAAACGCCCGAAAGCGTCAGATAAAAATATGCAGTTTCCATTGTCCGTTCCTTTCGCGTCAGGCGCCGAAGCCGTTGAAGATAACTTCGAGCTTGTTGCCGAAGGGATCGCGCACATAGGCTGTGTACACGTCCATGGGGTAGCCGTCGCGCGGACCCGGCGCGCCTTCGCAGGCGCCGCCATTGTTGACGGCGTGTTGGTGGAATGCGTCGACGGCGTCTTTTGATGGCGCGCCAAACGCAATGTGAACGCCGTTGCCGGCGCTCGGGGCCTTGCCGTCATAGGGCGGCATGAGGAGAAACGCCGGCGCGTCAACGCCATAGGCGGCGAAAGCGTCGCTTGTTGCAAGCCGCTTGACGCCGATGGTTTCAAAAAGGCCGTCGTAAAATCCTATGGCGGGTTGAAGCACCGGTACGCCGACGCTGAGATGATCGATAACAGGCATATTGATTGTCTCGCAGAATGAATGGGCGCGGCGC
>DGNI01000151.1:20078-22003 GCA_002388885.1 Parvularculaceae bacterium UBA4496 | reverse complement strand
TTTCGCCCAGTTGCTTTCCGCCTTGGCGATCGTGCCGGTCTTGTCTTTCTGATACATGCGGAAAATTTCCTCGTTCAAAAAGACATAGAGCTTGCCGTTGTGAACGTCGGCGAATTGGGGATCGCCGTCGAATTTCTTCGCAACGGAAACGCCGAACGTGCAAAACCCGCCATAGGCCGGCAGAAACTTCTCCGGCGCGCGGCGGAATGCGTTCATGTTGGCGCGTGTCGAGAAATAATAGGCGACGCCGTCATGAACCGCGGTGAATTCGGCGGTGCCTTCGACGCGATTGCCGATTTCGATAAACGCAACCGGATCAACGCCGTGCAGGCCGAGCGGGGCGCCCGCGGCGGTGAGCCCGGGAGCAGCGTTATATTCGTCAGCGGCGTTCGCAGGGATCGCCATTGCAATCGTGGCCGCAATCGCAAGCAGCGGCATGGCAATTTTGTTCATCGTATTCGTCCTTTCGATCTGTACAAAGAATGGCGGAGACATGCTCTCCGCGTGTGATGAGGACGATGTGCGAAAGGCGGACGATCAATCAATAATCGCGGCAAAGATCGGGATTGACGGCAATCTCTTCGGGACGGCGTGCAAAGTTCAGGCGCGTTTTCGCCGGTAAGCCGCCGGCGGCGCGCCGAATTTCGCGGAAAACGCACGGGAAAACGCCGCCGGGCTCTGATACCCCGATCGTGCAGCGGCCTGTTGCACCGAAAAGCCGCCCTGATCGAGCAGGGACAACGCTTTTTGCAGGCGCCACTCGCTCAGATAAGCGAGCGGACTCATGCCGATGAGCGTACGAAATTTTTCCGCGAACCGGCTGCGCGACATGCCGGCTTCATGGGCGAGAGATTCCACCGTCCAGACATGCTCGGGCCGGGCATGCATGACTTCAAGGCTGCGCCCGATCTGTTTGTCGGAAAGCGCGGCGAGCACTGACGCCATCTCCGGCGTTTCGCCTGCGCCCGCGCGCAGCATCTCGACGAAGGCGGCCTCGGAAAGGCGCGTGACGGCGATGTTGGCGCCGGGCCCCGCCTCGAAAACGCGGCGGGTCAACAGCCTGAGGATTTCGTCAAGCCAAGGGTGTCGCGCGCGGTCGGCAGCGGTGATCAACAGATGCGGCGGCAGGGTCCTCAACAGCGGGTGATCGGCGCCGTCGCGGAAGGTGAAATGCCCGCAAACCATCTGCGTTGATGCGGCAGGGTCGCAGTCGCCAATGGTCAGGACGCCTTTTCCGTCATAGCCGGCCTTCGCAAGCACCGTTTCAAGCAGCGGCGCGTCGCCGGTCTCTCGCTCTGCGAGGATATGCGACTTTCCGGCGGGTATAAGGACAAGATCGCCTGCGCGCAACGTCAATTTGGCGCCGTCCGCGACAGCGACATGACACACGCCCTGCACCACAAGGTGAAAACGCGCCGCGCCGTCAAGATCGGGCACGCGCACGGACCACGGCGACGAAAAATCCGTGCGAAAATATAGCGCGCCTTTAAGCGACAGCGTGTTCAATATGTCGTCAAGAACATCCATAGCGGTGGTGCATCGCTACGGGCGAAACGGTGCGCTGACTAATCACATTCCGTCAGCGCGCGCATTTGTGAACGCCAAAGAGAGTTGCCCTTGAGGTGATACAAGCCTTTGCCCTTCCGAGACACAGTTGTTGAGCACCTTACCGCCGCAACCGTCGGCCCCGGCGTTCATCGCCGTCGCGGCGGACATCGCGGAAGCCGCGCGCCACATCGCGATAAAAATTCAACAGCACCGGTTCGGCGGCGTAGGTGACGGCCGGATAGGCGCCGTCCATTTCCTCAAGCCGCAAGCCCTGATGGGCCGACAGCATGAATTCTTTCCAGACTGCGGCGGGAATTGAACCGCCGGTGACTTTTTCCATGGGCGTATAGGCGTCATTGCCGACCCAGACGCCGGCG
>DGNI01000151.1:0-19926 GCA_002388885.1 Parvularculaceae bacterium UBA4496 | reverse complement strand
ACCTCGCCGTCGCGGGTTTCGATTTTCTCGATGGCGTAGGGTTCAGGCGCGAGGCCATGATTGGCGAACGGAATATAGGCGCCGGTGAGTTCTTCGAGTGTTACATCGACGGCGCCGAGCGCGATCGAGCGGTGCGGCTGGATATCGGACTTGATGCCGAGGCGCTTTGCGGCTTCGGCGACCTTGCCGCGCCCCACGCGTTCGGTCACCTGCACGGCGATGGTGTTGACCGACTTTGCCAGCGCTTCGGAAATTCGCATGGGGCCGGCGAAGCCTTCGGTGTAGTTGGTCGGCTTCCATCCGGCGATGTCGATGGGCTGGTCGATGAATCGAGTGCTCGGCGTCATGCCACTTTCCATGGCCGCGACATAGACGAAAGGTTTGAACGCCGAGCCCGGCTGGCGCTTTGACTGTACCGCGCGGTTGAACTGGCTTTCCTTGTAGCTTCGCCCGCCGACCATGACGCGCAGTGCGCCGGAGGCGTCATAGGCAACCAGCGCCGCCTGATCGGCGCCTTTGATGCGCGCTTCGACATCGAGTGCTGCTTTCACCGCCGCTTCTGCATCGCGCTGCAGCTTCTGGTCGATGGTGGTGCGGACGATAATATCGCCCGTTGCGTTGGGCGCCATTTTTTTCGCTTGCGCCGCGGCGTAGTCGAAAAAGTAACCGAGATCGGAATCGACATTCTGGTTGATGATCACCGGGGGTTTCAGTCGCGCTTCGCGTGCGGCGAAAGGCTCGACCGCGCCGATCTCAAGCAGATTGTCGAGCACGTCATTGGCGCGGCGCTGCGCGCCTGACGGGTTTTGCGTTGGCGCATAGGTGGACGGCGCCTTGGGCAGCCCAGCGAGCATCGCCGCTTCGGCGAGGTTTATATCGCGCGCGGACTTTCCGAAATAGGTTTGCGACGCGCTTTCGACGCCATAGGCGCCGGCGCCGAAATAAATCCGGTTCAGATACAGCGAAAGAATTTCGTCTTTTGTGTAATGCCCCTCAAGCCATAGCGCGAGCAGCGCCTCGCGCGCCTTGCGCTCATAAGTCTGCTCCGGCGATAAAAACAGGTTCTTCGCAAGCTGCTGGGTAATGGTTGAGCCGCCTTCGGAAATCCCGCCGGATTTCGTGTTGGCGATGACCGCGCGCAGCGTGCCGCGCAAATCGACGCCGGGATGATCGTAAAACCGGCGGTCCTCCGTAGACAGAATGGCTTCGATCAAATGAGCGGGCAACTCGCCGGGGTCCACATGCTCGCCATAGCGCGCGCCGCGAGCGGCGATTTCCTCGCCATTGCGGTCAAGCACGATGATCGCGGCCTGCCGATTGACGTTCCAGAGGTCAGCGCCGTCGGGCACGCGCGGCGCCATAAAGATAAAGGCGAGGCCGAGCCCGAAAATCGCGCCGAGAAATGCGAGCGACACGGCCGCGCCCGCGAGCGAGCCCCAGAGGTTCCGCCAAGCGATCCCGTCGCCCGGCTTTTTCGGGTATTTGGTCTCTTCGGCGTATGGGTCGCGCTTTTTGGTCTTGTCCCGGTTGACGAGACGGGCGATCTCGCCGACCGCGGCTTTCGCGCCGCGTTTCAGATCCGCGAGCAGTCCAAGCGCGACGGCGCTGAGCCCGCTCGGGTCATGCGCACGCTGCGCCTGCCTGGACGCTGGCTGCTTTTCTTTCTTTTCCTGCTTTTCGTCGCCCATACCAACTCAAGGATGCACATTTGGAGCCGCCTTATAAGGCGTCCCACTATGCGAGACTATAGAATGTCTGTTGCCTTGCAAAAAAGGCGTGAAATGGGCGCAATCGCGGGACTTCCATGACAAAAGGGAAAGGGCGGCGCCGCGCCGCTTGGCGCATGTGCGGAAAACGGACCTGCGCCGGTTTGGCCCTCGTCTATTGCGCTAGGCGTTTATCCAGGCCAACAATTAACCTTATTGAGGGGTGCGGGAGCCGGTATCGGCCTCGCAGGAAAAATGAGGGGTGGGGCGGCATGGAGCAGATTTCTGCTTTCCTTTCCGAATTGCTGGAATGGGCGCGCGAAGGCTACGCGCAGATCAATGCATTGCAGGGTTTGATTATCGCGCTCTACGCGACGTCAAAGATTGCATACTGGAGCCGGGTTTTCGTCGTGGCTGTCAGCGCGAGCATTGTGCATGCGATTGCGGATTTTCTTTTGCCCTCGATCGTCAATGACACGGCGCCGAACCTGCCGCCGATTCTCGACGGCGATTACTGGAAATATCTCGCGGTTTTATATCTCGGCTATATTGTCCTGATCTCGCTGTTTTACGTCGTACGGCGAACGCTGATGAAATAAACGCCGCATGGACACTGACGTCGCGCCGATTCCTTGCATGCGCGCGTTATCGCCCATAGCATTACCTTGCTGATTGTGGGGTTTTAAAAATGCTGGGAATGATAAAGTTATTGCGCCGGACGATTGAAGGGTCGGTTCTGGCGATGGTGGTGATCGCGATTGTTGCGGCGTTGGGCGCATCGCAAACCATCGGCATATTGCTCGCAGATCTGAGCGTCGCATCTGTTTTATTTTTGTTGGTGATCGCCATCGTCCTTGCGGACCTGATTGCGAAATTCATCACGATCTTCAACGCGACGTTCCCTGACCTTGTACCGGACCTCGATCAATCGGATTTGAAACGCGCATGGCTCATCAACCGCCTGCGGCCGGGCCAGACGCTGGCGCTGCTCTCCGGCGCCTATACGGGACGTGTCGTGCTTTTCCTTATCATCTTCGCTGCGCTGGGCGTCAGTTACTCGGCGGCGCCGCAGGCGGCGCAGGAAAACCTTCTGGGTGATTTTGGCGCGCTGAAGGCGACCGAGACCTTCATCCGTCAGGGTGTCGCCGGCTCGATCGGATATTTCCTCTTCTTTCTCGGGCCCGATAATCTGAAACCGCTGACAAGCGCCATCATTGACGAGCCGATTGTGTCCGCGTCGGTTGACGGCGATGTCTTCCTTGCCGGGATCCGGCTTTACGGATTTGCATTTGTGCTGGCGGTCCTGAGAACGCTGGTCACGCCGGTCACGTATGTACGGGCGCGCCTGCGATCGCGAAAATTGTCGGGCGAAGCGGAACTGGCGGCGTAGGGGTTTGTACGGGCGGCGGTTTACTCGTCTTCGGACGCAGTCTGCCGTTGCGCCGCATAACCGGCGGCGGCAGTCAGCCGTTCCTGCAGGCTTTCCGCCTCATCCCATGTCGCCGCGAGTCCGTCGTAATAATCTTTCGGCCCTTCACGCGTCGACAGCCCGACGGCTTCGGAGTAGGGAATATAATCCGCGTCGCCGAGAACCTCGCCGGTTGCGCGTCCAGTCAGGTAAAACAGCGCGTAGTGCCAGGATCGCGTATCCGTCGCGCCTGTCTGCTCGAGCGCAATGTTCATCATCGGGAAAAGGTTATCGCCGAGCGGCGTTGTATGCGATGCTTCGTGAAAGAGCATCTCAAGACTGTGGCTGGTGATTTGTTCATCATACGCCGAAAGCGTGATGTGGTTCGGGCCTTGATCAGTGTAGGCGCCGGACCGGCTGGCATAAGCAGATGCATCAACGCGTATCGGCGTTGCAGGCCAGTCGCTTTCAAGATAAAGCGCGACCCGTTCGGCGAGCGGCGCTTCGTAGGTCTCAAGTTCACCTGTCAATTTGCTGACCAGTTTTTCGCTCGCCTCGCGGTGACGCGGCCATAAAGTCTGCTCATAAGCCGGCATGATTGAAACAAGCGCCATACGCACAGCCTCGTCGGAAACCGCATCCGGCCCGCCCTTGGCGAGTTCGATCGCAATCTGGCGCAGTTCCGGCGTGAAGAGGAGATTGCCGTCGAGATATGGCGCATAAGCCGTATACGCAAGTTCCAGCGCCTCAATGATCTCGGGCGTCATGATCGCGACATCGCCTTCATCCAGCGGCACGCGACCGCGTAATCTCATTTCACGGGCGTCAGCACGCGCGGCGTGAAACAGAAAATGATGAAGCGAAATCCAAGGATCAGCATGAAATTCGAAATGCCCGCCTGGGCTCAAGATTGCGCCGCTATTTTCGGCGGCGCCTTCATGATCTGAATTTGTAGCGCCCGAACACGCGCTCAACAGCAAAACGAAAAGTACAATGAATGCCCGATGCATAGCCACGCCCTCTCTGGTTTACAGAATGGCCGCCGCGAGAATAGCGCCGCCTCTATTCAAATGATAGGCCGGACCCCGCGCCCGTTAGAGAATCAGCGATCTTCGAGATTTGCGCTTACATCGGCAAGGGCCGCTAATGCGTCATCCTTAAGCGCCTGCGTTCGGTTCAGCTGCCAAATGCTGAAAAAATTCGCGGCTTTTACCAGCCCTAAAAAATGCGCGTCGTTCTGCGCTCGCGCGACGGCATCTTCAATTGTCGCCTCATCGCCAAGCCCCAGACCCTGTTCGGTCAGATAATCGATCGTGCGGTCGAGATGCCGGCGGATGATCTCATCATCGAGCGTGCCGCCATCGAAATTGCTGTAATATTCCGTCAGGGTTTTGACCAGCGCACGGTCGGAAATGACGCCAAGGTTTCCGGTTTGGACCAGTTCATCGAATGTATGGTTCTTGCCGACCAGATAGGACGTGTTGGCGAAGGCGGCGTAAATATGATTCTCAAATCGCTCCGGCAAAACCACTTCGCCTTCGACGTCGCCGAGAAACGCCGCTCGCTCATAATCAGGATCGACGGCGGCGAGGATCAGTTCGCTTGTGGCAAGCCGCGTGCGCGTCGAACCGAAGCCGCGTTCCATGGCGGAAATGTCCGCTTCAAGATCGCGCTGCAGTTCCACAAGATAGCGGCGTTCGCTCATCCGTTCGCTGCGCGCGTCATTCCAGTTCGACACCTGAATNNTTGCTGTCGATCTCCACCGACAGGCGGGCCAATGCGCGCTCATACTCCGCCCGGTCGCCGCGCGCATCATTCCAGTTCGCGACCTGAATACCGATAAAAACGCCGACCACGACAATCAGGAAATCGAGTGCGACGGCGGTCCAGTTCTGTGTCTTTACGTGTTCGATGACGCGGCGAAGGAGCATTAGCTGTTCTCCTCATTGTCGGTATTCTCATCACCTGATTGATCAGGCGCGGGGTCGAAAGTTTCACCACGGCTTGCGGCGACCTTCGCGCCGAGTGATTTTATCAGTTCGAATTGCAACCCCTGAACGTCGTTTACATAGGCGATATAGCGGCGGGAGTTGTCGCTAAAGTCATTCAAAAACGATTGGCTCTGGACCATCGCGTCATAATCACAGGCCGAATCCTCCCAGTTCATGATTCCATTATTGACCAGATCAGGATGTTTGCGCGCAAGCGGCAGCCGGTCGATCTGAATATCTTCCCGCAATTGCGAGATTTCTTCGTTTGCCTGATCGAAGGCGAGGATGGCGGTGCGAAGTTCGGGATCGCGGACCAGCACAATGCGTCCGGTGCCGATGAGTTCCTTGATGGTTGGAGGGTAAAAAATCACACCGGCGAAAATATGCGACCGGCCGATCGCCGCGCAATGGCCCGAGCCGAGAGCGTCTCCGCCTTCGCCTGTCGCAAAATAGTCTCTGACCTGAGCGATCAGTTCATGGCGCTCGCTGACCTCCGCGAAAGCGGCCTCTGCTTTCGGGGCCATGTCCGAAAGCTCCTGCGCGAGCCGCGCCAGATATTGCGTTTCCGTTTCGCGATCCTGGCGCCCGTCATTCCAGTTGGCGACCTGAATACCAATGAAAACGCCGGTCACGACAATGACAAAGTCGAGGGCGACGGCGGTCCAGTTCTGCGCCTTTACGTGTTCGGTGATGCGGCGGAGTAGCATTACTCGGATTCCTCACTGGTGAGAGCCTCGAGCGCGCGTTGCAACACCACAACATTACCGCTGAGATTGAGATTGGCGGAAATAACGTCGGAATATTGATAACGCAGGCTGTCGCGAACGGCGGGGTTATTTTTCAGGATTTCGGCGGTTTCGAAAAGCGTTGCATCATCCACATCCAGCCGGCAATCGCGAACAAAACCGGTTATCACCTGAGCGTCATCGCGTATATCGCTGCAACCGTCGCGGATGGCGGCCTGCACTGATATGGGAATAATTTTCCGGACGGTCTTTCTGTATTCTGACTCGAGGCCGTAGTCATAAACGTCAAGCGCAACATCGAATTCGTAATAGGCGGAAAGGCCTGAACCGGCGGCGTCTTCGGGCAAGAGTCCGAGATGGCCGGAAGAAACGATCTGATCCCAAGTAGCGCGAACCGGCGCAATATAGGTCACCTCGGTGGCCCGATAGGCCTCAAGAACAAGCTCTTTCGGGTCTGCATCCGGCGCAGCGAGCAACACATCTGCGCGGCGAACGCTGTCGAGCACAGCGGCGTAGTAGTCGGTGATGGTCCGATTTTTCTCGAGTTCGCCGCGAACGTCTTCCCCCAAGCGCTCTGCGTAATAAACGCCCAGGCGTTTTTCCGCCTGGCGCTCGTTCCAGTTCGCCACCTGAATACCGATGAACACGCCGACCACGACAATGACGAAGTCGAGCGCGACGGCTGTCCAGTTCTGGGCCTTTACGTGTTCGGTGATGCGGCGGAGGATCATTTCAGCGCACCTGCAACTTGTTGCGCCGTTTCCCTGACATCGGAAAGCGTGCTTTCACCGACGCCGATCGTCATGCGAAGCTCGGCCATCCAGAAGCGCAATTCGTTCACCAGTTCTTCGTCGCCAAGGTAGATGGCCAGAATTTCCTCGGCGCGCGTCTCGTCGATGGGTGACGGGCAATCGATGAGACGCTGCTCTTCTATGCCCGATTGGTGGCAGGCGTCCCAGATATAATTCTGCACATCGAACGGCGTCATGGCGCGAATGCGTTCGCGATAGACCGGCAGGGTGGAAAACATGAAGAGGTTTTGAGCTGCGCCTGCGTAATACCGGGCGATTTTCGTGCGCAGATCGAGATCGTCAATCAGCGCCAACTCGCCCGCGCCCTTCAACTCTTCATAGGTCGTATCCACCTTGTTGAAGTGCGAGACCTGGCTCGCCTGATAAAAAGCGAGCACGAGCGGCCACGCTTCACCTTCCCGTTGCTTGCGGCCTTCGGCGACGGCAAGAGCGTTACCGCCGTAATCATAAACTTGCGCCCAGAATTCGAGGCGCAACTTTAAGAGATGTTCGTCAAGCGCGAGATCGCTGTGGATGCGCCCGAGATTGCCGTGCGCCCGCCGGTCTTCGGCAATCGCCGCATTCCAGTTGGCGACCTGAATGCCGATGAATACGCCGACGACGACGATGACGAAGTCGAGCGCGACGGCTGTCCAGTTCTGGGCTTTTACGTGTTCGGTGATGCGGCGCAGCAGCATGTGCTTCAGTCTTTCGTTTCCGGCATGCCGTCCAGACTGTAGCCGTTTCGTCGGCAGAGCGTGTTGAATGCCTGTTTCGTTTCTATGCGGTAGATCAGACAACCGGCCCATTGCCGCAAGACCTCGCCATCCCCAGCGATTTCAGCCAGCCGGTCCATGCTGGCGGCGTATTTCGGTTTCAGTCTCTGTCCGTCGTCGGTGTAAAATACGGAAGGGTCTTCGGACAAATTTGGCAGGATCTCGTTTTCGAAGAAGGTCAGATATCGAATGTATTTGTGCCCCCAGCCCTGCAGTTCGGAATAATAATAGCCGAGATCAAACAAAGTGACGGGATCGAACAGCTCGGTTAGCTGTTCCTGCTGCAACATCGTCCATGTGTCCGGCGCAATGCCTGAACCGCTTATTCTGAGATAGGGCGGCGGTGGTTTGGCGCCGCGCTCATAAGCGGCGCGCCACTCTTCAAGGCCATCATTGATCGGCGCGATAAATATGTTGTGCTGAACCGCTCGGCTGTCTTGCAAATCGGCGAGGAGCGTTTGCGTTACCTGAACGCGTCTTGCCCGGTCGCCTCGCGCGTCATTCCAGTTGGTGACCTGCAAACCAATGAAGACGCCGACGACGACGATTAAAAAATCGAGCGCGACGGCGGTCCAGTTCTGGGTCTTTACGTGTTCGATGACGCGGCGGAGGAGCATTATTCCGTGTCCTGTGCATTGAGGGCGCCGAGGATCTGTTCCAGCAGGAAGACATTGCCGGTATTGTTGACCTGAACCGACGCGACCATGGAGTATTGATAACGAAGCGATTCGCGAATACCGGCTGACGCCATCAGCGCCTGCGCCGTTTCGTTTATCATTGAGGTATCGACGTCCAGATTGCAGTCGGTCACGAAGCCGACAATGACCTGCTTGTCGTCAAACACATCGCTACACCCCTTACGCATTGAGATCTGCACGTCCAAGGGAATGAGTGAACGAACCGCCCGTCTGTACGGCGTGTCCTGCAGCCGCGCACTGGTGTCCTCGTTGGTGTCCTGAAACCTGTAATAGTCCGACAGTCCGCTTTCGATGGCGGCGGCTGGCAGTAGGCCCAGATCCCCGGATGAGACGATTTGGTCCCATGTCGCCCGGTTCGGCGGGTTATTGCTGAACTCACTCGCCCGGTAGGCGGCGATGACCAGCGCTTGCGGGTCGGGGTCCGGGCTCGCGAGCAAGCGGTCGGTGGTCTCGATGCTCTTTGTGACGTCATCATAATAGCTGGTCTGGGTGCGCGCGCCCGCGAGATCATTTTCCAGATCGGCGATGAGGCGGACGGTGTAGTCCTCGCCAAGCTTGCGTTCGGCCCGCGCCGCGTTCCAGTTGGCCACCTGAATGCCGATGAAGACGCCGACCACGACAATCACGAAGTCGAGGGCGACAGCGGTCCAGTTCTGGGCTTTGACGTGTTCAATGACGCGACGTAGCAGCATGATATCCCCTGGCCTTTAGTTGGCGGGCTGATCATGCTCTGATTGGCAGGAAAGACTCAACTGAAAAGGCCCGCTCGACCGGGATGCGTTGGACAGAGATGTTCGCTTTAATCCATAGGCCTTACCATCAATAAACCGCCGGTCCGGCATGCTGGGGCCGCCCCATATCTGTTTTTCCCCGTCACTTAGAGTTGTCTGCGCGTAGAAGCTGACAAATTTTGAGGCCGCAAACGCCGGCAGGGCGAGCGTTGACCGTGGGCCGACATGCGTGAACTCAGGCGCCGTGTCAGACGCCGTAATCGGCCGTTCAGCCTCCAGGTAAACTGACACGGCCACCGGGCATTCGTTTCGAATTTCAACGCCGCGACCGGTGAAAAACAATTCGCCGACGTCATCGCTGAACGCGTCCGCTTCCTCTTCCATCCACATCTTGTCCGTGACGTATTGATCGTTTGAGCAGTAGTTCGCGCCGAATTTCGATTTCTGTTCGCCGTGCTGGAGATAGTGCTTCATCTCATGAGCGAGCGTCGCGTTGCGCACGAGTTCCTGATCGCGGGCCGCATAACCGGAATCGAGCAGAATGATGTCGCGCGCGCAGGAAATCGTCGCGACCGGCCCACCCGCCGCGCGCAACCCGCAAAACCCGATCTTGACGCCGTGAAACTCCTCTTCCGAAAAAACGCCCATGGCGATCAGGTCGTCAGCGGCGTGCGCAATCGCCCGGTCATAATGACCGAACGGGCTCGCCCGCTCGTCGCAAGCATCGAGGATATGTTGCGGCATCGCCTCCGACGGCGCCGGCGCTGCCGCGACATTCGCGCAGACCGAGACGCAGAAGACTATGCAAGGAAACAGACGCATCACTTGAGCCATATTAAACAGGGAGACGCGCCCGTCCAGCGATTACGCAGGGGCGGCGCATCATTGCGACTCAATGAGATTGATCATCGAATGGGCGCGACCGAGGTCAAACTCCGCCAATTCTGTTGCGACCGCCACCGTATCCACCCAATAGCGCAAGGAATCGATGATTTCTTCGTCTGCCGCAATGCGTTCGAGAACCTCTGTCGTGTCCGTCATGCCGGGCGGCGGCGGGCAGTCGATAAATTCCTGTATGCCCGCCCCTTGCCTGAAACATTCCCGCCAGTAATAGCGCATAATATCGGATTGCGTACGTCCGCGGACCATTTCGCGATAAGCGGGCAGCAAGTTGTAATGCCCGCTTCCGCCGCGCCGCGCGACGACAGCGACATAATAATCGGCGAGGGCGCTTCGCAGCTCTTCACCCGGAATGAGCGCAAGCTCCCCCGCGCTGCGCAATTCCGAATAGGTGGTGTCGATAAAGCGAAACGTCCATGCCTGGCTTGCATGGAGAAAAGACCGCAGGATTTCCCAATCGGATGCGCCGTTCGCATCGCCTGTTTCCGCATAGGTGATGGCGGCGTATCCCTCTATGGTGACGAGCTCCCAGAATTCCTGATGCCGCTTCAGCTCTTGCATGTCGGCCTCGAGGTCGGCGCGAATGCGGGAAAGATAATTTTCTGAGCGCTGATGGTCCGCGCGCGCATCATTCCAATTACTCACCTGAATACCGATGAAGACGCCGACGACGACGATGAGAAAGTCGAGCGCGACGGCGGTCCAGTTCTGGGCTTTGACGTGTTCGGTGATGCGTCGGAGGAGCATTAGCGGCGCTCCCTTTCGATATCGGCAAGGAGTGCGTCAGCGCGGCTCGCCATGTCAGCCAACAGATGACGGTGCGCATCCGTAAATGACCAGTAATCCTTGGTGACGGCCATCAGGGCGGGGTCGTTGCGGAGTAGTTCAATGATTCGCTCCGGCGGCGTCGTGTCTTCAAAAGAAAAACCAGCAGCAATCTGTGCGTCCAACACTTTTTCACGGGTCGAAATAAGCCGCGTTTCGAAATTGTTCACGAGATCAACCCTGGCGTAATATTGCTGGATCTGGCGAATGAGCGAGTGGTTCGTGATTTTTTCGATACCGTTTGTGCTGACCATCGCCTCGTATGCCGTGCGGTTCCCATCCAGAAGTCGGGTCAGAGTCATGGCCTTGTTGATCGCGTAAGGCGGGTCCATGTGGAAGGGCGCAATCTCTCGCACCGCATCGGAACCGGTTTCAGTGTACAACACTGCCGGCGTTGCGGTCCCCGCGGCTTCTCGCAAAACATGATCGAGTGCGGACATGCGCCACTCTGCGGATTTGCCGGCGCGTTCGATCGCGGCCATGTCGGCGCGCAGGTCCTCAGCCAGATACGTCAAAAGCCGCGCTTCAGTGTCCCGCTCGGCGAGGCGTTCATTCCAGTTCGAAACCTGAATACCGATGAAAACGCCGACAACGACAATGACGAAATCAAGCGCGACGGCGGTCCAGTTCTGTGTCTTTACATGTTCGATGACGCGGCGGAGGAGCATTAATTATCGTCCGTTTCTGTTTCGGCCAGCGGCGCGCATTTCTTGCCCAGCGCTTCGGACAGCACGCGGCACATCTCTTGCGCTTCATCAAGCACGCCGCGGCGATAGCGTTGAAAGATGAACTGTTCGCGCAACATGCCGGTGGCGGCATGCGCATAGGCCTCATTCGCAGCGAGCGCCGTGAAATCCATTTGCCGCTTCACCGGAAAGTCGCTTCCCGGGGCGTAAACATAGCCAAATGCGGCGCCGGAGACTTCCTCATCCCTTTCCGATCCCGTACGGAAAAACGTCAATTGACTTTCGATGAATTGAAGCTCTGAAATATAAGACGCCACTGCGTCGCGAACGGTCTGGTTCGATATCCGCGTTACCATTCCTGAGGCGTTAAGCTCGTCATAAGTTGACCGGTTTGGGGCGATGGCGGGATAGCGCCCTAAAGTAAAAACGCCATCTTCGACGCGGTCCCGATCAAACCCCTCAAGCGAGCCGGCCGTCAGCGCCGCAATCGCTTCGGTGCGTTTTGCGTTAAGTTCGGCGTGCTCCGCCACCATACCCTGGAAATAACGAACTGCTTCTTGTGACTCCAGTTGAAGGCGCTCAAGTGCAACACGCTCCTCCTTCGTTTCCTGTCGGGCTTCGCTCAATTCGGTGATGCGGAACGCGATAAGAATACCGACGACGACAATGAAAAAGTCGAGCGCGACGGCGGTCNNTGTTCGGTGATGCGGCGGAGGAGCATTATTCAGTCCCTTGTGAATTAAACGCATCCAGTCCGTAAGTTTCGTAGTTTTGCTGTAATGCAAAATCCCGGGCGGCAAGGTCTGAAATGCGCAAACGCAGCAGGGACGGCAGTTCTTGATCCGAACGCAACATATCCGCCGCCGCGGCGATCTCTTCTTCCGGCCATTCAAACTGACACGGATACTCAAGCGTGACGGCGCCGAGCGGTCCGCCTTCCAGTTGCCTGTCGCCGCATTGATCATGCAGCGCCTGATGAATGTCGGGGGGCATGATCTTGCGGAACGCCAGCCGGTATTCGGCCGTCTGGCTTTCCCGGCTGACTTCTTCCAGCAACTCCATGGCGTAATACCCGGTGACCGTTGTTCGAAGCTGCACATCGTCGATCAGGTCGAGATTGCCCGACGCCACCAGCTCATCGAAAGTCGCGCGATGCCGCTCGGCCCACGAGTATTGACTGGCGCGAAACGCATTGACGAGAAATGCGGTGTCGTCGAGGGTGGCCTTCCCCGCAAGGTCGGCATGGGCCGCATTAGCCGCCTTCCACACGCTGCGATAATAATACTGAAGGAGCTTATATTGCTGCGCCTCGAGGCGCATATCGGAGAGAAGACGCGCATGAAAATCTGTCGCGTCATGCCGTGTCTGGCGTTCATCATTCCAGTTCGCCACCTGAATGCCGATGAAGACGCCGACGACGACAATGAAAAAGTCGAGCGCGACGGCGGTCNNTGTTCGGTGATGCGGCGGAGGATCATGGGGTGGGGGATTCCTCTGTAGTTGGCGCGCTTGCGACTCCCAGTTCTGTGTCGATCTCTTTACGAATTCTGGTTGCAATATCGGTTCTGTCACGCCCGATAAGTTTGGCGACATGCAGGGTCGACCGCCAGAAGCGCAGTTCCTCTATAAGGGCTTTATTTGCAGTAAGTTCGGCGAGTAGCGCCGCCGCTTGCGCATCTTCCATTGGCGAATCGCACGCGAACATTTCCTGATTGACCCCCAAGACGGTCCGGTAACAATTCTCCCAGATATATAGCTGGATATCGAAAGGGATGAGGCCGCGTATATGCTCGCGATAGCGCGGGCGTTCACTGAGCGCAGGGTTGTCTGCGTTTGTATAATAATTTGCGAGCTGTTCGCGCAGCGATACGCTTTGGATCAACCCAAGTTCGCCGGCGCTTTTTAATTCTTCGTAGGTTGTAACTCTTGTGTAAAATTCAGCGAGCTGACTTGCCTGAAAAAAGGCCAGGACCAGTTCCCAATGGCTCGCTCCGTTCGCATCGCCCGTCTTCGCATAGGCAAGGGCGGTAGAGCCGTAGGCGGAAACATCGGACCAGAATGATCCTTGCTCAGCATAGTTGGTAATATCCGCATCAAGGTCGTCGCTTATGCGTTCAAGATAGGCAAGAGCGCGATTGTTGTCTTCCCGCGCGTCATTCCAGTTGGCGACCTGAATACCGATGAAGACGCCGACCACGACAATGAAAAAATCGAGCGCAACCGCTGTCCAGTTCTGGGCCTTTACGTGTTCGGTGATACGGCGGAGGAGCATTATTCGGACACCTCCGGCGCCGAGAGGCCGCGCGCTACGGCGTGAAGTTTGTTGTAGTGTTTCGCCAAAAAGTCATCATCCGTAGACTGGATGATCGGATCGGCGATCTCATAAAGCCGCGTGCCTTCCCACCCGACCGTGTTGGCGTTCCACCAGGCCTTGGCGTAACGGCTGCCGAAATAGAACCGGGCGTTGTTCAGGATGTGGGTCTCAACCCGTTCGCGCGAGGCAAGGCCGGCGTTTTCAAGGTCAAGAAGATAGTCGAACTGGAATTGTATATTGACGAACATGGCATCGAGCCGGCGGATATCCTCAAGCGTTAATGCCTCCGGCGCGTAGATTGATTTCAGTTGAATCTCGGCCAAGTCCGAAGTCGTCAATTTGAATTCAGAATCCGCTTGCCATGAGGAAAGCTGACCCTCCATCCCGATGCGTGTGAGCGCGGCGTTCTGTCGAACTTCGACGATCAAAATGATCAGCCCCAGGACGACGCCGATATTGGCGCCCAGCATCAGCCATTTGTTCACTCTGTCGAAGTTCATTTTTTTCCCACCTTATGAGCGTCATCACTGGCCTCGTTCAAAATAACCTGCACGAAGAAGAAGATCGAAACGCCGACGGTCCACAAAAGGCCGAGGTGATAGATGTTTGGCGCCAGCGCGGCGAAGAGGCCGACCCCGAGCGCGAGCTTGGCGCCGATCACCGGGATCGATGCGATGCAGACAGTCGCCTGTATCGGCGGCATTTTTCTGAAGTCGCCGTAACCGCTGAGAAAAAACACATAGATGAACAGATGATAGGCGCCGAACAGCCCGCCGAGAATCTGCCAGCCAAGTTCCGGCGTGATGGGCAATGAGAAGACAAAGTCGGGCAGGAGCGCAAAGGCGAGAGTGCCGATGCTCGATTGCAAAAAGCCCAGCATTTGCCGGCGGGGCAGTCGCGCTAGCCGGTCCTGCAGGACGAGCAGTATGCCGACAAAACCGGCGAGCCCCGCCGCAATCTGCGCAATGACGCGAAACGCTTCAAATTCCATGGCCGGCCCCTCGCATCATTCACGGCTCTCCAGCATGGCGAGGTTGCTGTCGATCTCCACCGACAGGCGGGCGAGGGCGCGCTCATACTCCGCCCGGTCGCCGCGCGCGTCATTCCAGTTCGCCACCTGAATGCCGATGAAGACGCCAACCACGACAATGAAAAAATCGAGCGCCACGGCTGTCCAGTTTTGCGCCTTTACGTGTTCGGTGATGCGGCGGAGGGGCATCAGCGTTCCTCCAACGCTTGATCAATCGCGCTCATCGCCGCTTCTGCGTTGACGCGCATGTCGGGATAGAATCGAAGCGCATACTCGTTCTGGCCCGCCCAGAACCGCAACATCCTGGCGATCTCCGTATCGTTGCGAATGCGTTGTAATGTCGGCGCAATATCCAAGCTTCTGAGATCTTCCACGCAATCGGTGGTTAGTTCCTCATACGTGCCGCCCGTAATTCGATAGCATCCGTCCCACAATATCGCTGCTTCTTGCGGCGAAATCGCACCGCGGACGCGTTCGCGATATTCCGGCGGCGCGGCGTTGACCACATCCCAGCCGTCGATGAAATTGAAAAACGCCTCAACCCTCGAGCGCACATTTGCATCGGACGGCAGCCCGAGTCGGCTCATTTCCTGAAATTTCGATTCCGCGTACCCAGTGCCCCACACTTGCGAAGCATGGAAGGCGTTGATGAGCGCCAACTCGCAATCATTTGAGCATTCCTGTTCTCCTTCTACATAAGACAAGGTTTTCAGGCTGCTGGCGACCACCCGTTCTACAAACCGCGTCTGATAGTCTATCATCGTGGTGTTGGACGCAATTTCATTGTGCAATTGAGCGAGGTAAGCATCCTCTTGCGCTCTGAAGGCTCTTGCTTCGTTCCAATTCGCGACCTGAATACCAATAAAGACGCCGACGACGACGATGACGAAGTCGAGTGCGACGGCCGTCCAGTTTTGGGCCTTTACGTGTTCGGTGATGCGGCGGAGGATCATTAATTTTCTCCCAGCCGGGCAAGGCGCGCGGCGGCGTTGGCGGCAGATGCATCATAAGCAGCGCGCAGATTCTCGGCGTGGCCGCGCTGCTCGCCCAGGATGTCGTAAAGAAATGCGGAAAGGTTCCGGATACGCCGGGCGTCCAGCAGTTGCACGTAATCCGTCACGTCGTCGCGGCGGGTCTCCATCTCCGCTTCGTCGAAGTCGATCATGTTGCCGATGTGATAGTCCTCAAGGAGAAACTCATCGACCCAGCGATGCTGGAACCGCGCCATATCCGCCTCATATTCACGGATCGCCGCAATCTGCACGGTCTGGTCGACCAGTGACTGTTGCAACGCCAAATCCTGCAGGACGCCGATCCGCCCGGCGTTCTCGAGCGCCTGAAAGGTGTTGCGCTGAACATTGAGGAATTGAAGTTCATACAACCCGATGCGCATCAGCTCGTCAAAGGCGTCGCGCGCGACGGCGTCTTTGTCGGCATTGGCCAGCACGGCGAGCGCCTGTTGGCGATCAGCGATATGAGCGATATGTTCTTCGAGAAGAAGGGTTGATGCCGCAATATCTGTTTGCAACGACTTCAAATAGGTCGCTTCCGTCGCGCGCTCCTGATGTGCGTCATTCCAGTTCGCGACCTGAATGCCGATGAAGACGCCGACAACGACAATGAAAAAATCGAGCGCGACGGCGGTCCAGTTTTGCGCTTTGACGTGTTCGGTGATGCGGCGGAGGATCATTGTTGCAATTCCTCAAGATGAGAATCGAGTGCTTTCACGCGCTCGATGATCCGCTGCGACATCAAGACCTTGTTGTCGAGGTCAGAAATGCGGCGAACAAGCGCGCCATGAATCTCCGCGTCGATGATCGCCGAGACCGATTGTGATATTTCGTTGGCGCTCAGATCGATTTCACAAGTGTCTGGTAGTGATATGAGCGGCTCACCCGCGTCATTGATGACGGATATTTCTTCGCACTCGGCACGGATCGCCGCTTGCGCCGCATAGGGCAGCTTCTCTCGAACGATCTCGCGATAAGGAACGGTTTGCGCAAGAATGGCGAGCGGGGCTTCGGCGCCCCGATAGAAATTGGCGAGCATTTTTCTCGCCGATACATCGGTGATTGCATTCACCGCACCGACGGAAAGGATTTCGTCATAGGTATCGCGCCCGAATGTCCGCGGCAGAATCTGGCTTGCCTGATAAACATCAATGAGAAACTCATCTCCCAGCGTTTCGCGCGGCTGGTCGAGCGCGGTGAGCGCCGCCAGCGCGTGACCCTTTGTCTGGGAGAAATAGAGGGCGCGCTGTTTCAAATCTTCCTTATTGGCGGCCAGGTCATCGCGAATGCGCTCAATATAGACGCGCGCGGTTTGTTCGCGAAGCCGCGCCTCGTTCCAGTTTGACACCTGCAAACCCACAAACACGCCGACAACAACGATTACAAAATCGAGCCCAACCGCGAACCAGTTTTGCGCTTTGACGTGTTCGNNATAACGCGGCGGAGGAGCATTAAAAGCCTTCCGTTCTGCGCAGCCGGCGATAAAACCGCCAGCCAGCGTCATTGCCGAATTCGAGAATCAAATCGCCGTCTTCAAATCGTATGGGGCGTTCTGCGGACCGGCCAATACGGTTGGGGTTTTTCGCGCCTTCGACGTGATGCGTGATCGTCATGGCGTCATAGTCGACGGAATATTTGCCATAATAGCCGATATACGGGCGAAATGCCTGACCCAGATCGGCGTCGCTGGAATCAGAATTGATGGCCGGCCGGTCAACGCCGGTCATGATATGCAGCGAGAGGTTTCCATCTGGGCTGTAGATGAATACGCCTTCCGCCTCCGGACCTATCGTCAGATTTTCGCCGCCGTCCGGCTCCCAGTCGTGATATTCGATGAGCTCCCATACGCCGACAACAGAGTGCTGATCCGGTTGCGCGCTGGCTTGAAAGGATAAAGCCAACAACAGCGCCGGCGCCAGAAACAGGGGCCGCATATTCTTTCGGCCTCTGGCAAATGCACGGCTGCGCGCAACCCAAATGAGGCGCGTAACCGCATTCTTGACCTGATCGGATAAAGTCATGTCGCGTGCTCTCTTGTGTTGAATGAAACTTTGAAACGCTTGCGATTTCGGGCTGTCACATGTTGCATAACGCGGCGCAGGAGCATCGACGTTTATTCGTTCATCGCCGCGACGAGCGCCGCCGTGTCGGTGTATTGCTGGAAGGCGGCGAGCTTTCCGTCTTTGACCGTCCATGAATGCACGAAAGGAATGTCAAGCGAGACGCCTGTCGCCTTGTAGGTCTCGTTGTAGCGGCCGAAAACGATCACGCGGTCGCTATCGACGACATACTCATGCGGCGTGGCGCTGAAGTCGTCCCATTCCTCGGCAAGGCGTGCGAACAGGCCTGTCATGACGGCGTCCGGGCCAATATATGGATTTTTGTCCGCATAGGGATTGCCCTCCGCCTCGTTCCAGACGATGTCGCGCGTCATCAGCCCGGCGAACGTCGCCATATCGCCTTCGGCCACGGCGGCGTAAGCTGTTTCCACAATAGTTTTTGCTTCGTTGCTCGCAGCTTCAATCGGCAGGTCGGTGCTCCAGGCATCCCGTGCGACACGCCACACGCCGTCGCTTTCCTTGTGATAGACGATCAGTCCTTTTCCTTCGTCGGTGTGAACTGCGCCGTTCGCTTTTGACGTGTCGGTCGACTGGTAAGCGTAGCGCTCAATCGCATAATCGCCGCTGACGATCATGTCCTGAGAGGTCTTGATCCATTGCGTATCGAATGCGGCGAGATAGCCGCCGATCCATTCACGCAGCGCCGCCTTGCCGGCGACCTCAGGCCCGTGCGGCGCCTGGAAGACAACGTCGTCGGTGAACCCCGCCATCACCGTATCGAGGTCGTTCGAGTTGATCCGCTCAAGATAATCAGGGAGCAAAGTCGCTTGAAGGTCTGCGTCATGCTGCCCCGCGCTTGCGCCCGTCGCGTCCGTATCAGCTGAATTCGAACAAGCCGTCAGAAAGGTTAGTCCAAGAATGATTACAAACAGTCGCACATTAGTCCCCTTTGTTGTTTGTTATTTCAATTACGCGAACTTTACAGCGGCGCCGGTGATGCGCCGTTATTCACATTCAAAGTCGTCGTTACCCACCGGCTTACATTGCGGCGGGAAGCCGTGCGCGCGCCAGTAGTCGGGAAGTTTGGCCGCGCGGATCGCATCATGAGCGGCTGCCGATTGGTGCAAGCCTTTATAGCCGGGGAACCACCACCAATCCGGTGCATTATCGTGCGGTAAATTGTCATAATCGCGGAACGCAAGACGCACGACGGTTTCGCTATAGGGATCGGCGCTAAGGTCGTAGCCCTGATCGCGCAAGCGGGTGATCAGAAGCGCCAACGCTACCTCGCGATCATAGTCCTCGTCGCTGAGGGCGCGGGTGAGGTAAGGGACCATCCAGCGTGTGTCGCCGGGCAGCGTATCAACAGCATCGCCCAGCATGAATTCGACAAGAAGTTGCGGTTCGCGTTGCGCCGCCAGCCCGAGCAGCGCGCTGTAAGTCTCGGCGTGTTCAGTCGCCATCAGCGGGCTCAGCCGCGCCATCGCATCATCATATCGCCCGGCGAGCAGTTGGATCTCTACATAGGTGTACATGCAGACCGGGTAATTGGGATCGATATCGAGACAGCGCGAAACGGTTTCCAGCGCGCGGTCGAAATAGCCGAGCCGGCTGTATGTCTGGGCGAGCCATAAGATCGCGGTCGTGTTTTTGGGGTCCGCCGCAATGGCGCGTTCGTAATGGTCGATGGCGACCTCGAAATCTAGTGACAGGTTGTTTTGGCCGAGCGCCGTCATTGCCATCGAGTTATTAGGATCAAGCGCCAGTGCGCGCGCCGCCGCGTCTTTGGCGAGGGTGCGATAATCGCGGTCGAAAAACGCCCAGTCCGGCGACACCGCATAAGCAACGGCAAGACCGCCCCAGGCGCGCGCGAAGGCCGGGTCTGCGGCGACCGCTTGTTCAAACGCTGTGATGGCGAGGGGCAGTTTTACATAATTTCGGTTTAGGAGCAGATCTCGTCCTTTGAGATACGCTTCATAAGCGTCGATCTCGGTGGTGCCGCCGGAATGAACCTGCGCGTCCTCAATGCCAATGTCGACATTCAAGCGTTTTTTAAGTTCGATGGTGATCGCTTTGGCGATTTCATCTTGAATGGTGAAGACATTTTCCGCCGTCAGCGCTTTGTCATAAGTCTCCGACCAAAGATGCTGGTCGGTCTGCGCGTCAATGAGCTGCGCGGTGATGCGGATGGTGTCGCCAGCTTTGCGTATCGAGCCTTCAAGCACATGACGCACGCGCAGGCTTGCGGCAATGT
>DGNI01000147.1:15472-20929 GCA_002388885.1 Parvularculaceae bacterium UBA4496 | reverse complement strand
AATCGGCGATGCTGAACAATACGCCTTGCGCGGACTTGTGGCGGTCGATATCGCGCAGGACCTTGAGGCGCTCTTCAACCTGCACGGCTTTATCGACAAGTCCGACGGGCTGGGCCTCCAGCTTTTCAACGATTCCACTTTTGGTCCGCTCGCCCACGCCGGGCGGCGCGAAACCAGCTACGGTTCGTCAACGCTGTTCGCCGATCTTATCGGCATCGGCGAGGACCAGCACCCATTCCGCGACAATGAAGGCTGGGGCACGAGCCTGACGATCAACGCCGGGTTGGGCGGCGCGACCCTCACCTATATCGGCGCCTATGAAGTGCTGAACAGGAAGGAATTCAACGATTTCGACGCGCTCGCCGTTGGCGGCGCCGGCGTTTATTTTGAGACGAGCGCCGACGTCATGTCGCACGAATTACGGCTTTCCGGTGAAACCGGCCGTCTCAACTGGGTCGGCGGACTTTATTATTCGACCGAAGACCTCAACGAGCTTTATCAGTCCGATTTCGTCGCCAGTTTCGGTCCCGGATTCGCGGTAACGACCCCCTATCGTCAAGATGCACGCACCCTCGCCGCCTACATCCATGGCGACTACGCGCTGACGGATATGTTCACGATCGTTGCGGGGCTGCGCTACGAAGATGAAAAACGCGAGCTTCGCGATCTCGGCACGTTTTCGGTCGGGACCGGCGCGCTGAACTTCGCCAATGGAACAACCGACGGCACGCTTGAAGACCGCGATCTCGATGCGGACAACATCAGCGGCAAGATCGGCGTTGAAGCAACGCCCGCAGACAACCTCCTGCTTTACGCAAACTTTAGCCGCGGCGTGAAATCGGGCGGTTTCACCGCCTACAACACGCTGAACCCGAATGCATTGACGCCTTTCCGACCGGAAAAACTGAACGCGTTTGAGACGGGGTTCAAATCCAACTTGTCCGAAGCGCTGCAACTGAACGGCGCGGTATTTTTCTACGACTACAAGGATCAGCAGGTACAGTCGGCGATTTTCGACGCCAGCACCGGCGCGGTTGTGGGACGAATCGTCAACGCCGACAGTGAAATCTGGGGCGCAGAGCTCGAAGCCGTGCTGTCGCCCGCGCCATGGCTGACGATCGGGCAATCGCTCGGCTACAAGGACGGCGAGTTCACTGAATTTGACGATCTCGATATCGCCGCTTCGACGATGGCCGGCATGGAGGTTTTGACGGACCGGTCCGGCCAGGATCTCGGCTTTCCGAACTGGAGCTATCAGGGCTACATCACTGCGCAAGCGCCCATCGCTGAGGGATGGTCTTTCCGTACACGGTTCGATTATTCCTATCGCGACGATCTCGCCCTGCCGCTGCTCGGCCCTGTCTATGCCGTCGATAGCCACTGGCTCGCCAATGCGCAGGTTGCTTTCGGCCCTGAAGACGGGAGCTGGGAGCTGGCGCTATGGGGCCGAAACATCTTCAACGCGGCTTATGATGAAACCCGCAACTTCTTCATCACCGGCGGCGCCGCTGATGTCGCCGCGCCAGGAAGCCCGGCGACTTATGGCGCGCGGGTGAGTTTGCGATACTAGGACCCGACTTACCGTATCCGTCATCCCGGCCACCGGTTCAAAGCAAGCTTAGAACGGATCCATTTCCGTTCGAGTGGATCCCGGGTCAAGCCGGGATGACGGTGACGTAGTGGCTAATCCAGATATTCCGGAACCTGCGGCAATGCCTCGAAGTCGGAAAGCGAATGCTGGATGACGACGCGCGCGCCCTTTTCTTCGGCCATCGCCTCGAAACGGTCCATGGACGCGTAGGTCTGATCCACATCAACATTGAATTTCGGCATCAGCCGCCGCTCGCGCGACTCGTTCAGGTGATAAAGGTCGCCCGAAAACATCACCGGCCCTGCATTGGCGAGGTTCACCAGCAATGACGTATGCCCGGGCGTGTGGCCGGGCATGGCGAGAATGATGACCGAGCCGTCGCCGAATACGTCATGATCGCCTTGAAACTCCACCGTTTCGGCGTTTTCAAGTTCATTGTAATTCGCAAACGAGTCCGCGTCCTCGCGCGCTTCTGCGCGGAACATATGTGCGCGCTCGTCGCTGTCCACGAGGAAAGTCGCGCCGGCGAACATGTTGCCGTTGCCGCTATGATCGAAATGCGAATGGGAGATGGAAAAATAGTCAATATCGTCAACCGTCATGCCGATTGATTCCAGTTGATCGCCGATCGTTGTTGGCACGGAGACGTGAAACGGACCGTTGCTCAGTCCGTCTTCCATCTCATTGAGGGCCATTGGCAGCCCTGAATCCCACATCAGGTCGCCGTCAGGGTGGCGCACCAGCACGCACATATCGGCGGCGCTGTTCGTACGCCCGTCATATTCTTCGCCCAGTGTAAACAATGACAGGTCGTTCATTTCGATGCGGCCGCAGTCGAGCGCATAGACCTTGACGCCCGCGCCCGCCGATTGTGAAGCGCTCTCTTCGCCTGCGGGTTCGCCGCCTGAACAGGCCGCCGCAGCGAAGATACAAACAAAGCCCAGTTTTTTCATGATGCTCTCCCGTGAAATTTCCCAGCGGCATAGCAGCGTTCCGCAGACTTGAAAACGATACACGGCAGAGGCGAGCCGTAGGGGCGAAAATACCTCATTTCTGATGAAAACCGCCCGGAAACCCGCATTCGGTGCGTAGTTATCCACGCCCAGCGATACGGCCCTATAATGTGCGCCATGATGACCTTTGCACCTATTTCCACACGGGCGGGGCCCTTTATTCAGGCCTTATGCGCCCAGGAATCCGAACTGCGCGCCGGGGCTGTCACTGCGCCACAAGCCACTCTGCGCGGCGGCAAAAAGTTGTACAAACATTGTGGCGGAGTTGCACAACATTCGGCTGCGTGCCTTGAAAAACGCCGGAAAGGCAAAGCCGGAGAGTTGGTGTTGTACAACATCCGGCCTCAGCTGAGCCGGTTTCACTGCACCGCTGCGGGGTTACCGCCCTTGCCGGATCGCGCTAAAGTTGCGGCGAAGCGGGGCCGGACAGAAGAGAAATCGCCATGACCGAATTCGAAGCGCCCTATATTCTCGCCATCGATCAGGGCACCACCTCCAGCCGCGCCATCGTTTTCGATCAGGCGGGCCGGATCGTCGCCTCAGCGCAGGAAGAATTCGAGCAGCATTATCCCAATGACGGCTGGGTCGAACATGACCCGGAAGAGATCTGGGCGACGACACTTTCTACTGCGCGCGCAGCGTTTGCCGAAGCGGAAAAGACCGGCGAGGTCGGCGCCATTGGCGTCACCAACCAGCGCGAGACGACAATCCTGTGGGACCGCAAAACCGGCGCGCCGGTTTACAACGCCATTGTCTGGCAGGACCGGCGCACGGCGGATGTCTGCGCCGCGCTGCGCGAGGAAGGACTTGAACCGCATGTGGCGGCGCGCACAGGCCTGCTGCTCGACCCGTACTTTTCCGCCACGAAAGCCGCGTGGATTCTTGATCATGTTGAGGACGCAAGAGCGCGCGCCGAAAATAACGAAATCGCCTTCGGCACCGCTGACTCGTTTCTCGTCTGGCGGCTTACAGGCGGCAAGCTGCATGCAACCGACGCCACCAACGCCAGCCGCACCAGCCTTTACAACATCCGCGACAATCGCTGGGACGAAACGCTGCTCGACAAATTTCGCGTGCCAAATAATGTGCTGCCGGTCGTTCTCGATTGCGCGGCCGATTACAGCGAAACCGATCCGGAAATTTTCGGACGGCCCGTCCCCATCTGCGGCGTCGCGGGGGATCAGCAGGCGGCGGCCATCGGCCAGGCGTGTTTCGCGCCCGGTGATATCAAGAGCACCTATGGCACGGGCTGCTTCGTGCTGGTGCATACCGGGACCGAGGTCGTCGAATCGAAAAACAAACTGCTTTCAACAATCGCCTATCGTCTTAATGGTGAAACGTCCTACGCACTTGAGGGATCTATTTTCATCGCCGGCGCGGCGATCCAGTGGCTTCGCGACGAACTGGGCGTCATCAAGTCCGCCGAGGAAACCGCCGCGCTCGCCGAAAGCCTTGAAACCAACGAGGGCGTATATCTCGTCCCTGCCTTCACCGGTCTCGGCGCGCCCCATTGGGCGCCGAACGCAAGGGGGATCGTCACCGGCCTGACGCGCGGCGCCGGCAAGGCGCATTTTGCACGCGCCGCCCTTGAAAGCGTCGTCTATCAGACTGCTGATCTGATGACGGCGATATCGAAAGACGGCGCCGAGGCGAAAACATTGCGCGTTGATGGCGGCATGGTGGCCAATGACTGGACCATGCAGTTTCTCGCTGACATGCTCGATCTGCCCGTCGAGCGGCCGAAGATTTTGGAAACCACCGCGCTCGGCGCAGCCTATCTCGCCGGGCTGCAGGCCGGATATTTTCAGAATACGGACGAAATCGCCGAACGCTGGCGGCTTGACGCGCGTTTTCAGCCCGCCATGTCGACGGAAGCGCGCAGCAAGAATCTCAACGGCTGGGCGGACGCCCTTCGCCGGACGCTTTCCTAGGCGATTTTTATGCGTGGTGGCCCTTCCACGACTTCTCCAATCACCGCAGCGGCGTCATGCCCGTGCCGCCCGAACACCGCCAGAACATTGTCAACGGCATCAGGTGCGCAGGAGACGAGCAGGCCGCCGCTGGTTTGCGGATCGGTCAGAAGATCGCGCGAAGCCTCGGACCAGCCTTGGGGCGCGTCGATAGCGTCTTTCACGGCGTTCCAGTTGCGTCCGCTGGCGCCCGTCTTAACGCCTTCGCTCAACAGCTTACGCGCCAGATCGAAAGTCGGAACATCGTTTTCATTGATGACGGCGCCCGCGCCGCTGGCGGCGCAGATTTCCGACAAGTGCCCGAGCAGACCGAAGCCCGTGACATCGGTCGCTGCATGGACGCCGTCGATGTCCGCCAGATCCGCACCCGGACGATTGAGCAGCGTCGTCGATTCGATCATTTGTCTGTAGCCGTCATCGTTCAAAATGCCACGCTTAAGCGCGGCGCTGAAAATCCCGACGCCGAGCGGTTTGCCAAGGATCAAAACGTCGCCGGGCCGCGCGCCAGCGTTCCGCAGGATTTTTTCAGGATGCGCCAACCCCAGCGCCACAAGCCCGTAAACCGGTTCGGCGGAGTCGATCGAATGCCCTCCCGCCACCGGCGCGCCCGCAGCGTCGGCGATGCTGCGACCGCCCTCAAGGATGCGGGCAATGGTTTGTATCGACATTTTACTGATCGGCATGCCGACCACCGCGAGACAAAAAATCGGCCGCCCGCCCATGGCGTAAACATCGGAAAGCGCGTTCGTCGCCGCGATGCGCCCGAAGTCGAACGGATCATCGACAATGGGCATGAAAAAATCCGTCGTTGCAATCAGCGCCGCATCGTACGAAATCCGATAAACGGCGGCGTCGTCGCTGGTCGCCGCATCAACCATCAGCG
>DGNI01000147.1:0-15418 GCA_002388885.1 Parvularculaceae bacterium UBA4496 | reverse complement strand
CGCCGCCATGGGCGAGAGAGGTCAGTCTTGGCTCGATTTGGCCTGGTTCCTGTTGATGATCAGTCACGGGGTTCGCTCACGCTTGCAGTCCTCGAAAGACTATCTAGAACAGCTTTTCCCGTTTCAGCGCAATAGGCATAAACGGCCCATGATGATCGAGGAAATCAGCGATATTTCGGCGGAAGCGCTGCAGCGCTTCGACGCGATCATCGACGTGCGCACGCCAGATGAATTCGCCGAGGACCATTTGCCGGGCGCCATCAACCTGCCCGTGCTTTCTAACGCCGAGCGCGCAGAGGTTGGGACGATTTACAAACAGCAATCGCAATTTCGCGCCCGGCGCATCGGCGCAGCTTATGTGGCGCGCAACGTCGCCGAGCATCTGAACACGAGACTTGCTGACGAGCCGAAGTCATTTCACCCGCTTTTATATTGCTGGCGCGGCGGCATGCGCTCGAACGCCATGGCGACCATCCTGTCACAGGTTGGCTGGCGCACCGGCGTCGTCAAAGGCGGTTACAAAACATGGCGGCGGGAAGTTGTCGCGGCGCTGCGCGATGATGAAACGCCGTTGAACGTCGTTCTTCTAGACGGCCAGACCGGCACGGCGAAGTCGGAAGTGCTGCGGCGATTGCCGGAATTTGGCGTGCAAATCATCGATCTCGAGGCTCTCGCCAATCACCGCGGCTCCGTGTTCGGCGCCGTTGGCGCGCAACCAGCGCAGAAACTTTTTGAATCGCGACTCTGGGAACGCCTGCGCGGTTTTGATCTCTCGCGTCCGATCCTGATCGAAGCGGAATCCAATCGGATCGGCCGCTGTGAAGTACCGAACCGATTGTGGAACTCAATGCTGCAGGCACCTCGTTTCACCTTGACGGCGCCGATGGATGCGCGCGCTGATTTTTTGCTGAGCGCTTATCAGGAGATTACCGCAAATGCGGACGCCGTCATAACGGCCATAAACCGGCTGTCGCCATTTCATTCAAAAGAAACCCTCGCCGAATGGCGCGTGCTTGCCGAAAGCAGGCGCTACCGGCCGCTGGCGGAAGCCCTCATGCGCGAACATTACGATCCGCTTTATGACCGAGGCCGCAAGCGCGCCGGGGCCGCTCACGCCGGGTTTCATCTGGACCGCCTTGACGACGCGACATTCAGGACGGTTGCGGAAGTGATCGCTTCCGCTCTATCCCGTGGCGCAAGCAAAGGTAACGACATATGAGCACTCCCGACCTTTCAGGCAAAACCGCGCTTGTCACTGGCGCTTCCCGCGGACTCGGTCGCGCGATTGCGCTCGGCCTCGCCAATGCTGGCGCGCATGTGCTGGCGCTAGCCCGCACGTCCGGCGGTCTTGAAGAACTTGATGACGAGGTCAAAGCGGCGGGCGGCAAAGCGTCCCTGATCCCCATGGACCTTATGGAAGGCGACGGTATCGAACGTCTCGCAGGGGCGCTGAGCGAACGCTTCGAACAGCTCGACATTCTGGTGCTGAACGCCGCGACGCTTGGCGAACTGGCGCCATTGCCGGATATCGATCCGAAGGTCTGGCGGCACGCCCTCGATCTCAACGTCACCGTCAACTGGCGGCTAATCCGGGCGCTCGACCCGATGCTGCGGAAGTCCGGCAACGCTCGTGTGCTATTTTTGTCTTCGAATGTCGGGGGCAATTACGCCAAGGCGTTTTGGGGCGTTTACGGCGTTTCAAAAGCGGCGCTCGAAATGCTGGCCGAAACCTACGCGGAAGAGACAAAGAAAACGAATATCCGCATGACGATCGTCAACCCGGGGCCGTTCCGTACGGCCATGCGCGCGCAAGCCATGCCCGGCGAAGATCCGATGACCTTGCCTTTGCCCGAAGAGCTGACGCCAATGGTGTATGAAGCGTTGACGGATGAGAATGACGGCGTCAAACGCTATAATTTTCAGGAATGGCGGGAACGCAATTCCTAACGGCGTTCCTTTTTATTCGCATACGGATTATTTGGCTTTTTCAGGATCAGCCGTATCGGGACCGCTTTGATATCGAACGCGTCGCGAATGCCGTTGACCAGATAACGCTTGTATGATGCGGGCAGTTCTTCGGCGCGCGTGCACTGCGCCACGAAAGTCGGCGGGCGGGTTTTCGTCTGGGCGATATAGCGCAGCTTGATGCGCTGACCGGAAACGGCTGGCGGCGCATGGCGAGACGTCGCCTCATGCAGCCAGTCATTGAGCTCCGGCGTTTTTACGCGCGCATTCCAGTCAATGTAAACTTGCGTAACGGCGGGCATGAGGCGGTTGAGTCCAGCGCCGGTTTTGGCGGATAGCGGCGCAATCGGAAGCCCCGGCGCCTGCGGCAACAGCCTGTCCGCCATCTCTCGCAAATTTCGCATGGCGTCGTTCTTGTCTTCGATCAGATCCCACTTGTTCACAGCAATCACCAGCGCCCTCCCCTCGCGCAAGGCGAGATCGGCAATCTGTAAATCCTGTTTTTCGAACGGCTTTTCCGCGTCGAGCAAAAGCACGACGACTTCGGCGAATTTGATGGCGCGAAGTGCATCGGCCACGGAAAGTTTTTCTAGCTTCGATTGAACGCGCGACTTCTTGCGCATACCGGCGGTGTCGAAAAGTTTCACCGGCCAGTCGCGATCCTTGCCTTGCCAGCGCCACTCAACAGAAATGGAGTCGCGGGTTATTCCAGCCTCCGGGCCGGTCAGGAGGCGGTTTTCATCGCCGATCATACGATTGATCAGTGTCGACTTGCCGGCGNNCGGCCGACAATCGCAACGCGCAGCGGCTTTAACGGATCGTCCCAGTCCGCTTCTTCATCCGCTTCATCTTCATCTTCGGTTGCGAGGAACGGCTCAATTGCGGCGTAAAGATCGCCCATGCCCTCACCATGCTCGGCCGATATGGCGATGGGTTCGCCGATCCCCAGCGCATAAGCGTCGTAAATCCCAGCCTCCGCCGCGGCGCCTTCCGCCTTATTGGCGAGCAGGATCACCGGTTTGCCGCTTGAACGCAGGATCGAAGCAAAGGTTTTGTCGAGCGGCGTTACGCCTTCGCGCGCATCGATAATGAACAGGCAAACTGCTGCTTCTTCCACGGCACGATCGGTCTGTTGGCGCATCCGCCCTTCAAGAGCGGCTTCGGGCGCTTCTTCAAGCCCCGGCGTATCAATGGCAGTAAACGAAAGGTCGCCAAGTTGCGCATCGCCTTCGCGGCGGTCGCGAGTTACGCCCGGCGTATCGTCAACAAGCGCCAGACGCTTGCCGACAAGCCGGTTGAACAGGGTCGACTTGCCTACATTCGGCCGGCCGACAAGTGCGATTTTCACTGCCATGCATATTCTTCAAGCCGGTCCGCATCAGCGCATGGCGATCAGCTTGCCCTCTTCCGTCAGGACAAAGATTTTCTCACCCGCAACGACCGGCGCAACAGTGGACCCGTCATCGATTTCTTCCGCCCCAACAACTTCGCCGGTTTGCGGAGACACCTTAACAATATCGCCTTCGGTTGAAACGAGAATGAGATGGTCGCCAGCTAGTACGGGACCGGCCCACGAAATACGTCCTTTTTTCTTCTTTTCGTTTTTGTAGTGTCGAAGCTGGGACACCCAGATAATGCCGCCGTCATTTCGGGAAACACAAACGAGTTCCCCTTCAATCGAAACCAGAAAAATAAAATCGCCGGCGACCCATGGCATTTGAAGGCTCGCAATCGACGACTCCCAAACCGGTTGTCCCGAACGGATATCGATGGCCGAGAAACGTCCGCCATGGCTGACAACGTAAACCAGACCGCGGTCGATCACCGGACTACCGGCGATATCATTCAGCGAAGAAAGCGCCGTCAGGCGTGTTTGCCGGGCAAGCGTCATGTCCCATACAGACCGGCCATTATCCGCAATGAAAGCCACAAGTTCGCCGGACGAGAATGGTGCGACGACAAGGTCGCCAGCCGCGGCGGGACTAGATGAGGAAAGAAAACGGGCGCTTTCTTCAAATGACTGGAATGACCATGCTTTCTCTCCCGTCGCCTGCTCAAGCGCGAGAAACTCATTCGTATTTGTCGAAAGGTACACCCTGTCGCGATAGGCCGTCGGCGGCGTGCGCACCGGCGCTTCTGTTTCGACGCGCCAAAGCTCCTCGCCTGACTGGGCGTCGAGCGCGGCCACGAAACCGAAGCCGGACGTTACAAAAATTCGACCCTGATCGAACGCCACGCCACCGCCGAAACCGATCTGTGCAGGATTAGGCCCACGTAAAAGATCGCGAACGCGAAAGCGCTCTTTTATTTCCGGCGTGAGTTCCGTCCGCCAAATAAGTTCGCCGGTCTCCGCGTCATAGGACGAGACTTTCGTCTCGGCATCCATCACAAATAAACGGTCTTCAATGACGATCGGCGGCGATGTCAGGCGCGCCCTTTTTTGATCCGCTTTACCGACATCAGCCGTCCATAGCTTTTCAAAAGTCAGCGGCGCGCTGAGATGGTGCAGCGTGTGGTCGGCCTCGCCGCCGGGCTGGGTCCATGAAGAATTGACGTATGACGGCGGTATTTCCACCGTGACGCCGGCATAGCGCGGGTCAGCAGAGAGTTGCTCTTCAAGGGCGAGAATCGAGATCCTGTCTTCTTCCTCCGGCGCTTCGCCTTCCGTATTATCGTCGTCACCGCCGCCAAATAACCCTGTTATGGGATTTGAACCGCACGCTGACAGTGAAAAAGAAACGAATGCCAGAACCAGAGCCTGGCGGAGCGAAAACTTGGCAGATATCATAAATTACTCTTCGTGATCGTGACCTTCATGGTCATCCATGTCGCCGGTTTCGAACCCCGCCTCGTCTTCTATAGCATCTTGCGATGGATCAGCCGCTTCAACAGACAAGCCTGCCTCGCCTTCCATCCCGTCCGCGGGCGTTATGGTCTCCTCGCCGACGGCTTTCAGCAAATCCTCAACCCGCGCCTCACCCGAAATGTTAACGCCTGCTCTCGCCGCCGCCGCCAGCGCTGCAAACTCTTCGGCGCGATCCCTGACGCCTTGCGGCGCAGATATATCAATCGAAAGCTGGCGAAAGTTTGACAGCGCCGTCTCGTAGTCTTCAGCGCCGAGCGCCGCGAGCCCCATAATTTCCCTGGCGTAATAGCCATAAAGGCCTTCCGCCTCTGGCAGGGCGCCAAGCTCAACGATGACCGCGTCGCGACCATCAACAAGCGCCAGATAGCCTGCTCTTAACTGCGCCAGCTCCCGAACACGCTTCGGGGCGCTTCCTGATGCTACGCCGCGATAGATTTCCAGTGCGCGCAAACGTTCGCCGCCGGAAGCATAGGAGCCAGCCCGCTGCATCGCCGCGAGCGCGCCATAGCCACCGCTCTCGTCGGCAATCGACGCCAAGGCTGCCCGGCCGGCTTCCTGATCCTCTTCAAGAAGTTCCACAGCATCTCGGTACTCTAGCGCTGTTTCCTCTGCGGCGCTGGTCTTGAAATGGCTCCAGGCCTGCCATCCTGCGACGCCCGCCACCAGAGCCACCGCCGCGCCGATAAGGAATGGCCCATGCCGGCGAAACTGCGCCCACTGCTGCTCTTCCGCAAGCTCCTGATCGACCTCTCTTAATACGCTTTCATCGTTCGCCACGGGGCGTTCCTGTACCTGAGTTTCCTAAAGCCGGGCAGGTTCTAACGGCCTTTGAGCCGGGGCGCAACGCAAGGGTATGAAACGATTTCAGAGGGTTTTTGGCTCTCCGGGACCGCGAATTTGCATTGCAGCATGAGAAGTATTCTCAAGCGTTGCTATGGAATCAGATTGCCCAAGCCACAGATAACCTGCACCATGCCGATACCAACAAGCATGAGGGCGCTTAATGGACAAACCCAAACTGGTTCATGATGGTGCGAAAGCGCCTTCAGGCTCGGATCCGTGCTTTGAGGAAGAAATTGCGGCGCTACGTGCACACATTGAACGCCGGCTTGGCGAACTCTTTCCTAACAGAATTTCCAGCGACCTTAACGCGGCGATTGCTCACGGGCTGCTTTCTCCTGGCAAGCGACTGCGTCCGCTGATCACACTGTTTGCATGTCGCCAATGCGGAGGCGATGCACTCGAGGCTATCGACGCCGCTTGCGCCGTCGAAATGGTGCATGCCGCATCGTTGATTGTGGATGACCTTCCTTGCATGGATAATGCTCAGTTGAGACGTAACGGGGAAGCGACCCATGTTGCTTTCGGAGAAGGTATTGGCATTCTAGCCGCTATCGCCCTTGTCAATGAGGCATTCGCCACAATTTCGAAAATGCAGCAGGCAGAATACCGCCAACGCATTATCGCCATCGAAAAACTTTCGAACGCCATCGGCGTAAACGGTCTTGCAGCGGGACAGGAACGCGACCTTTCACGGAACGGCGACGCGCCTAAAGGTGGTATTGGCGAAATTGAAAAAAGCCATCTCGAAAAAACCGGCGCCTTATTCGCCTCAGCCGCTGGCATAGGCGCTGTCCTTGCTGGCGCCAGAACCGTCGAAATCGACGCAATGGAAAGGTTTGGAGCCGCTCTCGGGCTTGCTTACCAGACCTTCGACGATGTCATCGACGCTCAATGCGATGAGACCGAAACTGGCAAAGATGCCGGGCAGGATGAAAAAAGGACGACCGTCGTCACCATGCTGGGCGCCGACAGTGCGAACAAATCCGCTGAAGAATGGATATTCACCGCAATCAAGGAAGCTGAAAAAGTAGACTGCGGCGCCGGCTCGCCCTTGACTGGCTTGGCCAGATTGATCGAACAAAAATTCAGTAAGATGATGCGTAAATCCTAAGCCATACGATGTCCGTTTTATTGTTTCTTCTCGTCGTTGCCGGATTCATCCTGCTCATGGAGGCTGTCGCCTGGACAGCTCATAAATACGTGATGCATGGATGGCTCTGGAGCCTGCATAAATCTCATCACGAACCGCGAGACGGCGTGTTTGAAAAAAACGACTGGTTTGCTGTTATCTTCGCCATTCCTTCGATGGTCCTGATGTATATTGGCGTCCGTGGCTATCCGCTCGCTTTCGCAGCAGGGCTTGGCATACTCGGTTACGGTCTCATCTATTTTTTCTTTCACGATATTCTCGTGCACCGTCGCATTGATTTCGGCTGGCGGCCCAAACGCGGGTATTTTGCACGCGTTGTACAGGCGCATCGCCTGCATCACGCGGTTGAGAGCAAGGAAGGCTGCGTCTCTTTCGGGTTTATTTTTCCGCCGTCGCCGCAACGGCTAAAATCACTGCTGGCGGATAACGGTAATGCGGTGATGCGCCCTTCCGGCAGTGCAAAAGTTACGACGCCCGCTCCATAAACTCTCGCCGCCAGAGATTTTTCCGCGGCCTTAGCGGGTGCGCGCGCCGTACAGCCGCCTGATAGATCCCCGCTCCCGCCCCGCTGATCGCGAGCATCAACTTGCGCGGCGTTGATATCACCATACGCCGATCCCATGCCTTTACGCCTCTTTCAGCGACTTTTCGTCCAATATCGCGATAGACATTGCGCGCAGCCAAAACCGCAGCGGCGGCGCGGACCGGCAAATGACGCGCGCCTTCACTGGCTGACGCATAATATTCGTCAGCCATTTCAAGCGTCTTCGCGACAACAATGGAGACAGCCTCTCTGTTCCGTTCGTCAATGATCGCTTCCGGTTCAGCGGCGACGCCCTCGGCTGCCAGCCAGTCCGCGGGCAGATAGACCCTGCCCCCTCTCGCATCATCCACGACATCGCGGCAGATATTGGTGAGTTGGAATGCAAGCCCGAGGTCGCAGGCGCGATCAAGAATCTCCTCATTGTTCTTATCGACACCCATAACGATCGCCATCATAATCCCGACGACGCCGGCGACCCCGTAGCAATATTCCATCAAGTCATTGAGCGATTCGAAGCGGCGTTTTTCAACATCATTGGCGAAGCCTGAAAGCAAGTCTATTGGATATTTTTCCGGCATGGCATGACGCCGGGCAACGATGGAAAATCCGTCGAACGCCTCATCGCCGGTTTGTTCACCACTCAACGCCAGTTTGCTCTTATCGCGCAACTCATCGAGACGGCGCTGCATTTCTTCTGAAGTCAGCGTCCGGTCGGGCGCGTCGCCGCCAAGATCCTGTCCGTCGATGACGTCGTCACAATGGCGGCACCATGCATACAGCATGTGCACATCGGCCTGCATTCTCCTGCCAAAAAGGAGAGAGGCGATAGCGAAACTTTTAGATCCCTTGGCGATCGTTTCGGCGCCATGGCTCGCCAGCGCCTTTTCAATTTTACCGGCGGCGATTGTCACTGCGCCGCTTCCGCTTGATCGGCAATATCCTCCAGCATCAAGCCCGCTGTCGCCTTCGCCGAGCCGACGACGCCCGGCACACCTGCCCCGGGATGCGTGCCGGCGCCGACAAAATAGAGATTGGATATCTTGTCATCGCGGTTGTGTGTTCGGAAAAACGCTGACTGGGTGAGAATCGGTTCGATGGAAAACGCAGAGCCTGCGTGAGCGTTCAATTCCGTTTCAAAATCTGCAGGCGTGAAGAAATGGGACGTGACGAGATCTTCCCGAAGATCGGGAATGTAGCGCTGCTCAAGATAATCAAAAATCCGATCGCGATATTTCGGTCCTTCCGCTGCCCAGTCGATTTTGGCTTTTTCAAGGTTAGGCACCGGCGCCAGCGCGTAAAAAGCCGAACATCCTTCCGGCGCCAGCTTTGGGTCGGTTTTCGTCGGCATATGCAAATAAAGCGAGAAGTCATCAGGCAAGTCCGGGCCTGAAAAAATTTCAGCAATCAGTTCACGGTAACGCGGTCCGAAGAGGATGGAATGATGCGCCAAATGCCGATGTTTTTCCTTATTTTTCAGGCCAAAATAGGCAACGAAGAGCGAGTTTGAAAACCGTTTCTTCTTCAATGAACGGCCCTTGGATTGGCCGCGGGCGTCGTTGCGCAGCAACTTGTCATAAGTGTGCACAATATCAGCATTCGACGCGATCATGTCGAAGCGTTCGCGCACGCCGTTTTCAAGCACAATCTCATTAACCAGTCCGTTCTTGGTCGTGACTTCATTGACCGGCGCATTGAGGCGTATTACGCCGCCGAGATCAGTAAAGAGTCTTGCAAGTCCGGCCACCAGCGCGCCGGTGCCGCCGCGGGGAAACCATACGCCCCATTTGCGCTCGAGCGCGTGGATCAGGGCATAGATCGACGATGTCTTGAACGGGTCGCCGCCAACCAGCAGCGTATGAAAACTGAATGCCTGACGCAGTTGCGGATCCTTGATGAAATCGGAAAGCCGCCCGTAGACGCTGCGGAAACTTTGCAGTTGCGTCAGCTGCGGCGCAACACGCACCATCGACCAGAAATTTAGGAACGGCACGGCGCCAAGCTTTTCATAGCCTTCGTGAAACACCTCTTCCGAGAATTTGTAAAACTTCTTGTAGCCATCTAGGTCGGCGGGATTTTTCTTTTCGATTTGTTCGTAAAGTTGCGCTTCGTCGCTGCAATAATCGAACGTGTAACCATCTTCCCAGTAGAGGCGGTAGAATGGATCGATATTTATAAGGTCGACGTAATCGGAAATTTTACGCCCCGATAGTTCAAATAATTCTTCCAGCGCTGACGGATCGGTGATGACTGTCGGCCCGGCGTCAAAGGTAAAGCCGTCCTTACGGAACACATAAGCGCGGCCGCCCGGCAGATCGCGTTTTTCATAAACGGTGGTTTGCACGCCCGCAGACTGCAGGCGGATCGCCAGCGCCAGACCGCCGAACCCCGAACCGATAACCGCTGCCTTTTTCATGAATCCGCCTTTTGATTATCAGAACTCATAACACTTGCTTCGCGGAGCACGCGAAGCGCCTTCAAGATAGGCACGGGCGGTTTTCCTGCAAGCACGCGCAGCTTGTCAGATGCAGTCGAATTGCCCGCATAAAACCGCTCGATCAGACCTTGAGGCAGCTTATAGAACCTTTCGAGCACCTGATAGCGCGCTTCCGGTGCGGCGGCGCGGAACAGCATTCGGGTCAGCAGCCGATAAAATGCGCGCTTTCGCCACATGCCGATCGAGTAAGACTTGGTAAGTTCATAGAGCGCCGGCGCTGAAAGGTCGGATGCGCTCGCAATCTTGAGCGCAAGCGCGACGGCGTCTGGCAGCGAATAACCGGTCAGCGGATGAAAGAGCCCGGCGCGCATGCCGGCGCGCGGCACAGCGCCGGCTGCGTCTGTCGCCTGAGCACCCCAATACGCCTCGATATCGCCAGCAAGGGCGATTGGAAGAACGCCCCTCTCTTCGCGGATGACCGTCTCAATGCTCCAGCCTTTTTTATTTGCATAACGTGAAATTTCATCACGCAAATCGCTATCCGAAAACCTCGGGCCGTCGGCATAGCGCGTATCTTCAATAAGCAGCGTGGAATTATCAAACGGTAATACATAAATGAATCTATAGCCATCAAGTTGAGGTACGCTAGCGTCCATAATGATTGGACATTCAAGCCCGTGTGGTTCTTTCAGGCGGACAACCCGCCCCAAAAATTTCTGAAACCCGAGAACCAGATGTTCGTTCGCCTTCTCACCGCGGCAGTCAATAACTGCGCTCGCGCGAATTTCTTCGCCGTCCTGAAAACCGGCAGCTTCCGGCGACACCATGGCGACGGCGCGTTTCAGCTCGACGTTATCGCCGAGCCGTTCGATCAAAGCTGAGTGAAATTTTTCCGATGAAATCGAATTGTATCCTGTAGACAAACGCCGTGAATGCGCGGGGAACGCCACCTGCTGTCCGCTCCACCTATAGGTGACAAGAGGCTCGACAAGCGCATGTCCGGCACTGTCGAGGTCGGTATCGTGAAATGACCAGGTATGCTCGCCGCCTAGCGACGGGCCGCTTTCAACAAGCTTAAATCGAATATCAGGCCGGGCGCTATTGAGCGCCAGCGCTATTAGCCCGCCCGCCAGGCCGCCGCCGACAATTGTCACGTCAAGTTTCGCCATGCGGGATCTGATCTCGCCTCGTTTGACCAACTATGCCAGACTAGCCGATGTTGAACGGGAATTGCGATGGACGTCACGGAATTCGGCTCACCCGGCGCATTCGCCGCAACCTACGCTGCACTCGTAGGGCTGATCTGGGCGCGGTATTTCCTGGTCGCTGGCCTGTTTTATTGGCTGTTATGGGGCCGGCCGGAAGAAAAAGTCCGCGCAGACCGCCTCGCCGCCCAGCGGCCGACACGCGGCACCGTGTCCTTCGAAATCAGAATGTCCCTGCTTTCTTCCGTGATTTACGCGGTCCCGGGGGCCATGGTCATTGAGGCGTACAAGGCCGGCGGCACGCAAATTTATACGAGCCTTGCAACGCCGCTCGAGTGGGTGTGGATACCGGTTTCGATTTTCATTTATCTCGCCATTCACGATACGTATTTTTACTGGACGCACCGCGCGATGCATCATCCGAAGCTGTTTCGCGCAATGCATCTCGCTCATCACCGCTCGCGTCATCCGACGCCCTGGGCCGGATTCTCTTTCCACCCCTGGGAGTCAATTATCAGCGCATGGCCGTTGCCGCTCGCGACATTCTTTATTCCTATTCATATAGGCGCCGTCATATTCGTGCTGGTGGTGATGACAATTGCGGGCATTGCCAATCACGCCGGATGGGAAGTGTTGCCACGCTCACTCATTCACAGCGCCTTCGGGCGGCATGTCATCACCGCCACGCATCACAATCTCCATCACACGGATTATAACGCAAACTACGGGTTGTATTTTCGTTTCTGGGATAAATTGATGGATACCGACAAAGGGTTGTCCAAGCCCTTCACCCCTCAAACCCGTCATCTATGAATTAGCGAAGGCCGCCTAGGAAAATATTCTGGCTGAAAGTTCGTGAAGCCAAATTTGAGGCTTTCGTCAAACTCATAGCATTGGTGAAATTAGGCACTTCAATATTAATATCAACACGCGTGGTGATCCGTTGGTTGTCGAGCGTGTTGTTCAATATGGTCAAAATACCTTCCGGCCCAATCCGTTGAATAACCTCCGGTTCGGAGACTTCTTCAAGTGAGAACGAAAGTCCGGTTTCCTTCTCGGCCGGCTCAGTGTCGGACAAATTTGAAGCGCCTTCTCCCCTTGATGTTGCGCTCTGTGAAGCGGCGCCAGTTTGCGGGCTTCCAGGGTCAGGTGTGTTTGAAGGCGAGTCATTCATTCTGCCGGTTGCGTTACTCGAATCCGCACTGCTTGTATTGGCGCTGTTGTTGCCGTCGATAGAACTTGTACTCGTATTACCTTCCTCTACATCACCGGAGGAATTTATATTTCCTGTTAATGTTGGCGATGAAGCTGCAGGTGAATCATCGGTCGGTTGCGGTGATTGTTGCGCGCTGCCTGATTGCTCGTCCTGCGGCGCGCTTGATTGTGCTCCTTGTGTTGCGGGATCTACGTTCGGAACTGCGGTATTTGTGCTTGATGACGGCGCTTCAGGCACTGCAGACGGCATTGAAGAATTACTCTCTTCATTCCCTTCCGGCGATTGCGGTTGGGTTTCTCCTGCTGCGCCCTGTGATGCGCTGGAGGAAGGAGTCGGAACTGCATTTTCCTCATGCGGAAGCGGCGGCGCACTACCCGGGCCGGATGTTTCGACGCTTTCGGTATCTGCTGACGCAGGATCGTCATCACTACCGCCAAACACACCACCTTCACCGAATACGCCTTCTTCACCGAAGACGCCGCTTTCACCGATAGGCCCCTCACCGTCCTCAAATGGACCGCCGTCTTCACCAAAAACACCGCCCTCTCCGAAGACGCCTTCTTCTCCAAAAGGTCCTCCATCAGGAAACGGCTCAATCTCAGGCTTAGAAACCACAACGGTGATGTTGAAAATTATGCCGCCAATATTGTATCCACCGCGCGCTTCACTAAGTTGTGCGGTAGTTAAGGGTTTCTCGCTTAGTTCAAGCATTCCGTCGGATGTAAAGATATCGTCATCAATAATGGGCGGCTCTTCCGCCATCGCCGTACTTAAGGATGCGATGCTAACGGCGCTGGCGAAACTAACCGTTTTCTTCAAGTTGAACATTCAACGACTCTCCACGATCGTGCTGATCGAAGCGCCCGAAAATGACGGCCGCGTTTGATGTAAGTGTAGCGACTGCAGCGCTTCATTTTCCATAGCGCGGTCAAACGGCGATGAAGGCGCAAGGCGCCAGTCTTCAATTCTATTGAAATTTGCTTTACCCGTTAAAACGTCAGATCGGATAAAGAGGACAGTACCATCCCAGCGGCCTTCGAATACGTTTCTCGGCATCGAGGTCACGCCCGATGACGGGTCGCCTACAAGTACAACTTCTTTGGTGATACCTTTAATGACAACAAAGTGCTTGTATCCGCGCACCTCTATAAGAGCGATGCCAGGAACACCGATCTCCTGAATACGGTCAAGCGTAAGGCTGAAGCCGTCGGCCTTGAGTCCGACACTTTCTAGATAACGCTTCATTTCAAGCAGCGAAAAACCGAGATTACGGATACGTTCCTTGTCTCCTACATCCCACATGGCGCGAAACGCATCTGTTTCCGTTGTCGGCCTGCTGTAGTGATGTGTCAGCAAGGTCGCGATTGCGGCCGAGCCGCAACTGAAATCATATTGCTGACGCACAACTGTTGAATATTTGCGATCCGCCATGCTGACGACTTTGACGCGCGCATTCACGCCGCCCGCAACTATTTGCAAGTCGCTCGCCTGGCCCGAAGACGAAAACGCCAGCATGGCGGAGATCGCAAAAACCGGCGCGAAAAACTTACGCTGCCGATGTTTTCTGCAAGTAGGCCTCATTCATTCCCCCTAGATCTCATTTGAATGCCGAAGCCTACTTTTAAGGCGGAGACGCCGCAGCGCCTTGCCCCTGCAGAAAGACGTTGACGTTGACGATGCTCTGCATGACAACGCCGTTCCCGGTATTATTGAAAACCGTAGTGATGCCGCCATTGTCGGAGATAATGTTATCGGCAATGCTTCCGTTGTTGGAATTGGTGGTTACGACGCCATTCACCTCGGCGTCATTTTCACCGACATTCGCTCCGAGATTTGAAATATCGATCGCCGTATAAGATCCGCCGGAAGCCGATGACATTGCGCCTTCGTCGAGTGAAGCGAGGCCGCCAAAAATGTCATCACCCGCTTGAATTTCAGCGGGCATGGACTGCGCATGTGCTGCGAGCGCCTGGTCGCGCTGTGCGCTGTCTAAATTCGGATCGCTGGCGATAAGAACCGGGGTGATAAACAATCCCCACGCGGTCATACCCATGAAATTCCCCCTAACATCATCCGCAGTTTGAAGCGCCTCTGCGCCTGATAGCGAATTACTCTATTGTGAACTCTAATCATCCGTACCCGTTTATAACAGTTATTTTTTATTAAGGCGCCGCAGAACCCAGTCTGCGGCGCCTCAATATTCGCATCGTTACGGCGTAAGATTCACCGTACCAACATTCACAGTCTGCGAGTTCTGGAAGATACCAGCGCCCGAGTTCGTGTTGCTGATGGTCAGACCGCGGTTATCAGTCACCGACTGGTTGTTGATATTGCCAGTGTTGACTGCGCCAGCATCCGGGATCGTACCCAGCTTGACGTTGCTCGTCGAAGCGGACAATTCAGTCGCGTTCAACTGAACATCACCGATCGTCAACTCGAGCGAGAAGTTGCCCGAATCGTTGATCGAGTTGTCCGAGTTGTTGACGGCAACGGAACCGCTGTCGTTCGCGACCGCAGAGCCGTTGTCGGCCATGTTGTTGTCGCTATTGTCAGAGTTGTCTGACGCGTCAATGTCGATCGCAACGTCGGTATTGCCCGAGTCGTTAATCGAATTGTCGGAATTGTCAGAGTTGTCCCAGTTATCGGAGCTATCCGAAGAAATAGCGACCGAGCCGTCATTAGCCGATGCGCCATTATCACCCGAAGACGCTTCGTCGCTGGCGTCGATCGCGACGTCGGTGTTGCCCGAGTCGTTGATCGAGTTATCGGAATTGTCGGAATTGTCGGAGTTGTCCGAGTTGTCCGAGTTATCGATTGACGAGCCGTTATTCGCAGAGCCGTTGTCGGCGCTGGAATTGTCGTTGCCGGAGTCGGTCACGTCGAGGTCGAGAACATCGCTGTCCTCGCCCGTGAACGCTTCAGTGTTGTTTGAATCGTTCGTCGAGTTATCCGAGTTGTCGGAATTGTCGGAGTTGTCCGAGTTATCCGAGTTATCGTTCGCCGTGATCGCAAGCGAACCATCATTGGCAGCGGCTGACTGGCTGTCGGCAGCGTTCGTATCGCTGGCGTCAACTGCAACGTCGGTGTTGCCGGAATCGTTAATCGAATTATCGGAGTTGTCCGAGTTGTCCGAATTGTCGTTGCCGGAGTCGGTCACGTCGAGATCGAGAACGTCGCTGTCCTCGCCCGTGAACG
>DGNI01000083.1:12291-22185 GCA_002388885.1 Parvularculaceae bacterium UBA4496 | reverse complement strand
CAGACGGTGAAGTCGAAAGACGCCAAGAAAGTCATCACCGTGCGCGCGACATCGTTCGCCGCAGCGGGCAATGACGGCTCTGCGGAAGTCGTGAGCGTCGATGCGCCGGCTGACCCCGGCCTTTCGTCATTTGTTGGCGAGGAACTCACCAAATCCGAACGCCCGGAACTCACCGGCGCCAAGATCGTCATCTCCGGCGGCCGCGCGCTCGCGTCTTACGAGAATTTCGAAAAACTGATCTTCCCGATTGCGGACAAGCTTGGCGCAGCGGTCGGCGCGTCGCGCGCGGCTGTCGATGCCGGTTACGTGCCGAACGATTATCAGGTCGGGCAAACCGGCAAGGTCGTCGCGCCCGAGCTTTACATCGCCGTCGGCATCTCCGGCGCCATCCAGCACCTTGCGGGCATGAAGGACTCCAAAGTCATCGTCGCCATCAACAAGGACGANNTCGCCGACTACGGCCTCGTCGCTGACCTGTTCAAGGCCCTACCGGAGTTAAACGAAGCGCTGGGGTAGCGCCACCGGATATTCGATTGCAGAAAGCCCCGCTTCGGCGGGGCTTTTTTTGCATGAAGACCAAATATCTTGAGGGAAACACGGCCACTCTAGTTATCACCGAACGCCGACGCCCCGTCCGGATGCGCGGCGATAATCGCCATGAACAAGGAAACCATCTCGTCATGTGTAACTTCAGGCGAGCCTTGAGTCGCGCGTTTGATTTGCGCCTCCATGGCGACGCCGCCCCGCGTTCCCACTTGATGAGCGATCACAAGATCGAGGTAGGGAAAAATGGCGAGCATATGTCCACGATTGCCGGTTGCGAAATAAGCCGGTTCGCGGGTTGCAAGCCCGTCATACCGCCGCGAGCCGGGGCGGTCGATTTGCCATAAAAAGCCATAATCGCCAAAGCCGGTTTCTAGCTCATCGACGGCGCGGCCAACCCGCGTGTGAACGCCGTCAAGACTTTCCAAAACCCAGTCGCGCGCGATCACCTGCTCGCTACGCCACTTGCCGCACCCTAAAAACAGCAAGCCATATCTGGCGAGATCACGCGTTGAGACATTGAACATGTAAGCGCGATGTTCGGAAACATTCTCAAAATGTTTCTCGGCAGGGTGATCCTTGGTCGTATATTCAACGTCTGCGGGGCTAAAGTCCTGCATGCCGATGGGGGACGCAATCGCTTGATCAAAAAATGCTCCGATGGATTGCCCTGCGGCTTGCTCAACGATCGTGCCAAGCGCGTTAAAGTCCCAGTTATTGTAAACCCAGTAAGCGCCTGGCGCGAAACGCTCTGCCTTTTCAGCCTTTTTTTCCTCTGCAAGGCGGGTGCGTAGACGCTTCCAGCCACCAATTTCATATAAGGCGGAATGGAATATGCCTGATCGGGAATGCAAAAGATCACGCACCGTCGCCTGGCGCTCATTTGCAGTGAGCGACGGGTCGATATCGTCGATGCCGAGATCGGCGAGGGTGTCGTCGAGCGAGAGCCGGCCGTCATCGACCAGGATGCCAACTAACGAGTTCAGGAGACCCTTGCGGACAGACTGCGCGGTAAACCGTTCCGCGCTGTCACCCCAGTCGGCGATCAATCGGCCCTTATGGACGACCACCACCGACGCCGATTGCAACACTTCAAATCTTGACTTGGCATTGAGAAGCGCTTCCCCATCCCAGTCTGGCGCTTCCTGCAACCGCCACTCCACGCCGGGATACTGCTCGACATTCCGGCACGCGTCCCAGGGTTCTGCAGCCGCGCCAGCAATGCCCAAAAACCCGACGGCGACCACACCCAAACAGACTGATTTCATACTTTGGCTGACCTTATTCCTGAAGACTTTCTGACCGGGCATATAGCATCACAGGCGCAGCTTTTCCCTGTCATGATTGTCCTTAAACACGGTATCAGGACATAAAACCGGCTAACTATTATGTTTCCGGTAGACGGCGGGCGTCACGCCATAAGCGCCTGTGAAGGCCCGATAGAAGGCGGAACGCGAACGAAATCCTGAAAGCAGTGCAATCGCCTCGACAGACGTGCGTCGTTCCTCCGGCGCGCGCAGCAAATCACATGCATGCTTGAGCCGCTCGTCATTCAAAAAACTTACGAAACCGGCGCCGGTCTCCTCATTGATCAACCGTGAAAGTTCGCAGGCAGGGACGCCCGCCGCACTCGACAGTTGCGCCAATCGGTAATCCGGATCGAGAAACGCACCGTCCTTCCGAATAAGGCCCCGAAGATCTTCAACATTTGTTGCGCAGGTGCGCGGTCCAGCCCGGCGCCTTGCCAGCCGGTTAGCCAAACGCCTGCTGGTCATGAAGATCATCCCGAAGGCCAGAACAGAAATTATCACCGGAACCGCCGGTTCGATCACCTTCAGAGACGGCGCAGCCATTCTCGCAATCTGCGCAAGATGCACTGCCGCCATTGCCACGAATAATAATCGAGCGGCGTGCGCGTTTACATCCTTCCGGCGCAACGCTTCCGGATCGAAAATGACGAATGCGGCGGCGGCTGAGTACGCGATCTGTAAAGGCACGGCGAAACGGATGTCAGGCGCATCACCAGTGAAAATCGTAACGACCATCGTCGCAGCGGCGGCCAGAAACGCAGGCGCGATGACAGCTAGAGGCCGAAGTGTCCGCATGTTGAGATGTGCAACAAGCAGCACGAAGACCGGCCCCGCCGCCAGCGTGAGCATAAATTCAAGGCTTTGAAGGATCGGGCCAGGCGCCACGACGCCGAAATTATCAACGCTAATGATGAAAACCACGCCGCTCACAATAAACGCAAATGCAGAGCCAAGGGGCAAAGCCCTAGCCCCGCCATTCCTGGCAAAAGCGAGGCCAGCGCCAATCAGGGACAGGTTCAACGCAGCCGCAAGACACAATGCCAACGCCATCAGATACTCAGGAGCCATTTTCCGCCTCGTGTTTCGGACAAGCTTTGCAGAGCGGTGCAAGAAACTCCAGCGCCGCACGTCAGAACGCGTCATGAAAGCGCCGAAGCGGTCTCATCAGAACATCAGCCATAAACGCCCTTGCCCCGCTTAATGTTGCGATGCAGTATCGCTCGCCCAAGGATCAGGGTAATCGGGATCGGAGCGGGCTCATGAGCAACATAAAAACCGTTGGCGTCATTGGCGCGGGGCAAATGGGCGGCGGCATCGCCCATGTCTTCGCCCTCGCTGGCTATGACGTCCTGTTGAACGACATCAGCGCCGAGCAACTGGGAAAAGCGCTCGCCACCATTGAGAAAAACCTCGCCCGTCAGACGGCCAAGGGCGCCATCGACGCCGCCGCGGAAAAAGCCGCGCTCGGAAAAATCAAAACGGCAAACGATGTGGCCGCGCTCAGCCCCTGCGACCTCGTTATCGAGGCCGCGAGCGAAGATCAGGCTATCAAGAAAGCGATTTTCAAATCCCTAAGCGGCGTTCTTTCCAACGACGCCATTCTCGCCAGCAACACCTCTTCGATTTCCATCACCGGCCTCGCGGCGGCGACGGAACGGCCGGAAAACTTCATCGGCATTCATTTCATGAATCCCGTACCGCTGATGAAGCTGGTCGAAGTCATACGCGGCATCGCCACCTCCAAAGAAACATTCGAAACGACGAAGTCAGTCATCGCCAGCCTCGACAAGACCATGGCGGTGTCGGAAGATTTTCCGGCATTCATCGTCAACCGCGTGCTGATGCCGATGATCAACGAGGCGATTTACACGCTTTACGAAGGCGTCGGTACAGTCGAGGGGATCGACACCGGGTTAAAGCTCGGCGCCAACCACCCCATGGGCCCGCTGGAGCTTGCCGATTTTATCGGGCTCGATATCTGCCTCGCCATCATGCAGGTGCTTTACGAAGGCCTTGCCGATTCCAAATATCGCCCCTGCCCGTTGCTCGTTAAATATGTTGAAGCCGGCTGGCTCGGCCGCAAAACCGGCCGCGGTTTTTACGACTATTCGGGCGACACACCTGTCCCGACGCGATAGCGCTGATTTGCAACGCGCCGTCGAACCCGCTCTAATCCTCCGCGGGGGCGTAGTGAAGAAATACTCATGGAGGACTATTTATGGCAGTCGCCCGCGTCACGGAGATTATTTCCGGTTCGAAGAAAGGCTTTCAGGACGCCATCGAAACCGGCATCGAGCGCGCAAACAAGACGCTGAAGCAGGTTGAAGGCGCCTGGGTGAAGGACCAGTCGCTTATTCTCGACAATGGCAAAATCAAGGAATATCGCGTCATCTTGAAGGTGACGTTCGTGCTCGACGATTAAGCGATCATCGCGATTAAAAAAACAAGCGGCCGCTCGTTATCGAGGCGGCCGTTTTTCATGCCGCCCTTATTCAGGCGTGTGCGTGATCGACAGATTGAGCAGGTCGGGGATTGTTTCCGGCGCCGATTGCCCTGTCATTTGCAGCGTCATCACATCAACAGGCGCTGTGGGCGCGGCGACAATGTCGATCCGCCCGCCGCCGCCGATGAAATCAGCAACCGCGTTTGCATAAGACGGAATGCGCGGGTTGGCGGCGCCGGCTTGCGCGCCCGAAAGCCTTGCCAGCGCCGACATTGACTGACGCATCTCAGGTCCCGTCGTGCCCTGTTGCTCGGCCGCATACGCAAATGCGCGATCGAGGATGCCGTGATCGCCGAGACCGAAATTGAAAGCCTTGAGGCTGATGTCCTGCGCCGCCGCCGCGACGGGCGTATCATTGCGCGCCATCACGTCCCATTCGGCGAGGGTCGGTCCGCCAAAGCTGAAGCCGAGTTCATTCGTCATCAATTCGACGAGATCGCTGGAGGTTGAAACGACGACATCGCCGGTCCCTCCATTCCAGCGCCAGGAAAAGTCGCCGTCACCGGCCAGACGCTCAAGGCCCAGTGCATTGACGACGGTAAGAACCTGCTCGAATTGCGGCGCACTTTCGGTCGAAAATCCGGGCGGCATGCGATTGCGCATCACGCCGAACATCTTTCCGATTTCCTGCGTGTATCCGCTGTAGGCGACGCGATAATCCGATGGGACCAGCCAGTAGAAATCTGCTGCTGGCGTTTCCATGCGATCAACAGACTGAATAAGTTCTCCGTCCCAGCTTTCGCGATAGCCAAGCATGGTCTGCGCACCGAGATCGATCAGGTTTGTTTCGGTAATCGGCGGCAGTTCCCACCGCGACAGCCATAACAGGGCGCCGCTGATATCGGCGTTCCGGGTTTCCGTATAATCGATTTCATAAGACGTCGCAGAGCCGCCGGCCGCCGCCGCCAGCATCGCGGTTGGATGCCGCAAAATTTCATTCATCGCCTCGCTGGGCGGGCGGTTCATGATTTTCGCGTAGGGACCTTCAGCTTTCTTAGTTTCGCGTTTGTCTGAAATCTCGACTGGCAAATCAGCCGACGCTTCCTGAACAAACGCCGTAATGCCGCTGGCGGACTGGAATTCCATGGCGCCGCCATTGTAACCGCGGGCAAATGCTTCAGCGATGTTGACATCAACTTTTTCACCGCGGTTATTCGAAAGCTTAAGCGAGAAGTTTGAATAGGCCGCGCCGTCATAAGCGAACGAACCCAACATCGCCGCGAACTTGCGCAGGAATTTCGATTCCTCCTCTACGCCAGCCTTGGGGGCGAGATTGTATGAACGTGCGGAAAGTCCATCGATCACCAATTTGTCGACGCTGATGCTGGCGCTTTCGGCAGCTGACGCCCACTGCATGCCTTCGGAACGTACGCCCTCAAGCATGATGCGATCGAACAGCCCTGTCTTGGTCGCATTGTTGGCAGTGCCGCCGAATACCGCGTTCATGGCGCCGATATTGGCGCCCCAAACGACGGCGCGATCCGCATGAAAACCCGTTTCTGCAGCTCCGGCAAACCTAAGTTTCACATCGTCGATGACCATGGCGCCAAGCGACGCATCAAAACGTGCGGCCGAATATGAAGTCGCGAGCCAATCCGGAAAAGCGTCGAGAAAACTGTCAACGTCAAACGGCTCGCCCGCGGTATAGGTATAAGGCGCAACAAGCAAGTCATCGGCTGTCAGCGATGGCGGCGTGGTTGTCGCACAGGAATGAACGGCGAAAACACCGAACGAGATGCAAAACAGGTTCCGCGCGGCGCGAATACGTGACGGCGCAATAGCAAACGGCATGCTGATCCCCTGATACCCCGAGCCGGCGCCGTAGGCTAAAGACGCCAGTTTTGACCCCACAAAGCCGCCAGAACCACCACTGGCGAAGGCCCGTCGCACACCCCATCGCGCTCCGGGCCTTGGTTAACTCTAACCGCTTATTCCTTGTGCGTCACCTGCAGGCCGAGAACGTCGGGGATGGTTTGCGGCGCGAGGGCGCCCGTCTCCTGAAGCGTAGCAAAAGCAACGGGTTCTGCCGGATTCGCCGAGACTTCCAGGGAGCCGCCCTTGGCGACGAAGTTCGCCACGGCGTTCACATATTCGGAAAATTTCGGGTTCATCTGCGCGGCCTGCGCGCCCGAAAGCCGGATCATCGCCGGCGCGGACTGGCGCAGGTCCTCGCCCGTGCCGCCCATCTGCAGCGCCGCGATGGCGAAGATCGCATCGAGCGCCTTTTCGTCTTCAAGCGTCAGCGAGAGGTTCCGGAATGACCCGACAGCGGTGAAAGGTTTTTCCTCTCCGGCCGCCTTGGCCGCGGCCATTTCGTTCAGTTTCAGCTCGCTAAAGCCGAGATCGAAAGAGAGATCCATAAAGCCCGGCGCGTTCGCCACATAGTCGAGATCAGCGACGCCGGTTTTATCGTTCCATTTCCATTCAACGAAGCCGTCGCTTTTCAGCTTGTCGAGCCCGTGTTCTTTCATGACGGCGAGCACCGCTTCTTCCGTCTCCGGAATATAAGCGGTGTAGTCATAGCTGGCGCCCTTGGCGTCAATGCGGATATCGGACGGGATCATCCATTTGAATTTCGCCGCCGGCATGGAAACTTCTTCCACCGTACCGGCGAGCTTGCCGCCGATATAGGTCTCCATGTCGAGCGCCCTGAACGTGCCGAGATCGAGAAGGTTCTCCGCCGACATTGGCGGTTCTTCGTCTTTCAGGCCCCACTCAAGCAATCCTGAAAAATCGATGTTGCGCCATTCGAACGACGCCATCTTCACGCGCTGGCTTTCCGGTGCAAAAAATCCGGCGAGCGGCCCGTTCAGGAACATTGCGCCTTGCGGTCCCATCACCTCGCGCATAGCCGCGCGCGACTCGTCAGTCTGCGACATGGAATATTCAAGATCGTTGGCGATGATCGCGCCGAGCTTGCCGCCGCCGACGCCGACAAAACGAAGGTCAGGCGCTGACATGACAACCGGGGGTGCGTCAGGCGTTAGGGTGTCGACGCGAATGTCTTTGAAATAAAGCCCTGCGAGACTGACGGCGTTAAAGAAACGCGCGCCTTCATCGCCGGCGCCGTCGCCCTTCGCCCCGCCCTGACGCAGCTGCAGCTGATCGAACTCGACGCCGCCAATGGAAAGGTTTGCGGGTTCTTCTTCGTCTTCGAAGCCCTCGGTCGCGACATTGAAGAAACGCACCTTGTCGAAGATTTTTTCAAACGGGGCATCGGGACCAGCGTCTTCCGCCAAGCGCACGCGCTCAATCGCTTCGAGATCGACGCCGTAAAACTCAGCGCGCTCGACCATCACCGCTTCGCCATCGTCGGCGTCCGCAAAGCGCAGGTTTGACACGACGGTCGCGCCAAGCTGATCGTCGAAGGTTGCGCTTTCATAGGATGGCTGTTTTCCTTCGGGCATCAAGCCAAACAGCGCGTCAATGTCTACAGGCTCGGCCTCGGAAAGCCGGAAGCTTTTTTCAAGCGGCGAGTCGGCGTTCAGCTTCGCGGCCTCCTGGCTGGTTGCGGAGGACGGCCCATCAGCGCCTTCATCCTTTTTTCCACAGGCAACCAGCGCGAGCGCGGCGGCGCCCGCCAGCAGCGTTTTTGAAAATGTCATGATTTGCTCCCTCGAATTCGAAACCGTTTGATCGCAGTGCGAGCCCCTTACTCGCATCCAAAAATCTATATCGGCATTGTCCGGCCAATCCTAGGGTGCGACGCCTCTCTCAAGGCAATGCCGAAAGAATGAGCCGGCGCGCTTCCTCGCTCGCCCAGTCCGCCTCGCCGACGATCCGGCCAATCTCTTCGCCCTTGGCGTCATATAAAATGCTGGTTGGCAGGACGTCGGCGCCGCCAACAGAAAAGGCGAAGCGCAAATCCGGGTCGGCGTAGAGTTTCAGATTTTTAATGTCGAGACGGTCGAGAAATTCCCGCGCCGTTTCGGGCCCGCGGGGGTCGGCGGCGACCGCCACCACTTCGAACCGGCGCCCGCCAAGGTCGCCCTCAAGCGCATCAAGAGACGGCAGTTCCACGAGACAGGGCGCGCAGGTCGTCGCCCAGAAATTGAGCAGCACCGCCTTGCCGCGGAAATCAGCGAGCGAGACCATATCGCCTTCATGATCGAAGCCGACGCTCGAAGCGCCTCTCGGGGGAAAAGTGTACACGAAATCGGCCATTTCGCCGGTCAGCAGCGCTTTGTCATGGTCGAGCGCTGACGGCCCGGCGCTTGTCCGCGGGCTTACGCTGGCGGTCACGATGACGTAGAGGAGAAACGCCGCGCCAAACCCGCCCCATAAAAGGAGCCAAAAACGCGGCTGTTTGATGAGATTCGCCAATTGTCGCTCCAGCCGAACATATAGAACGCATGTCAGATAAGACCGATACCCGAGAAAACCAAATGTGGGGCGGAAGATTTTCCACCGGGCCCGCCGAGATCATGGATGCGATCAACGTCTCCATCGATATCGACAGGCGGTTGTGGCGCGAGGATATCGCCGGATCGAAAGCCCATGCGGCCATGCTGGCCGAAGCGAAGATCATTTTGCATGAGGACGCAAAAGCGATCCTGAACGGGCTCGACCAGATCGCCGGCGAGATCGAACGCGGCGAATTCAAGTTCTCCCGCGCACTTGAAGACATACACATGAATATCGAGGCGCGGCTGAAAGACATTATCGGCGAGCCGGCGGGCCGCCTGCACACGGCGCGCTCGCGAAACGATCAGGTCGCGACAGATTTCCGCCTGTGGTGCCGCAGCGCGGCTGAAGACGCGTCTTCAGGCCTCGGCGATCTGATGGCGGCGCTGTCGAAACGTGCGCTTGAATACGCCGACGCGGTGATGCCGGGCTTTACGCATTTGCAGACAGCGCAGCCGGTGACGTTCGGCCATCACCTGCTGGCCTATGTGGAGATGTTCTCACGCGACGCCGGGCGCTTCATGGATGCGCGCGAACGCATGAACGAAAGCCCGCTGGGCGCGGCGGCGCTCGCCGGAACGCCGTTTCCCATTGACCGGGACGCGACCGCAAGCGCGCTCGGTTTCGATCGGCCATGCGCCAACTCGCTGGACGCGGTTTCATCGCGCGACTTCGCGCTGGAGCTGTTGTCGGCGGCGGCGATAACCGCCGTGCATCTGTCACGCCTCGCCGAAGAGATCGTCTTGTGGACGTCGCCGCAATTCGGGTTTGCGTCCCTCACTGACGCGTTCTCCACCGGCTCGTCGATCATGCCGCAAAAGCGCAATCNNCGGATGCGGCGGAACTGGTGCGCGCCAAGACCGGCCGCATTAACGGTTCGCTGAATGCGTTGTTGTCAGTGATGAAGGCGCTTCCCCTCGCCTATGCCAAGGACCTGCAGGAAGACAAGGCCGCAACCTTCGAGGCTGTTGACGCGCTGGCGCTGGCGCTCGCCGCCATGACCGGCATGATTGGCGACCTGTCCGTCAATCGCGACGCCATGAAAGAGGCCGCCGCCCGCGGATTTTCCACCGCCACGGACCTTGCAGACTGGCTGGTGCGCGAACTTGAGGTGCCGTTCCGCGACGCCCACCA
>DGNI01000083.1:878-12251 GCA_002388885.1 Parvularculaceae bacterium UBA4496 | reverse complement strand
CGCCGCCGCCGAGAGAAAAGGCGTCCGGCTGGACGAGCTGGAATTAAAAGATATGGCTGCGGTCGAGCCGCGGATTACGGATGCAGTATTTTCGGTATTGTCGGTTGAGGCCTCCGTCGCTTCGCGGCGCGCCTATGGCGGAACCGCGCCGGAAAATGTTAAACGCGAGGCAAAGCGCTGGATCGACGCGCTCGCGAAGGAGAAATAATCATGCGCGCCATTTTGATTTTCGCCGCCATGCTGCTCGCCGTTTCCGCCTGCGGGAAAAAAGCGCCATTGCGGGCGCCTGACGAACCACAGGAAGAAAGCCGCGCGGGATAAAACGTGCACCATTTCGAATATCGCGGCGACCGTCTTTATGCGGAAGGTATAGACCTTGCGGCGCTCGCCCATGAGGTCGGTACGCCGTTTTATGTCTATTCAGAAGCGACTCTACGCCGCCATGTGGGCGTATTCTCCAAGGCCTTTTCGGATACGGACACGCTCGTTGCTTACTCGGTCAAGGCGAATTCAAACCTCGCGGTCTTACGCGTTCTCGCCAGCGAGGGAGCAGGGGCCGATGTCGTCTCCGGCGGCGAGCTTGCGCGTGCGCTCAAAGCCCGCATCCCGCCGCAAAAAATCGTCTTCTCCGGCGTCGGCAAAACCGAGGAAGAGATGGCGGCGGCGCTCGAAGCCGGGATCCATCAGTTCAATGTCGAATCCGAACCCGAACTCGAAGCGCTCAATGCGCTGGCTGGGCGTTACGGCAAACAGGCGCCCATCGCATTGCGCGTAAACCCCGATGTCGCTGCCGGCGGTCATGACAAAATTTCAACCGGCCGCAAGGAAGACAAATTCGGCGTGCCGTGGAGCCAGGCCCGGCCGCTTTACGCCAAGGCGCGCGAGATGAAAGGCATCGCCGTCAAGGGCGTCGACCTTCACATCGGATCGCAGATTTCGGACCTCGCGCCATTTGAGGCGGCGTTTCGAAAAGCTGCGGATTTGATCGCCGATTTGCGTGCGGACGGCTGCGCCATCGAGCGGCTCGATCTCGGCGGGGGCCTCGGCATTCCCTATGGCGGCGCCGGAACCGTCCCGCCGCATCCGGACGATTATGCGGCGCTGATCAAGCGCGTGACCGCGCCGCTCGGCGTGCAACTCATTTTCGAACCCGGACGGATGATCGCCGGCAATGCTGGAGTACTTGTCACCCGCGTCATCTTCGACAAGGAAGGCGAAGCGCGACGGTTTTTGATTGTCGATGCCGGCATGAACGATCTTATCCGACCGGCGCTATACGACGCGCATCACGACATCTTGCCAGTCACGCGCGACGCGAATGCGCCAACCGTCACTTATGATGTCGTCGGACCGGTTTGCGAGTCGAGCGATTTTCTCGCCAAGGCGCGAACCTTGCCGGAAGTAAAGCCCGGCGAGTGCGTCGCGGTCATGTCAGCCGGCGCCTATGGCGCCGTGCAGGCTTCGCAATACAATACGCGTCCGCTTGTTCCCGAAGTGCTGGTGAATGGCGAGAAATACGCCGTTATCCGCAAGCGCCCGAGCTTTGAGGAAATCGTCGCGATTGAGCGGTTTCCCGACTGGCTGGATTAGAGAACGCCGGCGATCGAGAAATTATTCCAGACGATCCAGGCGTTGCCCGCAGTCGCTGCGCCAAAAAATCCGAGCACGATCCAGTGCGGATACCACAACACCATAAAACTGATCAGCCCCTGCAGCGCGAGCTTGGCGACGATCCAGCCCTCGCCCATATGCGTCATGAGAGCGTTCAGGAAAGGGTTCGCTTCAACGCCGGCGCCCGCATCAATCGCGATCACCGTCGAAATAATGTCTGCAATCCCGACGAAATTATAGATGATGACCAGCGCCCACGCCGCCCAGCGCTGCAATGCGGATGCGCGCGAACGCTCCGCCTCATCGGACAGTTTGCGGCGGCGTTTCGATGAGGCGAGTGTAAAAACCAAGCCTGACCTTCTTCCCGTTAACCCATTTTCGCCGTGAAACGGGCATGCTGATGCGCCAGCATGACCAAAGCGTGAGGCGGAGCGGCGTCGACGAATGGCGCCTCACGCGGTAGACTGCAAGAAGTATGACGAGTGAGACCACCCCAGAGCAACCAAAGCTTCAGCCAAGGAAAAAGCGCCCTCCTGGCGGCGCGGCGATTTTCCTCGCACGCCTTGTCCTGTTCTGGGAACGCTTCTGGCCGGCGATCCTGCCGTCGCNNTCGTCTTCGCCGTCGTCAGCCTTTTCGATTTGTGGCGCGTCATCCCGGCATGGCTGCATTGGGGTCTGTTAACCCTCGGCGGCGCCGGTTTCGCCGCATTGTCGTTTCGCGACCTGCGCAGATTGCGCCTTCCCACACGCCGCGACGCGCAAGCGCGGCTTGAAGAAGACGGCAAGGTCGATCACGCAGCGCTACAGGCGCTTGACGACAAACCGTCAGCAAAAGGTGATCCTGCATCGCCATTCTGGCAGGCGCATCTCGCCGAAAGCGCCGAGCGCGCTAGAAAAGCAAAGCTCAAATCCGTTCGCGCCACAGCCGAGACGCGCGATCCGTGGGGATTGCGTTTTACGTCGCTGGGCGTTCTTGTCATTGCAATCATCGCCAGCGGCGACAACGCCGGAAAACGTCTTGCATCGGGATTACAGCCGGGCGCTGCCGCCGGTGGCGCGCTCGTCGCTGACGTCTGGATCGAACCGCCTTCATATGCAGGCAAGGCGCCGATCTATCTGCTGCGCGCCGGACAGGAAGCGCCGAACGACATTGCGCAGATCAATGCGCCGGAAGGCTCGACAGTCGTTGCACAAATCAATGGCCGCGGACGCAACGCACTCACCTATCAGACGGCGGAGGGAACCGCGCGCGCGGACTTCGACCGCAACGGCGCTGCGGCCAAGGGTACGCTGCCGATCAGCGAAAGCGGGCTGTTGAAGCTTGTGCTTGGCGGACGAACCGCAAGCTGGCCCATCGGCATTATCGCCGATAACGCGCCGGACGTGGCCTTCATCACGCCGCCCATGCGCACCGATGACGCGCGCATGCATTTCGCCATCGCCATTGATGACGATTACGGCGTCGCCTCGGCAGAACTGGTAATGCAGCTCGATCCCAATCAGGAACGCCCCATCGATGCCCCGGAATTTACGCCGGCGGCGCTCGACGAACGCCGCCGCATTCCGCTGGACGGCGTTGCGGGCGCCAGCGGCGAGCGAACAGCAACGCTCGATCTGCAATCAGATCCATGGGCGGGCCTCAAGGTGCTGGCGAAAGTCGTTGTCGCCGACGGCGCCGGGCAAACAGGTGAAACCGAAACCGCGACGGCGACGCTTCCCGAAAGAATGTTCTATAACCCCGTTGCCAAAGCCGTCATTGAACAGCGCCAATCGCTTGCGGTTGCATCAGAAGATTGGCCGCGCGCTGCACGCTCATTCGATGCGGTGACGCTGGCGCCGGATATATTTTATGCGGAGAAACCGAAAAACTATCTGATGCTGCGCGCTGCCTTCTGGCGCGTCATGCGCCAGAACGGTGACAGTTTTGACGATGCTGTCGAAAAATTCTGGCCACTCGCGCTGCAGCTTGAAGACGAAGCGCTTGAACTTGCGCGCCAGCGCCTTGAGGCCGCGCAAGAAGCGTTGCGTCAGGCGCTTGAACGCGGCGCAAGCGACGAAGAAATCAACCGTCTCGTTGAGGAGCTGCGTCAGGCCATGAACGATTACCTGAACGCGCTTGCGCAATCGGGCCAGCCCATGGAAGGCGAGACGCCGCGCAATGCAGAACAGCTTGAGCGTTCGGACCTCGATGAAATGCTCGACGCCATTCGCGACCTTTCCGAGCAAGGGGCCGCCAACGCCGCGCGGCAGATGCTGTCGGACCTTGAAAACCTCCTTAACAATCTTCGGCTTTCGCAAGGCGGGCAAGGAAGCGGCTCGGGACAGGGCGGCCAGGGCGAAGGACAAGGCGGCGCCTCAGGGCAGGCCGGAGAGTTAATTGGCCGCCAGCGCGAACTCGCAGACGAAACCTTTGAACGCGGCCGCGACCCGGAAGCGACCGGCGATGATCTCGCCTCGCGCGAGGGCGGCCTCGGCGGCGATTTGGAAGAGCTGATGGATGCGCTCGGCGCCGATCCAAGCCTCGATCCCAATGGCGACGCCGCGCGAGCGCTTGGAAGCGCACGCAGCGCCATGCGCGAAGCCGAAGGCGCTCTTGAAGCTGAACAGTTCGGCATGGCGGGCGACGCCATGGAACGCGCCATCGAGGGCCTGCGCGAAGGCGCGGAGGCGCTCGCCCGCGAACAGATGCGTCAGGCGCAGGGTGAAGGCGGGCAAAACCAGCGCGGTCCCGGCGTCGATCCGCTCGGCCGTCCCGCTGGCGACGCCTTAAGCGGACAAGGCGTTGAAGTGCCCGGAGAAGGCGAAGCGGGCCGCACCCGCGCGGTTATCGAAGAGCTACGCAAGCGCCTTGGCGAGCCCGGCCGCGAAGAAGAAGAAAAGAGCTATCTCGAACGCCTGCTGGAGCGGTTTTAAAAACCATCAAAGCAGACATTTCGACTGCAACTCCAACCGGTCTTCGATCACGACTTTGGTTGCGGTCATGATCGCTCGAATGTCTTCAAACGTTGTCTCCGGATCATTGTTATAGCCCATCAACCGGTGGTCGTATTCTTTACCGCCGGAGGCCTTTTCAAGCACAAATCGCGCCTCTTGAATCACGGTGCGCCGGTGTTCATAGACCCCAAGCACTTTTTCTGATGCGTCATGCAAGGCGCAATAGAGACTGAAAGTTTGCGCGTCGTCAGGGCACTCGCGCGTATCGGCTCTGTTCCAAACTTCTGGCGATGAAAGCATCAACTGGGCCTCGTTGATAATTGCAAGGTCGGCATCATCAACCGGGCGCGAACGATCTTCCAGAATAACGCTCATCGCTTCAAGCGCACGGCGTTGCTCATCCGTGACGTCATCGTCAGTAGCGTTTGTTTCAGCAAGGTAGCGATAAACCGCAATCCCTTCTTCTATGACGGTTATTTCCTGCTGTTTTTTGGCCTGATAATCCTTTTCGCAGACTTCTGCCGCGTTATCGGAGGCGCCGCAGGAAACAAGCAACAGCATCGATAACGGCAGAAACAATCTCGTCATTCGATTTCCCTGTCTATTTTTGTGTGCGCAGATGAGGAATTCTAATTCACCGCCCCGAGGAATGGCACGCCGCGCAGGCGTCCGTCGTCATCCATGCCGTAGCCGACCAGGAAATCATCTGCGCCCGCTTCAAAACCGATATAATCGCAGACAAGATCGTCAGCATGCCCCGTAAGTTTCTTGACCAGCACGCAGGTTTTCACCGCCGCAGCGCCGCGATCCTCGACCATGCCCTTGCCGAAATGCAGCGAGCGCCCTGTATCGAGCACATCATCGAGCAAAAGCACCGTCTTGCCCTCGATATCGACCGAAAAATCCTTGAGCAGCGTAACTACGCCCGACGACGCCCGGGCGCCGGCATAGGAAGAAAGCTGCACGAAATCGACATAAGGATCGCTGCCGTATTTATAGAGCGCGCGCAACAAGTCTGCAGCAAAAATAAAGGCGCCCGTGAGCACCGGCGCCAGCAGAAAATCCTTCGGCAGTTCGTCAGCCATCTGACGCGCCATTTCGTCTACGCGTCTGGCGATATCTTCTTCGGTGTAAAGCGTGCGCATGGGGTTCCTCGTCGTCTCGCAAGCAGTGTGGGCGCCATCATCGATCGCTTCATCCTGAGGAGAAATTTTTCCTTCGCCCTTCGAGACGGGCTTTCAGCCCTCCTCAGGATGTAGGAAAAATTTCGTCGCGAAGGACGAAGCGCATGGCTTGACCATAACCTAGCGTCTTACGCAGTTTAGATTGAGCCTGCTAGTCCGGGGTCCTGTGGAAAACTTTAGTCTTCCGAGGAAAGAAGGCTGTCGAGAACGCTCTTGGACGGCGCGAAAGACAGCGCAACCTCTGCAACGCCGTCCGGCGCAGGCGCGCGGGTCATGAAGTTCACCGCGCCGCCTTCGCTGACTTCCTTTTCCTCAGCTGCAAAGGTCCAGCGGGCGAGCAGTTCGCCGCGCGGGCCCAGCGCTTCGGCCTGAAGGAGCGGCGCGGTTACCCCGCCATCGCTTTCATTGCGTAGATTGCCGGTGATTTCGATCGTCGGGCCAGCTGTCGACATGGCGAGCCGGTGGCGGACGTTTTCTATGGAAAGACCGTAGGGGTTCGCCTCGATGCCGATGACCGCGTATGCGTCCGCCGCTTTCGGCGCAAGTTTCACGATATCGTCGCGATAGACGACCACCCCATAACAAACCCCGGCCACAACAGCGAGCCAGGCGGTCCAGCCGAATACGCGCAGTGGCGTCAGCCGGTTCTTCTCCCGCGCTTCGGCGCGGCGGCGCGCCTTGCGAATGGCGCGTTCTAGTTCACGCGGCGTAACACGCAGCGCTGCAAAAAACTCTTCGTCGAGATCTTCGGGATCGATCGGACGAACATCTTCCATCCGCGCAAGCGCCGTCGCACGGCGGCGTTCGGCTCGGACACGACGGCCAGATCCCGGCGAGCGGTCTTGGTCGTCGTCGACATCTTCCCAGTCCGCATCAACGACATCGATGACGTCTTCGTCGTCGCGGTATTCGCGATCTTCTTCCTCATAATCATCGACCTTGTAAGAGGCCTTTTTACGGGAATCGCGGCCGTCATCTTCATCGTCGCCGAAACGCAGCGATTCGCGCTCTCGTGGCTTTGATTCATCATCATTGCTTTTTCGTCGACGAGCGAAGAACGGCCGCCGCTCGACATCATCCTCTTCGTCTTCTACGATGAACTGACGGCCCTTGCGCCATCCTTTGGGCGCCGGTTCGTCATCGCGATCCGTTTCATTGTTGCGGTCATCGTCAAAACGTTTTTTTCCCGGACGGCGGTCATCATCGTCGTAATCGCGATCATCATCGCGTCTTTTCTTTTTGGCGCGCGGCGCATCGAATAGCGAATCGTCTTCGTCGTCTTCATCAAAAGACGGCTCGTCACGGCGCGGCTTTCGGCTGCGCTTTTCGTCTTTGCGATCATCCTCGTCCGCGAGCCCGACCTTGATCCGGTTCCTGTCCCGCCTGTTCCGGGAATCCCCGTCTTTCTCATCCCGGCGGGACGACGCCTTGCGCGGCTTGTCGCCGTCTTCGAGCGGCTTGACGTCCAGAAGCTCCGGCGCGGGTACGAACCAGCTCTCGCCGCAGGACGAACAGCGGACCGAACGGCCGTCTGGGGAAAACCGTTCGTCATCGACGTCATAGCGTGTACTGCAATCGGGACAGGTGATTATCATGAGCGACCAGAATCGTTTATGGGTGGGCGAATTGGCGCAGCCATGGCGGCGCGCGGGCCTATAGAACCGGGATGCGAATGGACGCCGGAAAAGAAATCGTCAGATTCGAAGAGGTCGGCCTCGCCTATGAAGACGCGCCCGAAACTCTTTCCAATGTCACCATGACGCTCGGCGAGGGCGAGTTTCGTTTCCTCACCGGCCCGTCCGGCGCGGGAAAAACCTCGCTCCTCAAAATGATCTATCTCGCGCACAAACCGACGCGCGGAAACTTTTTTCTGTTCGGCGAGAACGCAGCCGAAGCCCCGCGCGAAGCCTTGCCGGCCTTGCGCAGACGCATTGGCGTCGTCTTCCAGGAATTTCGACTCCTCGACCATCTCACCGCCTTTGAAAATGTCGCGCTCCCCATGAAAGTCGCGGGCGTTAACCAAAACCAATATCGCGAAGACGTAAGCGAACTCTTAAACTGGGTCGGATTGGGGCACCGCATGGGAGCGAAACCCGCGACTTTATCAGGCGGAGAGAAGCAGCGCGTGGCGCTTGCGCGCGCGCTTGTCTCAAAACCGGACCTCATTCTTGCTGACGAGCCCACGGGCAATGTCGATCCGGCCATGGGCGAACGGATTATGAAATTGTTCGTAGAGCTTAATAAACTTGGCGCCGCGGTCATCGTCGCCACACATGATCTGCATCTCGTGCAGTCTCTTGGTAAGCCTGTGTTAAGAATCGCCGACGGCAAAGTCTCGCGCAGCGCCGGCGCGGGAGGCGCTGCATGAAAATGCACGAGACCGATCAAGATGCGCAAGCAGATCATGAAGCGCGCGATCCGGCGCCGCGGCAACGATTTTTCCGAAATCGCGGCGCGCCATTATTGCCTGAAGCCGGCGCCGCCGGCGCGCCCCTGACCGCGGTGATTGCGGTCATGTCATTTCTCGCGGTTCTTGCCATGGCGTCGCTGCTGATGGTCAATCGCGCCGCAAGCGAATGGACCTCCGCCTTGCGTTCCGAAATTACAGTACAGATAAAAGGCGCCGACGAAGCGGAAATTGCCGCCGGCGTTTCCGCGGCGTTGCGCGTGCTCGAGGACACCGAGGGCGTCATCGAAGCGACACAGCGCGGGCGCGAAGAAACCGCCGCCCTCCTCGAGCCATGGCTCGGCGAAGGCAACGCGCAGGCGTTCTTGAACATTCCCGCCATTATCGAAGTGAAAGCCGCGCCCGAGCTTCGCAGCAATCTCGATCTGTTGCGCAACCGACTCGCGGCGGCGGCGCCGGGCGCAACGCTCGACGATCACGCGCGTTGGCACAACCGGCTGTCGAGCGCGGCGCGATCCGGACAGGCGATGGCGTTCGGCGTTTTTTTGCTGGTCATGGGCGCAGCTTGCGCCATTTCGATTTTCGCTGCACGCGCCGGCCTGGCCGCCAATCACGAAATCGTATCCGTGCTGCATCTCGTAGGCGCGACAGATGATTTCATCGCCACCGAAGTTCAGCGCCGGTTCTTCATCCTCGGGCTCAGGGGCGCGTTGATCGGCCTTGCCGCAGCACTCCTGGCGCTTGGCCTTGTGGGCGTCGCCATGCGCACGGGCGTGGCGGCGGACTCCTTTCTCCCAGCCTTTTCGTTGGGCGGGTTCATGATCCTGTGGCTTGCCGCGGCGCCAGTCGCCACTTGCCTGGTGACAGCGCTGACCGCCCGCCTTACGGTTTTGAAAACCCTGAGCCGCCAGTATTGATCTGGCTGGACCCCGGCAGGCGCTTTCAGGTAACCTTGCGTCAACGACTTGCCGTCAGGAGAGTGGACCATAGTGAAACGTGTTTTGTCCGTCCTGGCCGCCTTGGCCCTCGCCTGGGCGCTCGGTTTCGTCCTGTTCGTGGTGCGCCTGCCTGCGCCATCGATAGACAAGCCCCGCCTCGCCGATGGCGTCGTCGTCTACACCGGCGGCGGCGGCGCGCGGATTTCAGCAGCCATGGCGATCTTCGCCAACGGCGCCGGAGAACGTCTCCTGATTTCAGGCGTCCATCCCGACACGACGCGAGAGCGTCTCTCCGAACTCTGGACCGGAGAGACAGAGCGATTTAACTGTTGCGTGGATCTCGGGCGCCAGGCGCTGACGACTAAAGGGAATGCCGGTGAGCTCACCGAATGGGCTCAAGCCAACAATTACAAAAAGATCGTGCTCGTGACATCCGACTATCATATGCCGCGCGCCGTCGTCGCCACGCGCGCGAAAATGAAAGACGCGGAGCTGACGCCATTTGTGGTCGCCTCAGGTTACCTTGATGAAAACAAGCGCCCGGCTTCCGCGCAAGCCGTGTCAAAACTCGCTGGCGAATATTCAAAGTTCCTTTTGGCGTATACTAACGCACTCTTCGCCTAGCGCCCCCCGTGATGCTTACCCGGATAAGATCGCTGGCCTTCGCCGCATTCCTCGTATTCTTTGTCGGATTTATCGGGTTTTTCTGTTTGCCGGCGGCGCTCTTTGGCCGCAGGGCGGCGCAGGCGACAGTGAAGTCGTGGTCAAAAACCGGACTCGGCTGGCTGAAGCTCATCACCGGCATGAGTTATCGCATCGAAGGCGCAGAAAACATTCCGCGCGGCGGCGCTATTGTCGCCGCCAACCATCAATCCATGTGGGAAACAATCGCCCTCGTTGCGCTTTTGCCGCGCCCGGTGATTTCGCTCAAAAAAGAACTGATGTGGGTGCCGGTCTATGGCTGGTGGGCTTATCTTGCCGGTCACATTCCTATCGACCGAAAGGGCGGCGCAAAGGCCTTGCGCGCCTTCACGCGCACTGCAAAAGAGCGAATTGAAGAGGGCAACCAGATCATCGTTTTTCCTGAAGGCACCAGAGTGAAACCCGGAAAGACAGCGCGGTTTCTGCCCGGCGTTGCAGGCATTTATGCGGCGACAAACGCGCCATGTATTCCCGCCGCCCATGACAGCGGAAGATTCTGGATCCATCCCGGTATCGAACGCCGCCCCGGCGTCGTCACGCTCAGGTTCCTGCCGCCAATCGAGCCCGGTCTTGACCGGAAAAGTTTTCAGGCGGAATTGAAGGCGCAGCTTGACGGCGCCCGCCCGGACCTTGAACCTGCTAATATAGCCGATGAGCGGGATCATGACTGACCAAGCGAATCCTGCACGCCGGTTATGGCTCTATGCGCCCTTCATGATCGCGGGCGTTATTCTCCTTGCTTATTATTTTCTCTGGCGCGCCGGCGCCGCCGAAATGAAAAAAGGCGTCGAAGCATGGATCGCCGATCAGCGCGCAATGGGTCTTGATATATCGTACGGCGCGATCAGGCCGGACGGATTTCCGTTCTTCCTGCGCATGCGCATTGACGAACCGGATATTACGCAACCCGACGCATGGCGCTGGCGCACGGAAATGCTGACGCTTGACGCCCTTCCGTATGATTTGAACCGGCTGATTTTTTCAACGCGCAACGTGCAAACGATCTGGATTAAAGGAAACGGCGAGTGGAAATTAACAGCCGATGATTTTCGCACATCAATCGCCAGCGACGATGCCCGCGGATGGGTGTTCGCCGCGACGATTGGCGGCGCGCGCGCCTTGCGCACCGAAGATGGAAACACCGTTTCGCTGGAAAATCTCGTACTTGATCTCGCGCCGGACGCCACGGAACCCGCAACGCTGACTTTAAACCTTGCCGCAGCCGGTCTTTTTACGGAAAGCGGCGAAAAGGCCCTCGAATTCGACAGCCTTCAAACAATGCTCGCCGTCACGCAAACGCCCGCATTTTCAATGCCTGATCCCGCAATCGCATGGCGTCATGCGGGCGGGGAAGTCAGAATAATTGGTTTTCTTGCACAAATTGGGGATGCGCGCCTTTCGGTCACGGGCGCGCTGCATCTCGATCAGGACAACAGGCCGGAGGGCCGCCTCGATACGGAAATCATTGCGCCGGCCGCCTTCGCCCATGCTCTTGAAACTGCTGGCGCATTGAGCGCGGACGAAGCGGATTCAGCCGCCGCGGCGCTGACGCTTACCGCCATCGCCGGCGGCGGGAAAATTGCTGCTCCGATTATTC
>DGNI01000083.1:432-846 GCA_002388885.1 Parvularculaceae bacterium UBA4496 | reverse complement strand
ATTGAAGCTTAGCCGTACATGGCGTCGAGCATAGGCTCGGACCCATGCGCCTCGACGAGCCGCGCAAAATTATCAAGATAGATCGCGCCCTCCGCCGTTTTCCGTACAATGACGATCCGCTTGTCATTGTCGTCGCGTACGCGCTTGACGAACCCCAGAATTGAAAGCGCGTCAAGGGCGCGTGAAATCGCCGGCTTGGGCACGTTGAGGTCGCGCGCGAGCGCGCGCACTGTGTGAGGGCCGGGCTTCAGATACACCGTCAATAAAATCGACCACTGTCGCATGGACAGATCAGGATTGTCTGCGCGCACCGCGTCGCACATGACTTCACGCCAGCTTGTCAGTATGTCAGTCGCCGCCATCGTCAGGCCTTACGCCAAGCCCTTGTTACCAATCTCTATGCTTGCCCCTGTT
>DGNI01000083.1:0-427 GCA_002388885.1 Parvularculaceae bacterium UBA4496 | reverse complement strand
TAACGCTCGCGCAACACCTCGAAAAGCGCGCGAATCGCCTGCGCCTCGCCGCCCTTGGGCCGCCCGGGCAAGGGTGTGGGCCGCCAAGCGTAAAGATCGAAATGCATCCAGGCTTTTGCGTCGCTCGCGAATTTCTTGAGGAACAGCGCCGCAGTGACAGATCCGGCGAAAGACCCGCCGGAAATGTGATTCACATCGGCGATCTGTGAAGAAAGCATCGATTCGTAATTTCGCCAGAGCGGCATCCGCCAAACCGGATCTGCAACACGAGGGCCTGCGGCTTCAAGCGCTGAAACCAGACCTTCATCGTCGCAATAGAATGGCGCAAGTTCCGGTCCGAGCGCTACGCGCGCCGCACCGGTGAGGGTCGCCAGCGAGATCATCAGGTCGGGTGTCTCCTCTCCGCCGAGCGCCAGCGCGTCGCCGA
>DGNI01000086.1:11257-11524 GCA_002388885.1 Parvularculaceae bacterium UBA4496 | reverse complement strand
CAAGCGCGATCCTCGAACGCGCCGGACTTAGAAGCGCGGGGGATATGATCGGACAGCCAAAAGAGCATGAAGCGGAATGTGGCGTTACCGGCAGGGCTGGAAATACTCTGAATTCATGCAGCCTGAGAATGCTGAATTATGGCCATAGTTAAATCAATAGCTTACAGCGATCCGCCCGTTCGCAGTTTTACTGCTTATGGGTCGCCATTTTTTGCTGCTCAGGCTATCAACGCGGTTCAACGGCTCCGTAGCTCAATTGGATAGAGC
>DGNI01000086.1:0-11244 GCA_002388885.1 Parvularculaceae bacterium UBA4496 | reverse complement strand
CGAGTCCTGCCGGGGTCGCCAGATTTTAAAATCAGCTCTAGCGGCGGCCGCGCGCGCGATAGACGCTTCGCTTCTTATTGGATGACGGCGCGGCGGCGCCCTCTGGCTTGTGCCGGAAGGTAATGCGCCCCTTGGTCAGATCATAGGCTGACATTTCGACGGTAACGCGGTCGCCCGCGAGCGTTTTGATTCTGTGCTTACGCATCTTGCCGCCGGCATAGGCCATAATTTCATGGCCGTTATCAAGCGTGATGCGGTAATTGCCGTCGGGCAACGCCTCGGTGACGTCGCCGTCAAACTCAAGCAGTTCTTCCTTGGCCATTATCCGCCCTGCCAAACTGGCAGCTTTTTCATTGCTTGCCTCTTTCTTGCAGGTTTTTTGGGTTTCGCTTCATCTGCGATGCGCTCAGCAGCCTCTTTCTCAAGACGCTGCGCACGCAGCTTCGCCGTTTTCTTGAGGGTTGCCTGCTTTAGCTTGTCAGCTTCAGACAGCGCCTTCTTTTTATCCATGTCGCGGAAGACTTTACGTTCCGCCGGGGTCCCTGTTTGTCGCAAAACGGGCGTCCTTTGAAATCTGGCGACGGCGTCGTGCCGTCACATTGATGGCCGTGTGTTAACTGCGCCGCGCACGCGCGGGAGAAGCTTAAGCTTCGTTGCTTGCCGGCTTTTGGTCGCGCCACGATTTGAAGCGGGAAGCCATCGCCTTGTCTCTTTCCAAGCGCAATTTGCGAAGTTTATTCGTTTGCGCGCGCTGATACGCCGCTTCCGTCTCAAGCTCTTTTAACGCCGCAGCCTGAGCGCGTTCCTGTCTGGCTTGCCGTTCTGCGATCATTTGAACCTCAACAATCTGGCGTTTGGCGTGTTCATGACAAGAAGGCAGGAGGGCGCATGAAGCGCCCCCTCACCATAGATTCAGTTAGTCGGCCGCTCTGAGTTGGCCGGCAGATGTCTTGCCGCGCTCTTCCTGCAGCTCGAAGCTGACTTTCTGGCCGTCGTTCAGCCCGCGAAGACCTGCGGCCTCAAGCGCGGTGGCGTGAACGAACACGTCTTTGCCGCCGTCATCCGGCGCAATAAACCCGAATCCTTTTTGGGAATTGTACCATTTTACAGTTCCAGTCGCCATTTTGTAATCCTTTGCAAACAGGCGTTAGCGCCCGGAAACATTCCGTGCGCTGATTGTGCTGCCGATGTTTGGAGGGAATAAGAAGCTTGTTTCAGAGGCCTAATAGACGGCCTTCAATCATGGCGCTCAAGCTATATGGGACGTTTGTGTAAGAAATACAAGCTTTTGTAGCAGACTATTTCAGTCCGGCGGGTAGCTCCCAATCGAGCATGCGCATGGAATTTTCGCGAAAAAGACTCTTTATCCGTATGTAATCAGTGTCTTAGCGTCTTAACTTACCCATACTTTTATAAGGGCTTGGTTGGTTGAGCTAATCCAGTTCCGGCAGCGCGGTTTCGTCAACGCTTTCGCTGGCGGCGGCGAGTTCGAGCGGCACGACAACCTGTTTTTTTGAACTTGGATTTAACACCACATATTGCGTCACGAAGCCGGCCTTGGCGATGCGCGCGTTTTGCGGGCCGTTCAGCTTGATAGAGCAGGGTGTCTCGCACTCCCCGGCGCCGTCGATGGTGACGAGCGCGCCGGGCGGATCGGTCTGTAAATTCAGGATATCGCCGGACCCGCCGATGGTCTGGCATCCGCCCAAAAAAATAACGGCGACAATGCTGGCCGCGATCCGCATAAGCTGAACTCCCTGGACTTCAGTTTTTACTTTAACGCAGCCGCCATGGCGGCGAAAGCGCGCTCAAGATCGCCTTTAAGGTCGTCAATGTCTTCAAGCCCGGCATGAAACCGCAAGACGGGGCCCTCTTCGTTCCATTCGGTCGCGCTGCGGTAATTTTGCGGATGCACATGCAGGCAAAGGCTCTCAAAGCCGCCCCAGGAAAAACCGATTCCGAACAGTTTGAATGCGTTGAAAAACGCCTTCATGGCGGCGAGCGGTACGGGCTTCATCACAGCGCCGAACAGGCCGGACGCGCCGGTAAAGTCGCGCTTCCACACGGCGTGGCCGGGGCAGGATTTGAGCGCCGGATGAAGCATCCGCTCTACCTCCTTGCGTTTGGCGAGGAATTTAACCAGCTCCTCAGCATTTTCCTGATGGCGCTCCAGTCGCGTTGAGAGCGTCCGCATGCCGCGCAGAGCGAGCCAGGCGTCGTCGGCGGATACGTTCGATCCGAGCTGCAACAGCGCATAGTAGATTTTCTGCGACGTCGGTTCATCAGCGGAAGTGATGGTTCCGGCGAGACAGTCTGCGTGACCCACAAGGTATTTCGTCGCCGCCTGCACGCTGACATCAGCGCCAAGCGCAATGGGCTTACAGAAATAACCCCCGCTCCAGGTATTATCGACCACAAGTTTCGCGCCGCCCGCATGGGCGGCCGCGGCGATGGCGGGCAGGTCCTGCACTTCGAAAGTGAGCGAGCCCGGCGACTCGGCGAAGACGACCTTGGTATTCGGGCGCATCAACGCGGCGATGTCTTCCTCGTTTGCAAGCGGATCGTAGAACGTCGTCTCAACGCCAAAGCGTTTTAGGAACTTCTCGCAGAACTTTCGTGTCGGATCGTAAGCGGCGTCCGTCATCAGCACATGATCGCCCGCGGCCACGAAGGCGAGGATCGCCGCGTTGCACGCCTGCAGCCCTGACGGCGCCAGCCGCGTTTCGAAACCGCCTTCAAGGGCTGTTACAGCCTCTTCGAGTGCGCGATGGGTCGGCGTGCCCAAACGGCCATAGGTAATCGACTTCGCGCCTTCAAGATAATCGTCATAAGTAGGAAACAGATAGGTCGACGCGCGTTCGACCGGCGTATTGACGGGATGGGCGGGGCGGTGATGCGGACGGCCGAGGGCGGCGAGCTTGGTCTTGTCTTTCATGACCGCCTTCTAGCCTGTTTTGATGCGCGCTTTAAGGCCTGTTAGATGGCGGCGGGTTGTAGCGCTCCACAAAGCCCTTGCGCCGGTCGATCACCGAAAATCCGAACTTCTGATAGAGCGGCAGCGCCGCCGAATGATCGAGCGAGCAGGTTTCCAGCCGCACCCGGCCGGGCGCGCGCGACCAGATGAGGTCCAGCACATTGGCGAGAAAATATCGGCCGAGCCCCGCACCGATGAAATCGGGCGCAAGTCCGAAAAACTTCAGTTCATGATTTCCGGAACTGCGGGCGTCGACTTCCGCCATGCCCGCAGGCACACCATCAGCATAAAGAAGATAAAGGTAAACATCATCATCGTGAATGATTGAGGCCAGCTCATCGTCGCTAAGGCGCCGGCGGCTGACCCAGTTATAGGGCGCGCCCACAAGGTCATAGAGATAGCGATAAAAATGCACCGGTGGATTTTCGGCGCGCAACAGGGCGAGCTTGCGCTGTGGCGGCGGCGGCGCGGTCAGGGCCGGCCTTTCGCGCTGTTCGAGATAGGTGATGGTGACCTCGACCTGATCAGTCTCAAGGTTGGTCCTATCAACCTTCGCCCCATCAACTTTCGCCCCATCAACTTTCGCCAATGACAACGGGGTACGCTGCGCTGTCATGTTTTTCATCTCCCCATTCGGACCATGAACCGTCATAAACCGCGTAGTCCTGTAGCCCCGCCACTTCAAGCGCGAGCGACAGCAGGGCGGCGGTGACGCCTGAACCGCAGGTGGTGACGATGCGCATGCTATCATCAGCGCCAGCGCCTTTAAAGATTTCGCGTATGGCGTCAGGGTCTTTCATTTCGCCATTTTCTGTCAGGACTCGATCATAGGGTATGTTCTTTGCGCCCGGCATATGCCCTGACCTCAGCCCTGCGCGGGGCTCACGCGCTCGGCCCTCAAACCGGTCGGCGGGGCGCGCATCTACAATGATTGCGTTTTTATCATCAATGACGCGGCGAACGTCTTCATGCGATGCGCAAAGGGCAGGGATCGGCATGGCGCGGTAAGTTGCGGGTGCTATCGGCGTGGGCTCCTTCGTCATAGGTCGTTTTTCGGCCAGCCATTTCGGCAGGCCGCCATTCAGCACCGCAACATTTTCGTGGCCCATGGCGCGGAACGTCCACCACACGCGGGCTGCGGAAAAAACGCCTTTTTCATCATAGACGACGATATCGTTGGCGTCGCCAATTCCCATTGCGCCGACGGCGGCTTCGAACGCTTCTGCAGACGGCAGCATATGCGGCAGGTGGGTCGTCTTGTCAGCAATTGCATCAATATCGAAAAACACGGCGCCGGGAATGTGCTGCGCGCGATAATTTTCGATGGCGTCACCCTGTCCCGGCATGCGCCAGGAACCGTCAATGATTTTCAGGCTTGGGCGCTCAAGGTTGTCTTGTAGCCATTCAGTGGTGACTAGGGGGCCGAAGGTCATGCAGCCGAGTTTAGCGCAACCATGACGGCGTGGGCAGGCCTTTTTCCTTCAGGAATGCCGGGTTGTAGAGTTTCGACGCATAGCGGTGACCGTAATCGCAAAGCATTGTCACAATGGTATGGCCGGGGCCAAGTTCCCGGGCCATGCGCACGGCGCCGGCGACGTTGATACCCGATGAGCCGCCAAGACACAGGCCTTCCTCCATCACAAGCTTGAAAAGCACGTCGAGCATTTCCGCGTCTGTAATGCGATAGCCGTCATCAATCGGCGCGTCTTTCAGATTCTCGGTGATTCGCCCCTGGCCGATGCCTTCTGTGATCGAGCCGCCCTCGGTTTCGGCTTTTCCGTATTTGATGAGACTGAAAATTTTCGATCCGCCCGGATCTGAAACAGCAGTTTTGACGTTAATTTTGCGTTCCTTCAGCGCGATTGAAACACCGGCGAGGGTGCCGCCTGTGCCAACCGCACAGGTAAAACCGTCAACGGCGCCATCGGTCTGCTTCCAGATTTCGGCGCCCGTCGTCGCTACGTGAAAATCGCGGTTCGCCACATTGTCGAACTGGTTCGCCCAGACGGCGCCGTTCGGTTCAGCTTCGTTCAGTTCTTCTGCAAGGCGGCGGGAGTAATGCACGTAGTTATTGGGATTGTCGTAAGGCACGGCATCGACCTCAATCAGTTCCGCGCCATGCAGGCGAAGGGCAATCTTTTTTTCTTCGCTCTGGGTGCGGGGAATAACGATCTTTGTTTTGTAGCCGAGCGCCGCGCCGACCATGGCGAGACCGATGCCGGTGTTGCCCGCGGTCCCCTCGACAATGACCCCGCCGGGCCTGAGCGCCCCCGATTGTTCTGCGTCACGGATAATGCCGAGCGCGGCGCGATCCTTGACCGACTGGCCGGGATTGAGAAACTCCGCCTTGCCGAGAATGGTGCAGCCGGTTTCTTCTGACGCGCGATTCAGCTTGATCAGCGGCGTATTGCCGATGAGATCGATCAGATTCTGGCTGGCGGACATGCGGAGTTCTCCGGGACGAACGGGCAGGCGATTATAGATTACTCCCGTGACATATGCCCCGGCCTCGCGGGAGTTTGAAGGCAGTATTTCTATATTGCTGTGAAGCTCAAATGATCCAACATCGGTCAACCCGCAATATTTCCGATCATGGTGTCAGGCCTTGGCTCTGATGGGCTGCGCAGCGCTAATCACAGCGCAGCGTATCCGTCATAGGTATTGCCTCTATGCGTGTTCCGGTTTCTTCCGCAATTTGATATGCGATGCGGCCTCCGTCGTGGGAAAGCTTAGGGTATCGTTCGTCGGCGCCGCTGTTTGTGAGGTTAACGATCTTGCCGCTGGAAACGCAAACCACAAACAGATCAAAATTGCCCGTGCGGTTTGAAGAAAAAATGATTTGAGTCCCATCCGGCGTCCATTGCGGATAACTGTCGTCCGCTTCGCTGGTCGTTATCTGCGCTTCTGTGTTTGCTGATAAATTCAGTTGAAAAATATCGTAATTTCCTTCGCCCGTTTGGCGATGGAACGCCAGGGCTTTTCCGTCAGGCGATAACCGCCCGGCCTGTTCGGAAGCAGCACGTGTCGTGAGACGCTTAGATTCACCAGTATCAAGATCGTGTGAATAAATATCAATGCCTGCATCAGTTGCGGAATCAAAAATAAGAGTACGGCCATCATTTGAAAACGACGGATGCCATTCATCAGAACCTTGTCGAGTTACTCTTTGCAAGGATTGGTTTAACAGGTTAAAAATATAAATATCATAATCGCCGGAATCGTTCGATTCGAGTAACAGAAGATCTTCGCGAACATCCGAAACGCCGGCGCCATTTAATCCTGTCGGAACATCACGCTTATCGCCGGACGAAACGTCAATTTCGATGACGCGCCACCGGTCTCCGGAATTAAGCGTTGCGAAAAAACTATTTCCGTCTTTCGACCAGGCGCCAGGATAGACTGCGTCATCAGTTCTGAAAATTATTCCGTCTGGCGAGGGCGTGCAACTACTAGCGCAAATGAGGATGCTTATTGCAGCAGTGATCGACCGTCTCATACATCGCTCCTATGCATAGCGCTGATGCTAATCGAGTTTCTTCGCCTCGCTCCAGACTGTTTCCATCTCATCAAGGCTCGCATCGGCGAGGCTTTTCCCGCGCGCCGCGAAGGTTTTCTCGATATGACCGAAGCGGCGGATGAATTTTGCATTGGCGCGGCGCAGCGCGCTTTCAGGGTCGATGTCGAGATGGCGTGATATGTTGGCGAGGGCAAAAAGAAGATCGCCATATTCTTCTTCGATGTGATCACGGTCTTTTGATTCCATCGCTTCGTGCAACTCTCCGGTTTCCTCGGCGATTTTTGCGAGCACGTCCTTCGCGTCAGTCCAGTCAAAGCCGACCCGCGCCGCACGTTTTTGCAGCTTCACCGCACGCGTCAGCCCCGGCAGGCCGGCGGGCACGTCGTCCAGCAAACTGTCGGCGCCTTTTTCCGCCCGCTCTCTTGCTTTCTGCGCTTCCCATGCGTCCGTCTGTTCTTCTGCGCTGCGCATTATCTCATCGCCGAAGACATGCGGGTGACGCCGGATCATCTTATCCGTGATCGCCTCGGTCACGTCTTCAAAGCTGAAAAGGCCGAGTTCTTTCGCCATCTGCGCGTGGAACACTGTTTGAAACAGCAGGTCACCGAGTTCGTCTTTCAGCGCCCCCATGTCGCCACGCTCGATAGCGTCTGCGACTTCGTAGGCTTCCTCGACCGTGTATGGCGCGATGGTGCGGAAGTTCTGTTCGAGATCCCACGGGCATCCGCCGTCGGGCGAGCGCAGCCGCGCCATGACGTCGAGGAGCGCGGTGATGTTTCGGGTGTCTTCAGTCATGAAATGTCCAGCGGTTTCTTTCATTTTCGGGAGACTTAAAGCGTTATCCGGCTAAAGACCACCGGGAGGCGAAGTGGAAACGCCCTCAGGCTTGCATTTGCGTTTGCCCTCCGCCATTCAGTTGCAAATACTTCACGAGGAAACGGCAGGAAAAAGGAATAACGCGATGCCTATCCAGGAAGCCAAATATATCTGGCGCAACGGCGAGATGATCCCCTGGGCCGAGGCGACGACGCATGTGCTGACCCACGCGATCCATTACGGATCGTCGGTGTTCGAGGGCATGCGCGCGTACAACACCAAGCATAAGGGCGTGTGTGTGTTCCGGAACCGCGAACATATTGAGCGGTTGTTCTTTTCCGCCCGCGTTTATCGCATCGACATGTCGAAATATTCCGTCGATCAGATCATGCAGGTCTGCAAGGATGTGGTGCGCGAAAACGGTCTTGAGTCTGCCTATATCCGCCCAGTTGCGTATCTCGGCTATGGCGAGATGGGGCCTTACTCGCAAAAAGTGAAATCGGAACTCGCCGTCGCCGCCTTCGCCTGGGGCGCCTATCTTGGCGATGACGGGCTGACCAACGGGATCGACGTCTCGGTTTCGAGCTGGCGCAGGAATGCGCCGGGCACCGTACCCGCAGGCGTAAAAGCAGGCGGCAATTATCTTTCAAGCCGCCTGATCGGCATGGAAGCGCGGGATGCGGGTTTTGAGGAAGGGATCGGTCTTGCCCATGACGGCACCGTCTCCGAGGGCGCCGGTGAAAACCTTTTCGTCGTATTGAACGGTCGCATCATTACGCCCCCGGCTGCGTCTTCGATCCTTTCCGGCATCACCCGCGACACGGTAATGACGCTGGCCAAAAAAGCCGGATACGAAGTCGTAGAACAGTCGATCCCGCGCGAGATGCTTTACGCGGCGGACGAAATTTTTCTCACTGGCACTGCGGCGGAAATTACGCCTGTGCGTTCGGTCGACAGGCTGCCGGTGGGCAAAGGCAACCGTCCGGCGACATCGCAAATCCAGGACATGTTCTTCGGCATCTTCTCCGGCGAGACCGATGACGAATGGGGCTGGCTCGACCCGGTTGCTTGATGGCTCAGCGGACTGGTTCTTTACGATACACAGCAGTCCTTTTTGGTTTCATCGCCCTTCAGGCCTGCCAGAAATCGGAGGCGCCAATGGTGCAAGCAGAGCAAGCCGCGGTTCAGCACGTGGAGGCGTATCTCAGCGATCTTCAGCATCACGATCTTGAGGCGGCGTCAGAGCATCTCGCCGATGATGTCGTTATGACTTTCGCCGGCGCCGACATCGCCATGAACAAGGAGCAGATCATTTCGGCTTTGGGCTGGGATGTTGGCGCTAAGGGGCGATTTTCTTTTGAACGATTGTCGGCGTCTGACGCTACGGTGACGATTGCACTTACGGAAACCAACGATTTTCTTGATCTACTGGAATTGCCGCTGATTGAGGCTGAAATGACGTTTGCCATCAACGCAGACGCCCGCATACAAAGTATCGTCTACAAACAAGCAGGGGCGGCGAGCACCGACCCGGAAACTGTGCAGCGCGCATTGGCCCCCGCCGTGTCGTGGGCGGAACGGCATGCGCCTGAGACGCTTGCAGAAATCTATCCGCAAGGACGAATTCAGTATTCTCGCGAATCCGCGGGAAAATGGGTAGAACTGCTGCGCCGATGGCGTACAAGCCAAAACAGCGTAAATTAGCGAAGCTTGGCGACTAACGAGAGCCAAGCCCTAACGCATCCACTATCACGTGGAAGATGTAATTCTGTTCTACCACGCCGCTGAAAAGATAGGCGTTCGGACCTGAGGCGTAGATCGTCACATCCTGTCCGCCATGGGTTTCATCGCCCATGGGCACCAGTGACGGCTGTTTAAAATCGAGTTCCGTTGCTTCTGCGTTGGTCGGCTCAGGGCGCCCGTCGGAAAGGTCGGCGCCCTTTTTGAACACGGCGCCAGGTCCGTTGGCGTAGCCTAGCGTCGTGTATTTCTTGCCGTCTGCAGCGCGGGCAATGCCATCGCCGGCGAAGTCGTATTTCGCAACGGTCGTCGCAACGCCGAGAATATTATTCCCTTTCAGCGGATAGCCGGCGAAGGTCAGCGTGTGCCCATGATCGGCGGTCGCGATGATCAGCGTATCCTTTTCGTCTGTCATGGAACGCGCAGCAGCAATCGCCTGCGAAAACTCCTGCGCGTCGTGCAGCGCGCGGGCGGCGTTTCCGTCATGGTGGGCGTGATCGACACGGCCCGCTTCGACGACAAGGACAAATCCTTTTTCATTACGCGAAAGAATTTCAATCGCCTTGCGGGTCATTTCCTCAAGTGAGGGCTCGCCGTCGCTTCCCGTTTTGCGGTCCGCTTCGTATTGCATATGTGATGGTTCAAACAGGCCGAGCACGCGCGGGTCTGTCGCCGGGTCAACAGCATCGAATTGCGCCTTGTTCCAGACAAACGAATGAGCGGAAGATTTCGCCTTCCATTCATCCACAAGATTCCGCCCATCCTTGCGCATGCCTTTTAAATTTGTGTTTTCCGGGTCGGCAACAGTTTCAGGAATGAAGTTCGTGCGCCCGCCGCCCATGGCGAGGTCGACGCCGTCGCCGTAACTGAAATCGATCAACTGACTGGCGATGTCTTTGCACCCAAGCTGCGCCGCACCGGCGGGAACTTTCGCATCGCTTTCCCAGTCGCGGTCGGGCGCATGGGCGTAATTCGCTGCTGGCGTTGCATGGGTAAGCCGCGCCGTTGAAACAACGCCCGTGGAAAGACCCGCCTGTTCGGCTTTTTCAATAAAGGTCGCGGCCTTTGCCTTTAACGCCGATGCGCAGTCGCCGCGTTCCTTCACCGTATTGTCGAGGGCGATGATAGCGGCCTTCGTTTTATAACCGGTGGTCATCGCCGACATGGTGCCGGCGGAGTCCGGCGTCTGCGTGTCGGTGTTGTATGTCTTCGACATGGCGAGCGCAGGAAAGCGTTCGAAGGAGAGCAGATTCTCTTCGCCGTCCTCGCCGCGTGTCTGTCCGTCATAAATGCGCGCCGCAGCGACGGTGGTCGGGTCCATCCCGTCGGCCACGAACAGGATCACATTCTTCGCCGGGCCTTTGTTCGCCTGCAGCGCCTTACGGTCGGCGAGCGTCGCCTGTGCGCCGTCGAACCAGTAATCGCCCGATGCTTTTGTTAACGGGCGGTCGGCAACGCCGTTGCTGGCGCAGGAAGCGATGAGGGATGCGCCGGCCGCGGCGAGGAAATATCTGGACATTTGGACCCCTTCATTGACAGACGATATGTTCTACAAGCTGGTTTCTTTCATGAAAACCATGACATTGTCATGTCCGCACAACATAAGAAGATACCGGGCTAAGGGGCTGGAAAGATGAGAATATTTATCCGCTGGGTCATCGTTGCGATCTTTGTCGCCGCCATCGCGGGCGTTTTCTATCTGAAAACGCCGGAGCCCGCCCGGTTCGACGCATCAGCCGCAATAAAAGCAGCGGGAAGCTACGACGCCCGCATCATTAGAGACGCTTACGGCGTGCCGCATATCTATGGCGCGCGCGACGCAGATGTGGCGTTCGGGCTCGCCTACGCCCATGCGGAAGACGACTGGCGGACCATTGAGGAAGTGCTGTTCTTCGCGCGCGGAACGCTGGCGCAGCACGCGGGCAAAGACAGCGCCGTTACCGATTATCTCGTTCAGGCTATGGGCGCCATGGATGAGATTGAAGCGCGCTACGAAACGGAATTGGCGCCGGAAACGCGCGCCGTGGCGGAGGCCTATGCAGCGGGGCTGAATTTTTATTGCGCGGAAAAAAAGTCGCGATGCGCGCGCGGCGCCGCACCAGTCACTGGACATGACATTGTCGCCGGTTTTGCAACGCGTACGCCGTTTTTTTACGGTCTTGATGAGCAACTCACAAAAATATTCGAAGGCGAAGTT
>DGNI01000085.1:12324-12466 GCA_002388885.1 Parvularculaceae bacterium UBA4496 | reverse complement strand
CCTCACCGACGGCAAGCAGCACGTCGAGGTGCCGCGCAACATCGCCCGGCAGGTGAGCTTCATCATGAGCCGCGACAGCGTCAGCGCCACGACGGTGAAGGCGCAGTTCCCAGAAATGACCGACGCCGCCGTCGCCGAGCTG
>DGNI01000085.1:0-12202 GCA_002388885.1 Parvularculaceae bacterium UBA4496 | reverse complement strand
ACGGTGTCGCCGCCGCCGGCAACGGTCAGCAACTTGCCGTCCTTGGTCAGCTTCGCGGCCGCCTGTGCAACAGAGTTCGTCGCCGCGTCGAAGGGCGGGATTTCGAAGGCGCCGAGCGGGCCGTTCCACACCAGGGTCTCGCAGGTGGCGAGGCGCTTGGCGAGGTGCTCCGCCGTTGCGGGGCCGACGTCGAGGATCATCTTGTCTTCCGGGACGGATTTCACCGAAACCGTTTCGCTAGGCGCACCGGCCTTGAACTCCGCCGCCACCACCGCGTCCGTCGGCAGCACCACATCGCAGCCCGCCTTCTTCGCCTTCTCAAGAATCTCCTTCGCCGTGCCGGCCATGTCGTGTTCGCAGAGCGACTTGCCGACCTTCACGCCGACGGCGTTCAGGAAGGTGTTGGCCATGCCGCCGCCGATCACCAGCATGTCGACCCGAGCGACCAGGTTGCCGAGCAGGTCGAGCTTGGTGGAGATTTTCGCGCCGCCGACGATGGCCGCCAACGGGCGCTTGGGCTTCTCCAGCGCGGCGCCGAGATGTTCCAGTTCTTCCTGCATGAGGCGCCCCGCAGCGGCGGGCAGCAAACGCGCGATGCCCTCGGTCGAGGCGTGGGCGCGGTGCGCCGCCGAGAAGGCGTCGTTCACGTAGACGTCGCCCAGCGCCGCGAGGGACTTGGCGAAGCCCGCGTCGTTGGCTTCTTCCTCCGCGTGGAAGCGCAGGTTCTCCAGCAGGGCGACGCCGCCGGCCTTCAGGCCCTTCGCCGCCGCTTCCGCCGGCGCGCCGATGCAGTCCGCCGCGAAACCGACCTCCTGGCCCAGGATCTTCGCAATCTCCGGCACCAGGGGCTTCAGCGACATCTCCGGGTTCGGCCTGCCCTTGGGCCGGCCGAAGTGGGACAGCAGCAGCACCTTCGCGCCCTTGGCCGTAAGATCGCGGATGGTCGGCGCCGCGCGCTCCAGGCGAGTCGCGTCGCTCACCTTGCCGCCGGACATCGGCACGTTGAAGTCGACGCGCACCAGCACGCGCTTTCCGGCGACTTCCGTGTCATCAAGTGTGCGATAAGACGCCATCAGCTCGCTTTCTAAAGATGCCGCGCCATTTCAAGCGCCGTATCGGTCATGCGCGTGGAAAAGCCCCACTCATTGTCGTACCAGGTGAGGATGCGCACGAGCTTGCCTTCGAGAATCTGGGTTTGATCCAGCGCGAAAATCGAAGAGCGGGGATCGTGATTGAAATCCGACGAGACGAGCGGCTTGTCGGTAAAACCGAGAACGCCTTTGAGCTTGCCGTTCGCCGCCTCAATGATGGCGTTGTTGACCTCTTCCTCGGTGGTGTCGCGCTTCGGGGTGAAGACGAAATCGACGACGGATACATTCGCCGTCGGCACGCGCACCGATGAGCCCGCAAGCTTGCCGTTGAGATCGGGGAGAACGAGACCCACCGCTTTCGCCGCGCCGGTCGAGGTTGGAATCATGTTCATGGCCGCGGCGCGCGCGCGATAAAGATCCTTGTGCATCGTATCGAGGGTCGGCTGATCGCCGGTGTAGGAGTGAATCGTGGTCATGTAGCCGCGTTCGATGCCGATGGCGTCATGCAAGACTTTCACCACCGGAGACAGGCAGTTCGTGGTGCAGGATGCGTTCGAAACAACTGTGTCGTCTGCGGTCAACGACCCGTGATTGACGCCGTAAACGATCGTCTTGTCGGCGCCGGATGCGGGCGCGGAAACCAGGACGCGCTTGGCGCCGGCTTCGAGGTGCATCGCCGCCTTTTCGCGCGTCGCAAAAATGCCTGTACATTCGTAGACGATATCGACGCCCATCTCGCCCCATGGCAGCGCTTTCGGATCGCGTTCGGCGAGCACCTTGATCGGCCCCTGCCCCACATCGATGGTGTCGTTGCGAACCTTCACTTCATGCGGGAAACGCCCGTGAATTGAGTCGTACTGAACAAGATGCGCATTGGTTTCGACCGGGCCGAGATCGTTGATTGCGACCACATCGACGCCCTTGCGTCCCGTTTCCACGATAGAACGAAGCGCCAGCCGCCCGATCCGTCCGAACCCGTTGATTGCGATTTTGATCGCCATTTTCTTAGTCCTTTACCTTTAAAAGTTTCTGCCTGGCACTCGGCGAGTGCTAGGGCCCGGCAAAAGCCCCATCAACTGTGCATTCGCTATTAGCGATTCGTATTCAGATGCCCACTTGGAGTCATGACGGCAATTCAGTTCGTTTATTTCTAGTTGAAGGTTCCGTATTGTCTCTCGAGCTTTGCTAGCGCGCAGTGACTCGCCAAGGAACTTAGAAAGAGTGTCTGAGTACTCAGAGACAAGTGAATAGCATTCCGTATCAGCTTTATAGTTTGGATCGCGACGAGCTTCGCGCAAAGTGCTGACCTCATCCCATTGCTCGTCTGAATAATACACCCGGTCCGAGTTCTCGTATGCTACGCTGTACGCTTGCTCAAATTTGGTTCGCCACCCCGGAACCGAACCACAAGTTTCGCCATATTTGCTTTCTTGAGCCTCTTTTATCACCCGCAAAAGACGTCTTCGCTCAGAAGGGTTTTGCCTAAAGGGGGGCTCAACAGAAAAGGATGTTAAGATATCTTCGCAAATATCGTCGGAAAACTGCATAGCTGTCTGGGAATCTAGAGAAGATGAAGGGTTTTGATCAGTTGCACAGGATGCGATAATGACCAACCCTACCGAAACTAATAAGTTTTTCGTCCAGCGAAGCATTTATCGGGATTCCCCGATCAACCGTTTGGCTTCGGCGGCGACCGCCTCTGCCGTGATGCCGAAATGTTCGAATAGATCGCCGGCCGGCGCGGATGCGCCAAAGCCCGACATTCCGATGAATGAATCTTTCAGGCGCAGGAACTGGTCCCAGCCCTGTCTGATTGCCGCCTCGATCCCGATCCGGGGCTTTTCGCCCAGAACATCGAGGCGGTATGAATCCGGCTGCATGGCGAAAAGCTCAAAACACGGCGCGGAAACGACCCGCGCCTTGACGCCGTCGCTGGCCAGCGCCTCACGCGCTTTCATGGCCAATGACACCTCGGACCCCGACGCAATCAGCGTCACGTCATACTCATCATCGCCAGCAATCACATAGGCGCCGCGCGCGCATAGGTTATCATCCGTATGCGTTAGTCGCGCCTGCTCCAGCCCTTGCCGCGTCAGCGTCACAACCGAAGGCGTCGCAATGGTTTTAAGCGCCAGCTCCCAGCACTCGGCCGTCTCAACGCCGTCGCAAGGCCGGTAGACGTTCAAATTCGGAATGGCGCGCAATGCCGCCAGATGTTCCACCGGCTGGTGGGTCGGACCGTCCTCGCCGAGGCCGATGGAATCATGCGTCATTACATAGACGACGCGAATACCCATGAGCGCCGCAAGCCGGATCGACGGACGGCAGTAATCGGTGAACACCAGAAACGTGCCGCCATAGGGAACAACGCCGCCATGCAGCGCCATGCCGTTCATGGCCGCCGCCATGCCGTGCTCGCGAATGCCGTAATAGACGTACCGTCCGGCGTAATTTTCCGTGGACAGAATATCGATATTCTTGGTTTTGGTGTTGTTGGAGCCGGTCAGGTCCGCCGAACCGCCGACCGTTTCCGGCAGGACATCATTGACCACATTAAGCGCCAGTTCCGACGCCTTGCGCGTCGCCAGCTTTTGCGGCTCCGCCGCAAGCGTTTTTTTGTACGCACCAATCGCATCCGTCAGCGCGCCGGCGTAATCGCCGGCCATGGCCGACTTGAAAGCCTCGCAATGCGCGCTGGCGCTGACACGCTTGTCCCAGGCGGCATAAACATCCCGCCCTTGCACGCCAACAGCACGCCAGGCGCTCAGCACTTCTTCCGGTACTTCAAACGGCGCATGCGGCCAGTCGAGAGCTTTCCGCGCAGCGGCAATTTCTTCATCGCCCAATGGCGCACCGTGGGCAGCATTGGTCCCCGCTTTTTTCGCCGCGCCATAACCGATCACGGTACGGCAGGCGATGAGCGTCGGCCGGTCCGACGACTTCGCCTTTTCAATTGCCGCCGCGACGGCTTCCATGTCATGGCCGTCGACGCGCGCTGTCGCCCATCCGCTCGCGGCGAACCGCGCAAGCTGATCCGTCGAATCCGACAGCGAAACCGGCCCGTCGATGGAAATATTATTGTCGTCCCACAGAACAATCAGCTTACGGAGCTTCAAATGTCCGGCAAGGCCGATAGCTTCGTGGCTGACCCCTTCCATCAGGCATCCGTCGCCAGCGATCACATAAGTATGATGATCGACGATGTCGTCGCCGAACCGGGCGTTGAGATGCGCCTCCGCGAGGGCCAAGCCGACGGCATTGCCGAGCCCCTGACCCAGGGGGCCGGTAGTCGTTTCCACCGCGGGCGCATGGCCGTATTCCGGGTGACCGGCGGTTTTGCTGCCGAGCTGACGGAAATTTTTGAGTTGCTCGACATCCATTCCGTCATAGCCGAGCAGATAGCCAAGCGAGTAAATCAGCATGGAGCCGTGACCGGCCGACAGAACGAAGCGGTCACGGTCGGGCCAGTCCGGCTTTTCCGCATTAAATTTCAGAAACCGCGAGAACAGCACCGTCGCCACGTCAGCCATGCCCATGGGCATGCCGGGATGGCCGGAATTGGCGCGCTCGACCGCGTCCATGGAAAGCGCGCGAATGGCGTTCGCCATCTGTGGAAAATCAGTTTGCGCCGGGCCGGCGTTTGACATGCGGGATGCCCCCGATTGTGCTGAGATAACGCGGATTTAATGCGTGGGTACATGCATCGCGGCGGTGTGGCGGTCAAGGCTAACAAATGGGCTGCTGGACAGAATCGGCGGCGGGGGCCACATTGACGCAATCTGTCAGATAAGACTTGTCGAGGAGCGCTAATGACTTTGTTAGAAAAATCAGTGCGCAATCTGGCCGACGCCCTTGAGGCGCTCGAATCGAAACTCGAGGACCGGCTCGACGACCTCTCGGCTAGCAGCGATGCTCTCGCCGCCGCAAAACGCCAGGCGCTGGCGGCCCGCAAACAGACGGACCACGCAAGCCGCGGGATCGCCGCTGCGATCAGCGACCTCAAATCGATTCTCGCGGATGAAGAGGACGGAAAGCGAGGCGCAAATGAGCCAGGTTGAGATTCGGGTCAACGGACGTCATTACAAGGTCACATGCGAAGAAGGTCAGGAAGACCGGCTGAACCGGATCGCCGCCTATTTCGATAAACGCGTGACATCCATGGCTAAGGACGTCGGCCAGGTTACCGATGAACGGCTGATGCTGCTAGCCGCCCTCACGGTTTGCGATGAACTATTCGAAGCGCGGGACACCGCGGAAGATTATGAGAGCGCTGGCGAGACGCTTGACCCAGACACGATTGGCGGGGCCAGCCGGGCGATTGACGCCGCGGCGCATCGCGTCAGCGAAATGGCGGCGCGGCTGGAAGACGCCTGAATTTCCTGGCTCTTATTTGATCGGCGGCAGATCGGATGCACGGTCCGCATCAAGGTAGCGCGCTGCTGTAGGGGTAAGCGTTCCCTGTGCAGTTTCAATCAGCAGCGGATTGCCGGTCGGGATTTCCACGCTGACGATTTCGTCGTCAGAAACATCGAACAAAATCTTCACAAGCGCTCGAAGGGAGTTCCCGTGCGCTGCGATGATCAGCGACTCGCCCGCCCGAATGCGCGGCGCGATCTCTTTTTCAAAATAAGGCTGGACACGATCAAGCGTCAGCTTCAGCGATTCCGTCGCCGGCACATCAACGCCGAGACATTTGTATCGGGGATCGCTGCTCAGATCGAACTCGGCGCCTTTGTCGAGCGGCGGCGGCGGAATATCGTAACTGCGCCGCCAGATTTTAACCTGATCGGCTCCATGCTTCTCCGCTGTCTCGGCTTTGTTGAGGCCGGTGAGCCCGCCATAATGGCGCTCGTTCAATTCCCAGCTGCGCGTTACCGGCAGCCACATCCGGTCCATTTCATCGAGCGTCAGCCAGAGGGTGCGGATGGCGCGCTTCAGGACGGATGTGTAACAAGCGGCAAATTCTATGCCGGTGGCTTTAAGAAGCGTCCCAGCTTTCTGCGCTTCAGCACGGCCTTTATCGGTGAGATCGACATCAACCCATCCGGTAAACCTGTTTTCCAGATTCCACTGGCTTTGACCGTGCCGGATCAGCGCAAGGCGTGTCATTCAAATTCTCCCGTCCATTTGATTACCGCGTTTCATAAAAGCTCAGTTCCCTGTTGGCTAGGCTCACCGTGCAGCGATAGTATGAACCCGCAACAACAGGCCCGGAAATGTTCATGACCAAAAAACCCAACGTCGCTCTCGCGCTTCATGGCGGCGCTGGCGCCCGCGCCGGCCGCGACTACTCAAAAGCCGAAAAACATTTGTATGAGCTCGCACAGAAGGGCGAGGCTCTGCTGAAAGGCGGCGCGCCGGCGGTAGACGTTGTCGAAACGCTGGTCGTCGAAATGGAGGCCTCCGGTCTTTATATCGCCGGCAAGGGCGCAGCACCCAACCAGGCCGGTTACGCCGAACTCGACGCCTCAATCATGGCCTCGGAATCAGGGACGCTTGCGCGGAAGGCGGGAGCCATTGCGGCAGTGAAACATCTGAAGCACCCGATCAAGGCGGCGCGAGCGGTGATGGATCTAACGCCGCATGTCATGCTCGCCGGGCGCGGCGCGGAAAACTTTTGCGCACGGCAGGCATTTGAATTCATCGACGACCCTGAAAGTTACTATGTCGTGCCGGTCGGCGTGAACCCGGAAGAAATGACGCAGGCAGAGCTAGGCCATGGCACGGTCGGCGCTGTGGCGCTTGATGCAGACGGACGGCTCGCCGCCGCAACGTCTACAGGCGGCGTTTTCGGAAAACTTGAGGGCCGTGTCGGCGATACGCCGCTGGTAGGGTCCGGCACATGGGCTGACGAATTTGTCGCCGCATCTTGCACCGGGCTCGGCGAATATTTCATTCTTGCGGGCGGCGCGCAGGATGTGGCGAGCCGTGTTCGCTATCAGGGATCGGACCTTAATCAAGCGACGGCAGGCCTTATCAAAGACGTCGCACGCCTTGGCGGCGACGGCGGCGTCATCGCCGTATCTAGAGACGGCGATGTCGCTTTTGCATGGAATTCCGACGGCATGAAGCGCGCCGGCTTCGGCCCCAATCAGGATCTTTTTGCGGCCACATTTTAACATCACCGCGCTTGCCCGCGAGCAATCTGCAGTTCAAGGCGCTTCACCTCGCGCAGCATGCGGTTTGATTCCATGCGCATCCAGCTCCAGATCTTGATCATCATCTGGGCCATGAGTCCGAACCAGGCTAATCCTGCCCATTTCAGCATCACAACCACATCGTTCGCCATATAAAACTTCCATGCCGCCCATGCACCGATGACGAACATTACGGTTGCGACGACAAACGTAACCATGGACAGCCAGCCAAGTTTTCCTTGAAACAATCCGCCGAGCTGCCCAAAAATTCCTTGCTCGCCGAATTGCGACAACAATGCGCGGTCTTCTTCGGTCAGCGCTTCTTCGATTTTACGATCGAGATCATCCATTTTCCTTACCTCCTTCGAGCGCGGCGCGTAACTTGCGCCGTGCATGCATCAGGCGGGTCTTGACGGTTCCCGCCGGAACCCGGAGCGCCGCAGCGATTTCCGCAACGCTCAAATCTTCCAGATAAAAAAGCGCGATGGCGGCGCGCTGATCGTTCGGCAGCGCATTGATCGCTGCGCTCAATCCCGCACCCTCGGCGCGAGACTCTATATCTTCAACACTGTTGTCGCCGTCAGCCGCATATTCGCTTTGCAGCTTGCGGTCGCGCTGCTTGACACGGATAACATCCGCCGCGCGGCGCGAAACAATACGATATGCCCAGGCTGGAAAGACGCGCACATCTTCAAGGCGGCTTAAACTATTGATGATGTCGGCCCATGCGTCCTGCGTGACGTCGCGCGCAGCATCGCGCTCGCCGATCAGACGATATGCGTGGGCAAGCAGTTTCGGCTGCCACCGCTCCGCCAGACGGCTGAACGCCTTGCGGTCGCCCGCCCGCGCTGAAGCGGCGAGATATTCGTCAAATATGCGTCCGGCGCGGCGGCTCATTGTTTTTCCCGCTTGTGTCAGCCTTTATTCATCCCTTAAGTCGCTTCGAGACGCGTTTTGGTTCAATAAAAAGCAGATTTTGTGTAAGTCGCTGATTTTAAAGAAAATAAAGAAATCCAATCCTCATGGCGCTGAGTGAAAATGAACTCGAAAAGCTGAAATCCGCCGCTGAAATGCTGCGGACGGCGGAAATGCGCCTGCCGGTCCTGCGAACATTGAGCTGGGATCGAAGCCTCGCCGACACGTTTTTTAAAAATAGCGAGCGCGAACCGCCAAAACCTGAATATCCGAAAATCGATCCCGACCCCTCGCTCGAACTTGTCTTTCATGCGCGCGCGCAGATTGATGGCGACAGCGAGGCGCATCGGTGGCTGAAACGCTTTGCCGATATTACCGAAGAAACCGCCCTGCTCTTGAGTGTCGCAGGAACATCCATGTTCCATGGCCATTCGCGCGCGCTTTATGGCGGGCCGACCTCGCCCATCGCTGACGGCAAGTCTACCGCGCTTGATCTTGCCTTGCGCCTCGATCAGTTACTGACCGATTTCGATACGCCCGCAAGCCGTCTCGAACCGCCCGAGGAATTATCTGCAGAAGAGCTGAAAATCCGGCTTGATCGTCAGCTGCCGGAGCATTTTGGACGCGATGCGCCGCGGGTTGAAGTTACGCATAACGTATCCGCCAAGGCCGCAGCGGGGCGCGACTACATAAAACTCCGGGAAGACGCCCGGTTTTCAGATGTCGATGAAACGCAACTATTACAGCATGAGGCGCTTGTGCACATCGCCACCGGCATGAACGGCGCGGCGCAACCGCATTTCCCCGTCCTTGGCGAAGCCTTCCCGGGAAATGCGCGCACGCAGGAAGGGCTCGCCGTCTTTGCTGAGTTCATTTCCGGCTCGCTCGATCCACGGCGCTTCAAGCGGCTCGCCGATCGCGTCATCGCCATCAGTATGTCAGCGGAAGGCGCCGATTTTCTCGAGATTTACCGTTTCTTTCGGGAACAAAGCGAGACGGACGCGCCGTTTGAAGCGTTTGAAAGCGCACGGCGGGTGGTGCGCGGCGGCCTCGTCAATGGCGGCGGCCCGTTCACAAAGGACTCGATTTATCTTCAGGGCCTTCTGGAAGTGCATAATTATTTGCGGTCCGCCATTCGGACAGGCGACGCTTCATTCATCCGTTTGTTGTTCGTCGGCAAGATCGATCTTGAGGATTTAGAGGCCATGAAATATCTGCGCGATGAGGGGCTTTTGGCGGAACCAAAATTCATGCCGCCATGGGCGACGGACCTGCGCTATCTTTTGTCCTATCTCGCTTATTCAACATTCCTGAACGAGATCGATCTGAAATCCGTTGCGCAACGCTACGACGCGTTATTTGCAGACTGAACGACGCCTGCTTCGCCGCGCGCGCCGGTTTCATCGTAGACTTCATCCACAAGATAGACCGGCCGACGCTTCACCTCTGTGAACAGCCTCGCGATATATTCGCCGAGGACGCCGATAGAGATAAGTTGCACGCTGCCGAAAAACAAAATCAGCACGACCATCGACGCGTAACCTGGCACGTCGACGCCCGTGATGACGGTTCGCATGACAACGAATACGGCGTAGAGAAACGACAAAAACGCAATAATGACGCCCACATAGCTCCAGATTCGTAACGGCGCCGTCGAAAAGCTGACGATACCGTCAAGCGCGAAATTCCAAAGCCGCCAAAAGCTGAACTTAGTTGCGCCAGCCGCCCGCTCAGGCCGGACATAAGGAACGCCGAGCGTCGAATAACCGGCCCAGGCGAATAACCCCTTCATGAAGCGCGATCGTTCGGGCAGTGCATTTATCGCCTTGACGACGCGACGATCCATCAGCCGGAAATCTCCCGCATCGTCAGGTAATTTTACTTTCGAAATGCGGTTGAAAAGCCGGTAAAACCCCTCAGCGGAAATCCGTTTCGCCGGCGTGTCGCTCGTGCGGTCGGCGCGGGCGCCGTAAACAATGTCATAGCCCTCTCGCCAATTCGCCACAAATTCAATGATCAGGGCCGGCGGGTCCTGCAGGTCGACATCTATAATGACAACAGCGTCCCCGCGCGCATGATCAAGCCCGGCTGTCAGCGCCGCCTCCTTGCCGAAATTGCGCGAAAACGCGATGACGCGCACGCCGCTCTGGCTTTTGGTCAGTGCAACAAGCTTGTCGCGGGTCGTATCGCTAGAGCCGTCATCGATAAAGACAACCTCATAATCGAAATCGGCGCCCGCCAATGCATCACGCATTGCGGTTGCAAAACCATCGACCGCATCCGCCTCGTTGTAACAGGGCGCCACAATCGAAATCAGCGGACGCGCGGGCCGGGCGCGCGCCGATTTACTTGTCTCAGACTGCGATAAAGCGGACATCAGCAAAAAACCGTTTTCGTTGCCCTCAAATTGGCGGCGAGGCGTTAACAATTAAGAAACGCCTAACCATGTTCATTGGCTCGGAAGCTCGCCGGTCAGACAAGAAAACCGATGATTTCCTTGGTTTCCTTGACGACCGGATCGGCGACCGCCGACGCGCGCTCGGCGCCTTTTTCCAGAACCTGTTGCAGGAACCCCGGATCACCTTCGAGGCGGCGCAGTTCGGCGCCAATGGGCGCGATCTTTTCAACGACCAAATCCGCGAGCGCCGGCTTGAAAACGCCAAAACCCTGCCCGCCATATTCCGCGAGAACATCTGCAGGAGACTTCCCGGAAAGCGCTGCATAAATACCGACAAGATTTTTAGCTTCAGGCCGTTCCTCAAGGCCGTCAGGTTCAGACGGCAGCGCTTCAGGATCCGATTTCGCTTTCTTGATCTTCTTTGCAATCACATCGGCGTCATCAGACAAAAAGATGCAGGAATTCTCCGACGCATCGGATTTCGACATTTTCGCCGTGCCGTCGCGCAAGGACATGATGCGCGCACCCGCATCGCCGAACTGGCCTTTGATCAGGGGCTCGGGCAGCGGAAAGAAATCCGGCGCGTTGTAATCGTGATTGAATTTAGCAGCGATGTCGCGAGAAAGCTCAAGATGCTGTTTCTGATCCTCACCGACGGGCACATGCGTCGCTTTGTAAACGAGGATATCCGCCGCCTGCAGGACCGGATAGGTATAGAGCCCGACCGAGGCGCGTTCTGAATTCTTTCCCGCTTTGTCCTTGAACTGCGTCATGCGGTCGAGCCAGCCGAGCCGTGCGATGCAGTTGAAAATCCACGCGAGTTCAGCATGGGCGCGAACGCCGGACTGATGAAAGATCGCGGCTTTTTCAGGGTCAACGCCGGAGGCGATGTAAGACGCAGCGATGTGGAATGTCTGCGCGCGCAGTTTCGCCGGGTCCTGCCATACGGTGATCGCATGCATATCGACGACGCAGTAGTGGCACTCATACTGATGCTGCAGTTCTGCGAACTTGCGAATGGCGCCGAGATAATTGCCGAGATGCATCCCGCCGGAAGGCTGAATGCCGGACAACACGCGCGTAGGACCTTGATAACCGCTCATTGAATTGCTCGAAATTACGCTTTGAATAGACGCTTATGCGCCGCTCGGGGGCCGCTTGTAGTCCGCGAGTCGCGCGGCGCCAAGCGCATAGGCGAAAACACCATAAATAATGATGCCAGCCCCTGCGAGCAGCACTGTGGCGATCCATTCCCGGTTCCAGACGAGACGTGCCGCCTCTTCGATATACGACAGACCCCAGATCAACATCGCCACCATGCCAACTGTGGCGATCAGGATGCGCAAGAATCGGCTGGCGAGACGCCCGCCCGGCGAGAACAGTTTTTGTCGATAGAGCTTCTGTGCGAGCAGTATGACCTGCGCCCATGCCGCAAGAACGGTTGCGACCGCAACGGCAATAAAACCAATGAATGGAAATAATGCGAGCGCGACCACCGTGTTGATGGCGATCGATATGAGCGCGTAATTCATGGGGGTGCGCGTATCCTCACGGGCGAAGTAGGCCGGCAGGAAAATCTTCTGCCAGACAAACGCCGGAAGGCCGCAACCGAATACAGCCAGCGCCGCCGCCGTCATGGCGACATCGTTTGGCGTGAACGC
>DGNI01000015.1:35079-35254 GCA_002388885.1 Parvularculaceae bacterium UBA4496 | reverse complement strand
TCCATGGGCCTTCATAGCGGAGTCATCGCCGCTTTCAACCCCAATTTCGCGCATGCAAAAACGGCGTCCCGAAGGACGCCGCTTTAAATAACGATTCTGAATAGACCTAGAGGGCTTTCAGTTCGGCAGCCGACGCTTTGCCGCGGTCCATAGCGATTTCGTAAGAAACCTTCTG
>DGNI01000015.1:8493-35043 GCA_002388885.1 Parvularculaceae bacterium UBA4496 | reverse complement strand
ACGAACACGTCTTTGCCGCCGTCATCCGGCTGAATGAAGCCGTAGCCTTTTTGAGTGTTGAACCATTTAACTGTTCCAGTCGCCATTTCTCGTCTCCTTCGACATTAGGCGCGCCGGACGGGAACCCCCGCACGGCGAAGATGACCCCGCCTTTTCGGGGCGAAGCCGGTTAGCGCAAACTCATGTCTTGGAAGAGGTCGAAATCGAAGCGGGGTTTGACGCCAGCTTCTGGCAGACTTGGTAGAGTCGGCCGCGGTTCGGCTGCGGCCCAAAACAGAAATTGCGTGGCCGCATATAGTCCTGTCAGGGCCTGACTGCAAGTAGGGTTATTGGGATCGTAAATCAGTCGTCGCGGTAGACTTTTTCTTCGCGCTCGTGACGTTCCTGCGCCTCGAGCGACAGGGTCGCGATCGGCCGGGCGTCGAGACGGCGCACGCCGATGGGCTCGCCGGTTTCCTCGCAATAGCCGTATTCGCCGGTTTCAATCCTGCGCAGGGCGGAATCGATTTTGGCGATCAGTTTGCGCTGGCGGTCGCGGGTTCTGAGTTCAAGGGCTTTTTCGGTTTCGCTGGAAGCACGGTCGGCGATATCGGGCAGGTGATTGTTTTCTTCCTGCAGGTTGCTCAGCGTGCCTTCGCTTTCCTTGATGATATCCTGTTTCCAGTTGAGCAGTTTTTTCTTGAAGTATTCTTTTTGTCGATCACTCATGAACGGTTCGTCTTCAGACGGACGATACTCTTCTACTTCGGACGCCGACATGCAGTTTCTCCCTGCTTTAGTCCCAACTCAACGACCCCATCCGCCGACGAGTCGCGGCTCTCTATAGCGATGCCCCCCCCGAGGCTCAAGCACGGATTTCCCGGCGCTGCGCGAGGGCGGCGAACTGCATAAAATTGAAAGATTGATTTTGCGTTTCACCGCGAAGGAACAGCACGCACGCGCAGCGTCGGCGCAGGAGTTTCGCTGCGCTGCGGCATCAACGGACGCATGGTTGCCGCACATAAATACAATTTCAATCAAATCCACAAGCCTTTGTTTTCTGCGCTGCCCTATAGCTACCTCTCAGCGGCCGTGCGGAAAGCAAGAAGCCGGCCATCCGCTCCGGGGATTTGACGATGAGCACCGTTCAATTCGATTGCGATTACAACGCGGCGAACTGCGTGCGCTCACTGATCAGCGTCACCGAAGCGCTGAACGAAATCATCGGCAAGGAAAATGAGGCGATCGCCAACGGTCGCGCTGATGATATTGCGCCCTATCAGGCCGAGAAAGCCCGCCTCGCCGCCTCGCACGCCCGTTCAATTCAGGCGCTCGCCGCTGACCGCAGCGCTTACCGCGACGTCGACGCCACGCTGCTTTCTGATTTGCGCGTACTGACCGCGACTTTTGAAGCCCAGGTTTCGCATCAATATCTGTTGCTGAATGGCGCCTGTCCTGGGGCCGTCTCGCCCGGATTTCGCCAACTTTCAGGCCTTTCAAACAAGATGGATAGCGAGCCCGCACCAGCTAAAAATCCATAAACCGCCGTTTTTGCGGGAATTCTCACCATTCAAACATGCTGCTTTTGGCCAGCTCCCATCAACATATCGTGCGCGTCAAGACGTGAAATTCCGGCTCCAATCTCCTACTTTTCGCCCCGATTTACGGCTAGTATGCAGGCTGTAGCGGGGTGTGGGAGCTTTTCCGTGAGGATTTCAGACAGCGGAATTGAACTGATCAAGCGTTTCGAAGGCCTGGAGTTGGAGGCCTATCAGGATATCGCCGGGATTTGGACCATCGGCTACGGCCACACGGGCGACGACGTCCAGCCGGGCATGAAAATCTCCGAGCGCGACGCGGAAGAACTTTTAAAGCGTGATTTGCGTCCTCGAGAGCAGGCCGTCGATAGCGCCGTCAAAGTACCGCTCAACCAGAACGAATTCGATGCGCTTGTGAGTTTTGTCTACAATGTGGGGGCCGGCGCCTTTCGCGGCTCAACAGCGCTGAAGCGGCTCAATCGCGGCGACCGGGTTGGCGCGGCGGATGCAATTACCTGGTGGAACAAGGCGACGGTCGGCGGCGTTCTGCGCGAGGTGCTGGGCCTGACCCGGCGGCGCGCGGCGGAGCGTGCGCTGTTTCTTGCACCAACCGAACCGGTCCGCGTGCGCGACCCAGAGGATATCGAAGAGAATTCCCGCGCCGAAGCGGTCGAAGAAGGTCCGCGGCGCGGCAACGTTGCTGAAAGCCGGACCGTGCAAGGAGCAACCATCGCCGGCGGCGCTGGTGTTGCCTCTTCAACCATTGGCCGCGACAACGCCGAGGAACTTGACCAGATCGAAACTAATATCGAGACCGGTCAGGGCATGACGGAAAACCCGAGCGCCGGCGAAGGCTCAACCCCGCCGTCCAGCGAGACGAATAGCAACGGCGCCGACAGCGGTGAAACCGGCGAGATGGTTGAGGTGCCAGCCGACCGACCATCGAAACATGAAGTTCATGCTGTAGAAGCGCAGGTGCAGTTCGCGCTCTTGATCCTGATTATTCTCGCCGTGTTGTTTGTGATTTTCGCCCGCATCGATGACTGGCGACAATATCGCCGTTAGAGCAAAGCGCGTAATCGTTTGCGCAACTCCGGCAGCAGCTCCGTCTCGAACCACGGATTTTGCTTAAGCCACGCATTATTGCGCCATGACGGATGCGGCGTCGGGAAATAGCGTGGCGTGAAATCTCGCCACTTTTTGACGGTCGCGGTCAGCGTTTTCTCCGCGCTCGCTCCAAGATGCCATTTCTGTGCATATCCGCCTACAAGAATTGCGCATTCAAGGCTGGGCAGCGCGTCCATCAGTTGTTGTCGCCACGCGCGCGCGCATTCCTTGCGCGGCGGCAGGTCTCCGCCTTTGGCGTCATATCCCGGAAAGCAGAATCCCATTGGGATCACCGCAACGCGTTTTGCGTCGTAGAACTCTACATCACTCACGCCCATCCATTCGCGCAAACGCACGCCCGAAGGGTCGGTAAACGGCTTGCCGCTTTGATGAACGAGATTTCCCGGCGCCTGACCGAAGACGGCAACGCGCGCGGTTTTTGAGACCTGCAACACCGGGCGCGGCTCATGCGGCAGCGGTGCGCCTTCCGGCGCTTCGGCACACAGGCGGCAGGCGCGGATGTCGCTTAACAATGACGTGAGGCTCTGTTTTTTCGCGGCCATCAAAACGCTATACCATCACGTTGAAAAACTTCATCCACTGAAAAGGCGTCGCCATGAAAACCATTAGCATCGAAGTCAGCGGCGGATGCCAATGCGGGGCCGTGCGTTATCATGCAACTGAAATGCTCGACAATGCACATTTGTGTCATTGCCGCATGTGCCAGAAAGCCGTCGGCAATATTTTCGCCGCGCTTGTCGCAGCGCCCGATGACAAACTGAAATGGACCCGTGGCAAGCCCGCTATTTTCAAAAGCTCGGATCATGCAGAACGCGGATTTTGCGCGGATTGCGGCACGCCGCTTTTTTACAACTCGCTCGTACATGACAGGGTCAACCTGACCATCGGCTCGCTCGATCACCCAGAGAAATTCCCACCAGTCATGCAGATGGGAACGGAATCTCGCGTTCCATGGTTTGCCGGAATTACGGAGGTGGAAAGCTACGGAGAGACGACCGCCTATGCGGGCGATCAGGCGGTTCAGTCTATCAAAACATCGAACTGGCAGCACCCCGATCACGACACCATTAATTGGACGCCAAAAACGGACTAGGAGTCTTTTGACAGATGCGCGAGTTTGTCCGCGTTTTTTTCCCAGTTCTGGCCATCGAATGGGCGAACTTGTATGGACGAAAACTGCGACGCATCCATGCACCGCAAGTTTAATGAGTATCCGTCAGGATTTGACCGCGGCACATAAAATGATTTGACGCCGCAGGTTTTGCAAAACCAGTGCTTCGCAGCTCCGGTGTTGAAACGATACTCGATGAGGTTGTCGTCGCCTTTTACGAGCCGGAATTTTGATTTCGGCGCGATGACATGCTGAAAGCCGACCTGCGCGCAGATGGAACAGTTGCATTCATCGGCTATGATGTCATCGGCGAGCGCCGCCTCCCACCGGACGGCGCCGCAATGACAGCCGCCATTTTTCAAAGCGGTTGACCCTTTTGTCACGGCAGGATCAGACCGGCGAGCGCCGCACTCATCAAATTCGACAGCGAAGCAGCCAAAATCGCATGTACGCCGTATTTGGCGATTTCACTCATGCGGTCGGGGATCAGCGAACCCAGTCCGCCGAGCAGTATGGCGATAGAAGAAAAGTTCGCAAATCCGCAAAGTGCAAAAGTGACAATAGCGACGGTTTTGGGGCTCAATGTTTCCGCCTGCCCGATCAGGCTGAAATATGCGACAAACTCATTGAGAATCAGCTTTTCGCCGAAAATCGCGCCAGCCGCCTGCGATTCCGCCCAAGGCACGCTCAGAAGAAACATCAGCGGTGCGAACACCCAACCCAGGATTTTCTGGGCGGAAAGATCCTCCATGCCGATCAGCCCGCCAATGCCGCCGAGCAATCCGTTCACAAGCGCAATAAGGCCGACAAAGGCAATCAGCATGGCCCCAATAGTCAACGCCAGCTTCAAACCATCCTGGGCGCCCACGGCCGCCGCCATCATCACATTTGTATGGGAAGATCGCTCTTTGGTGATCGCCATGACGGTAAGATCGTCGTCATCTTTTTCTTTGCCATCAGGCAAGATGAGTTTCGCCATCAATAGCCCGCCAGGCGCCGCCATGAAACTCGCCGCCAAAAGATATTCGAGTTGAACGCCAATTTGGGCATATGCCGCAAGAACAGTGCCGGCGACGGAAGCAAGACCCGACACCATAATCGCAAACAATTGCGGACCGGTGAGGCGGCCGAGATATGGTTTGATCGCCAGCGGCGCTTCTGTCTGCCCTACGAAAACATTCGCAGCGGCATTCAAAGACTCAACAGGCCGAGTGCCGATTACCGCCTGCAGGAATCCGCCCACGCCTGCGACAATAACCTGCATGACACGCAAGTGATACAGCACAGACATCAATGCCGAAAAGAAAATGATGATGGGCAGAACGTGGATCGCGAATACGGTGCCAAAGCTGTCGCCGGCAAGCTGGCCGAACACCATGCCAATGCCAGCATTAGCGTATCCCAATACGCTGTTCACGCCTTGCGCGATGCCGCCGATAACGCCTTTGCCTATGGACGTGTACAGCACGAAAAACGCGATCGCGACTTGCAGCGCAAATGCGCTCAATACGATCCTGAAATTGATGCCTCCGCGATTACGGGAAAAAACAAGCGCAATAACAAATATCGCCAAAACGCCGAGAATTCCGATAAACCTGCCTTGCAGCAATTCAAGTATATTCGCGCCGATATTATTCGCGTCCATCAGTGACCCTTTTTCTTATTGTGAGTTGAAGCATTTCGACTGTGCGTGACCGTCCGGACAAGGAGGAGTCGTCTGGCGACGTCTCGGCACGAAACGGAGAGCGGCTTGATCGGTGTTGAATACCCCAGTTTGTCTTGATCCGGAGATCAAAATTTGCCCTTGAATGGATCGTTGGATATTTATTTGCCCCCGTCAAGCCGAAGGGCGCACTCGCAGGCGCCACATGCCAAGGATTTCATTAGCTTATTGCCTGTTGCGTCTCACGGCGGCGGCCCTAAAGTGCGCCGCAAAATATGACGAAAAAGGACCCCTTGATGTTGCCTCCCCCCCGCGCTGATCTCGTGTCGAATACCCTTGATTATGAAGTGACGCCGCTCGTCAAACCCACCGGATTCCGTGAATATGACGCGCGCTGGATCTTCGAACAAGAGATCAACCTGCTCGGCATACAGGCGCTGGGGCAGGGGCTCGGCACGCTCATACGAGAGATGGGGAAAGCCCCCCGGATCGTCGTCGGCCATGATTTTCGCGGTTATTCAGCTTCCATCAAACAGGCGTTGACGGTCGGCCTGATGACTGCTGGCATTGAAGTCAACGATATCGGTCTGGCGCTTTCGCCGGTAGCCTATTTCGCACAGTTCGAACTCGACATTCCATGCGTCGCCATGGTGACTGCAAGCCACAACGAAAATGGCTGGACCGGGGTCAAGATGGGCGTTGAAAAACCCCTCACCTTCGGGCCGGACGAAATGGGCCGACTGAAAGAGATCGTGCTCAATGGCGAGAGCAAAGCGCACAGCGGCGGCGCATACAAATATGTATCCGGTTTGCGCGAACGATATATTGAAGACGTAACGTCTGGCGTCCGGATCAAACGAAAACTGAAAGTGATCGCCGCCTGCGGCAACGGTACGGCTGGCGCTTTTGCGCCTGAAGCGCTTTCGCGTTTGGGGATTGAAGTCATTCCCATGGATGCGGAACTCGATCACACATTCCCGCGTTACAACCCGAACCCTGAAGACATGGAAATGCTGCACGCCATGCAGAAAGGCGTTAAAGAACACGGTGCCGATGTCGCGCTCGGCTTCGATGGCGACGGGGACCGCTGCGGGGTTGTCGATGACGAAGGCGAGGAAATTTTCGCAGATAAAATTGGCGTGCTGATTGCCCGCGACCTGTCAGCGCTTCATGAGAACGCGCAGTTTGTCGTTGACGTCAAATCGACGGGACTTTTCATGACTGACCCTGTGCTCATCGAAAATGGTGCAAAAACCGAATACTGGAAGACGGGGCATTCCTATATAAAACGCAAAAGCCATGAAATGAACGCCCTCGCCGGCTTCGAAAAATCCGGTCACTTCTTTTTCAATAAACCCATCGGGCGCGGCTATGACGACGGTCTTGTCGCGGCAATCGCGCTGTTGCAGATGCTCGACAGAAATCCTGATAAAAAACTTTCCGATTTGCGCAAGTCGCTACCGAAAACCTATCAGTCGCCGACCATGTCGCCGCATTGTGCGGACGAAACAAAATACGGCGTCGTCGAAAAAGTCGTATCAACGTTGTCAGGTAAAAAAGAAATTATCGGCCAGAAAGTGCGCGACGTCGTGACGGTCAACGGCGTGCGCATAACCGCGGAAGACGGGACATGGGGCCTTATTCGCGCGTCCTCCAACAAGCCAGAACTGGTTGTCGTCGTCGAAAGCCCCACATCGGAAGCCAACATGAAGGCGATGTTCGCCGAACTCGACGGGGTATTAAAAAACCACCCTGAGGTCGGCGAATACAATCAAAAGATATAACGCAGCAGCACCATAAAGGGCCAGCAGTCTATGATTTTGCAACGCGGGCTTAAGCGGTAAATCTGGCGCCGGCGGAGTAACCGCCTCAATAGCGGACCAGGGCCGAGCCCCATGCAAGGCCCCCGCCTAGCGCTGCAAAAACAAGCAATTCTCCGCGCTTGATCCGCCCTTCGCGAATACCGGCGTCAAGCGCCAGCGGAATAGACGCAGACGAAGTGTTTGCATGCTTGTCGATCGTGACGATCACTTTCCCTTCATCAAGCTCAAGCTTTTTCGCGCAGGACTGTATAATGCGGATATTCGCCTGATGCGGCACGAACCAGTCGATTTCATGCCGGCTGACTTTTGCGCGCTCGGTAACCTCAAAAACAGCATTCGAAATCTGTTCAACCGCGTGACGAAACACTTCCTTGCCGTTCATACGCACTTTCCCGACCGTACCAGTCGTCGACGGCCCGCCATCAGAACAAAGGTGTTTCGCAAGCCTACCGTCGGAAGAAAGGTAAGTCGCCAGAATACCGCGTGGCCGTCGCGCCGTTAATGGCGCTTCTCCAGACAGCACCACCGCTCCGGCGCCGTCACCGAACAGAACGCAGGTTGCGCGATCCTCCCAGTCAAGGAAGCACGATAGCTTTTCTGCGCCTATCACTAATGCGTGCTTGACCTGCCCTGTACGGATAAAGTCATGCGCAATATTCACCGCGTAAAGAAACCCCGCACACGCCGCAGAAACATCAAATGCAATGCCAGGCGGCACGCCAAGCTTTTCCTGTACATAAACAGCAGTAGAGGGAAAGGTCCTATCAGGCGTTACCGTCGCCACGATGATAAGATCGATATCGCGCGGTTTAAGACCGGCCTGATCGAGCGCATTCCAAGCCGCTTTTGTCGCAAGGTCGGAACAGGCCTCGTCTTCGGCGGCAAGATGCCGCTGGCCAATCCCGCTGCGACTTCTGATCCACTCATCAGAAGTATCCACACGCTTTGCGAGATCGTGATTGGTGACCGCATTCTCAGGTAGGTAAGAGCCTGTTCCTGAAATGACGGTTTCCAACGTCGACATACACCCTTGCCCTCTTACTCATCGGCAGGATCTCGATAGAACCTGCGGCGCACAATTATACTACATCGGCATAGTGATACCGCAACGCACAAAAATCTACCTCACCCGCGGAAAATATCGACGGAGAGCGCGCCGGCCGCGAACAAAACGTAAGCACCGAAGATTTTCGACAACAGAACCGAATTGAGCCGATGGGCCGCCCTTGCGCCAATGGGGGCCGCTATTGCCGCCATGAGCCCCATCACCAGAAACGCCCCAATGTTTACATACCCGGCTCCGAGCGGCGGCAAGCCTGGCGCGCGCCATCCTGAAGCGGCGAAACCGATTACGCCTGGAATTGCGACAGCCACGCCAAAGCCTGCAGATGTTGCAATCGCCTGATGCATTGTGCGTCCTGCAAGCGTCATCACCATGACGCCGAGTGCGCCGCCGCCGATACCCATGAGACTGGAGAAGAGTCCTGTGCCTAGTCCCAGTGGAATTTTCATACGTTGCCGAAAAAGGTTTACTGGCGCCGACCGGACTTTGGAGCGGGCGAAAAGACGCTGCCAAGCAACGTAAAACGCGCCGCCAGCGAAAATGATCGTGAGAATTTCCACGGGCGCCCAGCGGGCAAGCATCCCTCCAGTGGCGGCGCCGATCGCGATCCATGGCCCCCATGCGCGCAGCATGTCGCCGTCTACATGGCCAGCTCGATGATGCGTCAGCAAGGAGCGGATAGAGATAATGACAATCAGCCCCAGCGATGTTCCGATAGCTGTCTTCAAGCTGGCATCGTCGGAATATCCCAGCGCCTGAAATACCGCGTAAAGCGCCGGCGTCGTTATGATCCCGCCGCCAACGCCGAATAGCCCACCCGTAAAACCCGAAACGAATCCTACGCCCAGCAGGACAACAACCAGCAGCCAATGATCTGCAAGAAATTCCACGATCTACGCCGCTGTCGAGTGCGACTGCAAAAAGCCGAGCGCGCGGTCAAGAATATCATCACGGGCGACATTAGAATTTTCCGAAAGAAAACGACGCCAGGCTCGCGCCCCCGGCGCCCCATGATAAAGGCCGATCATGTGACGCGTAATAGAGTGCGGCCGTACGCCCTTTTCAAACTCGCGTTTAACGTATTCGGACATGGCGCCGACAACATCTTCACGCGATGGCGCCGAATCAGTCTCGTCAAAAAAAACGTAGTCTACATCCGCCAGAATGTAGGGCGCGCCGTAAGCCGCCCGCCCGAGCATGACCCCGTCAAATTCTACGCCGAGCGAGGAGGCGTCATTGATCGTCTCAATCCCGCCATTCAGAACGATACGCAAATCGGGGCGCGCTGCTTTCAGACTACGCACAAGATCATAATCGAGCGGCGGCACGGTGCGATTTTCTTTTGGGGATAAACCCTTCAGCCATGCCTTTCGCGCATGAACGATAAAAACATTGCAGCCAGCAGCGGCGACTTTTTCGACAAACTCGAACAGACTTTCGTGAGGGTCCTGGTCATCAACCCCGATCCGGCACTTCACCGTTATCGGGATATCCACCGCCCCGATCATAGCTACAATGCATTCAGCGACCAGATCGGGAGTCTTCATCAGGCAGGCGCCAAACGCGCCGGACTGAACGCGATCAGACGGACAGCCGACATTGAGATTGATCTCATCATAGCCGAATTCAGCGCCGATGCGCGCTGCCTCGGCAAGCTTCCCCGGTTCGCTGCCCCCCAGCTGCAGCGCTACAGGATGCTCGCTTTCATCAAACCCAAGCAGATGCGACCGGTCGCCGTGGATCGCTGCATCCGCCGTAATCATCTCGGTATAAAGCAGCGCATTGCGCGTAAGCAGCCGGTGAAAATACCGGCAGTGACGATCTGTGCCGTCCATCATCGGGGCGATGCAGAATGTGTGAGGATGGCGGGTCAACTGGCGTCTCGGTGCAACTTCCTATGGCCGCGCGACATCACTCATCAAAAAGCACGGCCTCAGCTCTGCGGCTAAGTCTCAGAGAGATATAATCCGAAACGCGTAAAGGCAAACGGCCCAATCGCAACGCGCGCTGGTTCAATCTTGATTTCTCGCAAAGGAACGGGCCTCGCTTTTTGCAAGGCCCGTTTTGCAAGGCTTGTCTCAGGTCTAGTTCCGCCACCATTCGAACGTCAGGAACGAATTGTCCTGACTGACAACGCGAACCCTTATACCGCTGTCACCGCGGCCTGGCCAGTTAAGCGCAACTGTGCCGTCACTGGCGACCCAAGCTCTGGGCCGGCCAAGCGTCTGGCCGGGAGCGCCAACCGTCGCCACAGTCTGACCGGTTGAAAACGAACCGCCAAACATCGGATTAGTGTAATCAAGCGGCGTAAAGGCACCGTCAGTCGCCACGTGCCAGATCATCAGGCCGCTGCTGTGAACGTCGCGATCGTACCCGCCTGCGCCCCGGCGCCTGTACTCCATCATGAAATATTCGTTGGGCCGGGCCGGATTGTAGAAAAGCACCGGCTCGTAGGCCGCCTTGTTGACGGGAATCGTCAGCCGAATCGATTCTCTTTCACTCGTCGCGTTAGGGATTGGAATAATCTTCGGTTCGACCAGCCCCATGCGCAGTTTGTGCCAAGGATCGAGGTGAAAGAATACTTCCTGGTCGGAACAGGTCCCACCCATCAGGGATGATCGGAAATTGTTGTTCGATCCATAAAGATCGCGTGCGCCGAAAAGGTGCGCGATTTCGTGCAGCGTCGTCACCACATTGGTTTCGTCAGCAATTGGAAGATAAACCGTGCCTGACGCAATCTGTTTTCCGCCCGGAAGCGATACAGCGCGGGGCAGATTCCTGTTCAGCCCGCAATTGTCGTCAAACGGCGCAATGACGCCTGCATCTTCCATGCCTTCAATCTTCAGGATGAACAATTCATCTGCGGAGACATTATTATCGCCGTTCTTATCAAACTCGGAAATGCGGATGAGCGATCTCGCCGGCAGCATTTCAAGCTGTTCAACCGTCGCCATCCATGCGGGGGCGCCATCAGTAGGCGTCCCACATGTGGTCCATCGATGCGCACAGTTTTGTGTTCGTGAATCCGCGATTTGTTCAACGCCAACGAGGTTGAACTTAAACTGGATGTTTTTCGAGTTGGCGTTGAAATAATTCTCCAGCACTTTTTGGGCGCCAAAGAATTTGTTGATATAAAATTCCTGAGTTTGATCCTCCTCAAAAGAGGTGTTCGCATAACTGGCCATTAAAATGAGGATATTCATTTCAACGGTGTTCGCACCGGTACGGGCGAAACGCATCGTATCGAAACCGAACGCCGAAGGCGGCAAGCCGGGCGACGCCACCGAGCCCGAATAATAATCGCCGTCAAAGACATAAAGCCCGCCCCGGTCGGCGGAATAAGACACGAACGCCCTGCCTGCGCTGATATTATCCCAATGAGGGCAGGAAGAGCCGCTGCACGGCTCTCCCCGCCAACGCCAAACAGAGCCATTATCGTGCACCTGATAAAGCGGCGGCGTTGTGGAAACCGGGCTCGTATCAAAATCACTGGGCGTTGCGGCCTGCCCGGCGGCGATCGCCCGAGTTCTAGGGTTTACATCCAGCATCCGCCATGAGTTGCAATTGTTCCCCTGGCATACGCCGCCCAGCCAGCGCCATATGGAGCCGTTTGCATGTAACTGAAAAAGCTGTCCTTGCGCCGCTGTGATTGATTTGGTTGCAGCATTGCGATCAAGCCTTGACCACGACGTGCAGCGATCACCATCGCAAGCGCGCCCGTTCCAGCGCCAGATCGAACCGTTTTCATGGCGTTGATATAGCTGACCGGGCGCTGCTGCTTCGATTTGTTTCGTAGACGAATTACGATCAAGTCGCCGCCAACCCGCGCAGGACGATCCCTCGCACGCAGCGCCGGTTGATTCCCATATGGCTCCATTATCATGCAGTTGAAACAGTTTGCTGCCGGCGGCGGAAATAGCAATCGCACGCGGGTTTCTGTCGAGCCTTTCCCAGCTCGTGCATGAGTTGCCGTTGCAAGGCTCGCCCTTCCAGCGCCAGATAGAACCGTTGCCGTGAAGCTGATAGAGATTGCTGTAATCCGCTGCGATGGCGATCGCAGCGGGATTGCGGTCAATACGGCGCCAATGAGGGCACCCGCTCGCATCACACGCCCGGCCCGTCCAAACCCAGATAGATCCGTTCTGATGTAACTGAAACAGGTTGTCCGACGATGCCGCCAAAGCAATAGTTTGCGCATTGCGATCAATGTCAATCCACTGACACGATGTTGGCGCGCAATCGGGATCAGCAAGCATACGAATGACGCCGTTCCCGGAAACCGTAAAAACCTGTTCGGCTTTCGCAGCGGTCTGTGCACCAAGCATGCAAGCGAAGAAAATCAATACTTTCAGAATTATGGCGCGAAACGCACCGCGGACCTCAGTCATAATCTTACCTCCCCAATTACGACCTGTAGTGATGAAAATGCGGACAGGATCCGCATCCTGCCGAGCGTAGTGACGAGAATGGCGAAAGTCCAACGGCGACTTCAGCAGTGAAGAAACAATAACTTACAAGATGCCTAAAAACTTTAGGTTCGCCGTTTCCCCGAAACGCCCGTCTCTTTCAGTATAGGAACAACAATATCTTTCGATAGTAACACCTACAAATGTTTCTATATTTTAGATCAATCAAACCCCTGGGCTGTGTAGGCGCGTTAAAAACAACTGCTTGGCGGACAACACCGATAAGTCCGACTGGAATTCCAAGCTGCCGGAATGGTGCGGACGGGGGGACTTGAACCCCCACGGGATTACTCCCGACAGATTTTAAGTCTGTTGCGTCTACCGGTTCCGCCACGTCCGCATACCGGGGCGCAATAAACAGGCGCCCTTAACGCATTGCAACCCGCAAATCACCTTGCGGAAGTCAGTAATATCGGGAGAAATTGGAGCGGGTAGCGGGAATCGAACCCGCATATTCAGCTTGGAAGGCTGCTGCACTACCATTGTGCTATACCCGCCCATCCATAGGATTGGAGCGCCGTTGATAACGAAAATAACGGCGGGTGCAAGGCCCTGGGCGTCTTCAGAGCTCGTTCTTGCGCGCTCGCCCGAACTTCGGCGAGGAAACATTAAAAATAATGGCTGCGGCGCGGATGGCGAATGTGGTCAGCGCCGCCGCTATCGCCGCCGGGCTGATACCGAGGCCGAGCGCGATCAGCCCCACATATACGCCCGCCCCTATCAAGGCCGCGGTGGCGTAGATGTCCTGCTTCAGGATCAGCGGCGGTTCATTCAGCAAGACATCGCGAACGACACCGCCAAAAGTCGCCGTTACCGCGCCCATGAAAATGGCGATGACCACAGGCGCCTCAGCCGCCAGCGCCGCCTGTGCGCCAAGAACCGAAAACACGGCTAGCCCCATAGCATCCGCCCAGATCAGCGCCTTGAGCCGCGAGTCGATGAATGGCTGCGCTATGATCGCCGCGACAGCCCCGGCGAGGCAGATGAACACCGCCGACGGCGATGCAATCCACCATACAGGAAAGGAGCCAAGCAGAACGTCGCGAATGGTGCCACCGCCAACCCCTGTCACAAAGGCGATCATGGCGACGCCAAAAACATCCATGTCGTTGCGCAATGCCGTCAGCGCGCCGGAAATCGCAAAAACGAAAAGTCCGATGATATTGAGCGCGCCGAAGACCTGTGCGGTATCCATGGGCGCAGCTTAGCGCCGATTCAGCGTGCGACGGCAAGGCGCTCATAATCAGCTCGTTCTAGTCGATAAATGGCGCAGACTTCTTTTTCGAAGGTCCGGATTTCGACGAACCTGAACCCGAGCCTTTCGTAAAACCGGCGCGCACGGATATTGCGCTCTAGCGGATCGATAATCACCGCTTTGACGCCCGGCTCGGCGAAGCAGCACGCAAGCGCAAGCCGCATCATTTGCGTTCCGTAGCCCCGGCCGAGATCCTTTTCCTCGCCAATCCAGATGTCGAGGGCGCGAAGATTGTTTTCCACGTCGCCCCAATAACGCGTCGGCTCTCGCGCCGGATCGATGATTTCCATAAAGCCTATCGGGCGGCCGCCTTCTTCAGCGATGAGCAACTCGCCCCAATCAGCGGTCCGGGGAATCTCCTCGCTCCAGTCATAATCGCTGTCTTCGCCCGTCGCGTCGATGACATAGGGATTTTCGTCCCACGCCTTGAGCAACGGTATGTCAGTAACAACGGCAGGGCGAAGTTTCATGACATCAAAGAGACCGCGCGATCAGGAGCTTCATGATTTCGTTCGTACCGCCATAAATTTTCTGCACCCGCGCATCGGCATACATCCGGCTAATCGGATATTCGTCCATATAGCCGTAACCGCCGAAGAGCTGCAGGCATTCATCTATGGTCTCGTTTTCAAGATCGGTCAGCAGCATTTTCGACATGGAGGCGGTTGTCGCATCGAGTTTGCCTTCGATCAGCTGCTGCGTGCAGTAGTCGACAAAAACGCGCGCCATAGTCGCCTTGGCTTTGTATTCGGCAAGTTTGAACTGCGTGTTCTGGAATTTAATTATGGGCCGCCCGAAAGCTTCGCGCTCCTTGGTGTATTCAATGGTCAATTCAAGCGCACGCTCAATAGCGGCCATGGCCAGCACCGCAATCTGATGACGTTCCTGCGGCAATTGTTCCATCAGCTGGAAAAAGCCCTGCCCTTCATCCGTGCCGAGAAGGTTTTCCGTCGGGATTTTGACGTCATTGAAAAATAGTTCCGACGTATCCTGCGCCTTGTTGCCAAGTTTTTTCAGATTGCGGCCACGCTCGAACCCGTCCGCTTCATCGGTTTCAACCACCATCAACGAGACGCCGCCCGCTTTTTCCGACGGGTTGGTTTTGGCGACGACGATAATAAGGTTAGCGGTCTGGCCATTGGTGATGAAAGTCTTCTGGCCGTTGACGACATACTGATTGCCATCTTTGAGCGCCGTCGTGCGCACCGACTGCAGGTCCGAACCCGTGCCCGGCTCGGTCATGGCGATGGCGCCGACAAGTTCGCCTGACGCCATGCGCGGCAGCCAGCGCTTCTTTTGTTCCTCGGTACCGTAGTGAAGAATATAGGGCGCAACGATACAGTTATGAAGACCGGCGCCAAACCCTTCGACGCCTGCGCGCACCTGTTGCTCCATGAAAATCTGTTCGTGCGCAAAGGTGCCGCCCGCACCGCCATATTCTTCAGGCATGGACATGCACAAAAGCCCCGCCTCGCCCGACTTGGTCCAGGCCCATCGATCAACGCAGCCCTGATCGCGCCATTTCTCCACATGCGGCGCCAGTTCGCGCGAGAAAAACTTGTAGACCTCGCCCTCAAAGAGCTCGAGGTCATCAGTTTTCCATTCTGGCTTTGCAGTGTGAACAGCGCTCATGAAGCTACTCCGTTTGATCTCAAGCCCCGTGAATCGCATAGCCGCACTATCGCGGCAACTCTTTAGCGCAGCCGCGTTCGCCCGGTCCCTGAATCGTAAATGTCAGAATTTCCAGTCGAGGCCGACCGCAAAGAGAAGACCGCTGATATTGACGTCCGCCTGCAGCGAGCCCCGGAACTGGTTTTCAGCCAGAGCAGCAGACTGATCCACCGGCCCCGTATCATTGTAGACATAGGACGCGGCAAGGTGCAGCTCAGCGCGATCAGATAGCTCACGCGAATAGCCAGCCCCCAGCCAGACGCGCTTCGCACCCGGCACCCGCGCCGTTGAGAAATCTGGATTTACCGGATCTTCCTCTAGCATCACGCCAGCACGGATGGATTCGGATTGCGAGATGTCATGCTCGACGCCAATGGCGCCGCCCCACGCGTTATCCCAATTCTGGGTCGTCACCTCTGGCGGTTGTGCCGGATTTTCAAACGTCGTCACAAGCTGATCGAAACTCGCCCAGCGCGTCTGCGTCGCCGACGCCATGAGTCGGGTTCTCGGGCTTAGATCCGCAACAACACCGAACTGAATCATCGCTGGCGTCGTCAGCTCGCTCGAAAGGCCGGTATCCTGAAAAAGGCCCGCCATCATGGCGAGGTTCTGGCCAGCGGCAGACGCGCCGAGGTCGAATTTCGCGCGCCCCTCAAGATCGTGCTCGACTTTTGAAATAAAACTCACGCCCACATGAATGTTCGAGGTCAAGTCGCCCTGGATACCGACCGTATAACCGATGCCCCAGTCATTCGCGTCAAACTCGAAGAATATGTCGTCCGTTCCGGGAACGGCCGATGTCATCAGCAGGGCCGCTTCAATCCCGGCGGCGTCAATGGCGCCGTCGGTATCGACGTCAATATATTGAAAGCGCGGTCCGCCGGCGATGGACCAGTGCTCGCCAAGCGCTACGCCGATGATCGGCGTCAGTGAGCCGGAAACAACTTGTGAGAACGTCCCCTGATACCGCATGACCGATGTGTCGGGATATTCAGTATTGAACCCGAACGGCGCATAGGCGGCGATACCGGCGAAAAGATGCTCATTGAGCCTTACCGCTGTTGCACCGGTGGGAAAAACAGCATCGCCGATGACCGCGTCGCCGCGCGCCTCACCCTGCACCGGGACTGTGCCGAATAGCGCAGCCTCGGCATTTTCAAAGGACGTATTGTTGATGACGCCCACAAGCGACAGCGAACTCTCAATCCCTTCAACGCCGACGATCGCCGCCGGATTGAAAAATGCGTTGGCAGGCGTTGCGCGTGTCGCCGGGGAGCCGGCTGTCGCCGCGCCAAGCGCCTCCGCGCTTTGCGTGTTGAGCGCAAAGCCCGACGCCAGCGCCGGCGCCGACGTAACGATCATTGTCACAGCCGTTAATGATGATGTCTTGAAAAACTCGGGTTTAAACACGGAAACAATTCCCCCTGAGGTAGCAACCAGAAGACAATGACATCCGCAGCAAATATCGGACGCCGCGCGATGGCGCGCAAGTTTGAACAACATGCTTTCGATTCTGTGAAGCTGACGAGCGATTCTGTCAGCTATTGCTCACATTTACGGCATTAACTTCAATCAATGTCCGTCAAACGGCGAATCAGGCTGGACGTGTCCCAGCGCCCGCCATCCATGGCCTGCACGTCAGCATAAAACTGATCGACCAGCGCCGTCAGCGGCAGGCGCGCGCCATTGTTGCGCGCTTCGGAAAGCGCAATTCTCAAGTCCTTCCGCATCCAGTCCACCGCGAACCCGAAATCGAACTCATCCGCAGACATGGTTTTGGCGCGGTTTTCCATCTGCCAGCTTTGGGCCGCCCCGCCTGAAATCGCTTCAAGCACACGGTCAATATCAAGTCCGGCGCGCGTTGCAAAATGAACGCCTTCCGAAAGCCCCTGCAACACCCCCGCAATGCAGATTTGATTAACCGCCTTGCAGAGTTGCCCATGGCCTGACGGGCCGACATGAACGATACGCGCCGAGTAGCTTTCCATCGCCGGCCTGACCGCCGCCACATGCGGCTCGTCACCGCCGCACATTACGGAAAGCTTGCCGTTTTCAGCGCCGGCCTGACCGCCGGAAACAGGCGCATCGACAAAGCCTATATCACCGTCTGCCAGCACCTTATGCAGCTTTTTGGCAAGTGATGGCGAAGCAGTTGTGTGGTCTACAATGACTGCCCCTTTTTTCACTTCGCCATATACATCATCAACAATAAACTCGACGTCAGGATCATCTCCTAGACATAGGAAAATCACGTCAGCGCCCTTCACTGCATTCCATGGATTTACTGCAACAGCACCCTTATATTTTTTTGCCCAATTTTCTGCTTTTTCTATGGTACGGTTATAAACAGTAACGTCATACCCCTTCTTGGCGAGGTGACCCGCCATGGGATATCCCATCACGCCAAGCCCCAGGAATGCGACCGGCTGCATTTTTACTCCGTGCCCTGATAGTAGTTGCTGGCGAAGTATACCAAAGGTTTGCCTTCCTTGCTATCAAAGCGGGCAACCTCGCCCACAAGAATCACATGATCGCCGGCGTCGTGACGGGCAACGACCTTGCAATCAAAAGCCGCCAGCCGGTCTTTTAAAACCGGTGCGCCTGTGGCCCATGTCTCAAATCCGTCTTCCTTTATGGGATCGGGCAAATATCCGGCATAATAATCGGACACCGCTCTCTGGTCGGCGCGCAAGACATTAACGCTGTAGCTGTCCGCGGACATAAATGAAGAATAGGTCGACGCCCGGTTTTCGAGACACCAGAGCACCAGGGGCGGGTCAAGGGAAACGGACGTGAAAGAGTTAATCGTGAGCGCCCTTATATCGCCATCTCCATTACGGCATGCAGCGACGGCGATTCCGGTTGCGAAACGGCCAAAGGCGTTCTTCAGAGGCCTGTATTTATCGGTCATGAGGTCTTGTCTTCTCGCCGAATACGGCCGATTCCGCGGGGCAAAAGATACATTTACGTCTTGTGGCGTTAGCACTAAAACGTAAAAATACAAAGTATTTAGCGGCCTTAGCCGCGCGGCAAGGTTCACAGGCAGGCCGGTTCAAGACAATCTGACATGATGGAAACGCTAATCGCAGCCCCTTGGCAGATGTGGGCGACCCTCGCCATCATCGCCGTGACAATCGGGTTTTACACCGCCGACCGGCTGCCGCTTGAGCTTGTCTCCGCGGGCGCTGTGGTCGCGCTGCTGGTGTTGTTCCTGATCGCGCCGATGGAGGAGCAGGGACGAAACCTGCTGTCAACAGAAACGCTGCTTTCCGGTTTCGCCAGCCCCGCCCTTTTCGCCATTCTCGGGCTTTTGATTATCGGCCAGGGGATGTTTCAGGCCGGCGCGCTCGAACACCCGACAGAATATCTCCTGCGCGCATTTGACAAACGGCCGATGATTGTCACGGGTTTTGTCTTTTTATTCATCATGGTTGTCAGCGCGTTTTTGAACAACACGCCTGTCGTGGTGATGTTCATACCGATCATGGCGGCCATCGCGCATCAAAGTAAAATCCGCGTATCGCGATTCATGATGCCGCTTTCCTATCTTTCCATTCTGGGCGGCATGACCACGCTGATCGGTTCGTCAACCAACCTTCTCGCTGCACAATCCTATCGCGCAACCACCGGCGGCGAAATCGGATTTTTCGAGCTCACGCCGATGGGCCTCATCCTCGCTGGCGTCGGCATTCTGTACATGTTGACGGCGGGACGCTGGCTATTGCCAAAACGGGACAACCCGAACCAGCCGGGCCTTAACGAACGCGACGGCAAACATTTTATCGCGCAGATTGAAATCAACCGCGGCCACCCGTTGATCGGCAAGGGCCCGGTTGCAGGGCTGTTTGTCGATCTTCCCGACATTACCGTGCGGATGGTGCAGCGGCGCGAACGCGCAATCCTGCCGCCATTTGAAGATTTCGCCTTCCGCGCAGGCGACATGGTTGTCGTCGCCGCCACAAGATCGGCGCTGGCATCATTGCTGAAATCCAACCCCGACATGCTCGAAGGTCTGATGGCGGAAACGTCGATCGCCGATGAGGAAGACGGCTCTGTCCAGCGGTCAACGCAATTGACGCTGGTTGAAGCCATCGTGGCGCCAGGCTCGCGCCTGATCGGACGATCCGTAGCCCAGATCGGATTTCACGCACAAACCAACTGCGTCATTCTCGGGATTGAGCGCCGCAGCCGCATGATCCGGACTCAGATGAACACTATTCGCCTGGAAGCCGGTGACGTACTTCTGATCTTGGGCGACCTGAAGGATATCCGGGCGCTTCGCTCCGACAGGGACATACTGCTGCTTGAATATTCGATGCAGAATCTGCCGGACCCGAGAAATGCGCGGATCGCAGCCCTCATATTTGCGGGCGTCATCGGGCTGACCGCCAGCGGACTGGTCCCGATCGCGATTTCTGCAATTATTGGCGCTACGGCCATGGTCGCGACAGGCTGCCTCAATGTGCGTCAGGCGGCGCGCGCCATCGACCGGCGCATCTACCTTCTGATCGGCGCATCTCTCGCCATGGGCGTGGCGCTTGAACGGACCGGCGGTGCGGCATTTCTGGGCGACGCGCTTGCTTCCAGCGCCGGCAGCTTCGGCCCCGTAGTTCTCATGTCCGCTTTTTTCATTATGTGCGCGGCCATGACGAATGTGTTGTCGAACAATGCCACAGCCGTCCTTTTCACCCCTGTCGCTGTCGCCGCCGCGCATCAGATTGGCATGGATGAACATCTGCTCGTGTTAACCGTAATTTTCGGGTCCAACTGCTCGTTTGCTACGCCGATAGCCTATCAGACGAACCTCCTTGTGATGACGCCGGGTCATTACAAATTTAAAGACTTTATCGTCGTCGGCGGACCGCTCATTATCCTCCTCTGGATCGTTTATACTTTCGCCGCGCCATTTTATTACGGCCTGAATTGACACTCGCCGAGAACCTTGATTCATTGCCTCGATGCTAATCGACCGCTAAGGTTTCCCGGCTAGACTGGATGTTATGAGTAACGAAGATTTTNNCGCGGCGGTTCGGACTCGAGGGCGGTGAGTTTTACATCACCGCTCCGGCGCCATGCCCTTATCTCAAGGGCCGGCGTGAACGGAAAATCTTCTCGTATCTGTCCGGCGACGGCGCGCCGTCGACAAACTCCCTATTGACGCGTCGCGGATTTCGCCGGTCGCAAAATTTGATTTACCTGCCTGCATGCGAGGCCTGCAATTCATGCGTGCCAGTGCGCATCGTCGTCGATGATTTTGAGCTGTCCCGCTCACGCCGCAGAGCGCTGTCCAAAAACGCTGATATTATCCGTTATATCCGCGGCCCGCGCGCCACTGGCGAACAATTTTCGATGCTGCGGGCCTATCTCGACACGCGGCATGGCGATGGCGGCATGGCGGATATGACCGTGCTCGACTACGCCTCCATGGTCGAGGAAACCAGCGTCGATACCATCATCATCGAATATCGCGTGCGTGACGCTGAAACCGGAGACGAAAAACTCATCGGCGCGGCGCTCACCGACCGGCTGACCGATGGGCTTTCCATGGTCTACAGTTTCTTTGAACCTGACGAAGCCGCCCGCAGTCTTGGCCACTACATGATCCTCGATCATGTCTCGTTCGCGCGCGAGTTGAACCTGCCTTATGTCTATCTCGGCTATTGGGTGAACGGCTCCGGCAAGATGGACTATAAAAAGCGCTTTCAGCCCCTTGAGATGCTTGGCCCCCGCGGCTGGACACGCATGGATCGCGTAAGCGCGGCCTGATCATTTCCTGCTCTTTGCGCTTCCCCCCGGCTCATTGTAGCCTATTGCGGTCAAGCGGGGATCGTTTCCTCAGCAGGGAGTAAGAATCTTGAAAATCATTCCGGTCGCCGCCGCGTCTTTTGTACTGGCGGCATGTTCGACAGCGCCGTTCAGCTATACCGAAGACCGCTGTCAGGGCGAACATAACCAGTGCCAGACCGCCTGCACCGACATCGACAACGGGTCAGCGCGGGCCGCCTGTATCGAACGATGTTATGACAATGAAAACCGATGCTACGCCTCCGGGCCGAGCGGCGACGGCTCATCGCTGGCGACAGACCGGGCGATCGCCGCGGCGCGATCGCAGGCCGAGAAAGAAGCCGCTTATGAAGAATGGCGTGCCGCCCGGCAACGTGAAAAAGCCGCCAGCGGCGAAAGCGATGTGGATATCGTTGTCCTGGAGAAAGAGTGACCAAGACTGCGGCAATAGAATTGAGCGGGGCGGATGATTAAACGGCGGCAACTACTTACCGGCGGCGCGATCGGCGCCGCCGGCCTGGCCACTGGATGCGAGTGCGGCGTGCCTGCCACGGGCGCAGCCATTCCGGGTTCTCTTGAATCTCGTGAACTTAAAATGGTGACCACCTGGCCGAAGGACTTTCCGGGCCTCGGGACCATGGCGGAGCGCACTGCGCAATTCATTACAGAAATGTCCGGCGGCGCCATGCGTGTGCGCGTTTTCGCAGCGGGAGAACTTGTCGGCGCCTTTGAGAGTTTCGATGCCGTCTCAAACGGTGCAGCCGACATCTATCACGGCGCAGAATATTACTGGGTCGGAAAGTCACCGGCCTTTGCGTTCTTCACCGCCGTTCCTTTCGGCATGACAGCCAACGAGATCATGGCGTGGACAGAGTTCGGCGGCGGGCAGGAACTCTGGGACGAATTATCGGCGCGCTTCAACATCAAGCCGTTCGCCGCCGGCAATACCGGCCACCAGATGGGCGGCTGGTTCAAGCGCGAAATCAATTCGCTAGAAGACATACGCGGACTGAAAATTCGCATGCCCGGCCTTGGCGGAGAAGTGCTGCGCCGTATTGGCGCTTCCGCTGTCGCGCTTTCCGGCGGCGAAATTTATCAGGCGTTACAATCTGGCGCCATTGACGCTACCGAATGGGTCGGCCCGTGGAACGATCTTGCGTTCGGCTTTTATCGCGAGGCAAAGTATTATTACTGGCCGGGCTTTCACGAACCGGGCGCTCAACTCGGCGTGGGGGTCAATCTGGATTTGTGGAATGGAATGACCCTGCAGGAAAAGTCGATTATCGAAGGAGCCTGCCATCGCGCCAATCACCTATCCATCGCGGAATACATACATCACAATGCCACGGCGCTTGAACAATTAATCAATGATCACGGCGTCGAGCTCCGCCAGATGCCGGACGACGTGATGGCGGCGCTCGCGCGCGAGTCCAAGAATGTACTCGAGGAAACAGCGCGAACCGATGATATTACCGGCCGCGTCTTTGAAAGCTACAAGGCGTCGCTGACGCGCTCGCAAGCCTGGAGCGGCATTTCCGACGAGCCTTATATGAATATCCGCCGCGAGATTTTTTCGCTTTGAAAGACGTGGTTGGAGTGCCAACAATTCATTAAATTTAGTCCTGACTTATGATGCAGCCATATGAAAAACGTGATGAGCTAAAAAACTTCTATCTTGAAGATAGTTTTGTCCTTGGCTTTACGACAGACAAAAACCGCCTTGTAATTTTTCTTGAGGCTATATTGCTGGATTCTCACGAGAGCTACACTCCACATCAATTAGACGAATTAGGAAGATGCTGGTCTACCATCGCACTTATTTTCAACGGTCTATCAGAATTCTATGTTGAAAAAGAGACATATCAAGTTGGTTTCGACAAACGTAACTTACCTGATTTTGGCTCGATTGATGCTCTTACATTCAATGGAAACCATTACAAAGTGATTGGCGACTGGGGCGTAATGCGATTTATCGCTGAAAGTATAGAAATAAAGTTTGTGTGATGGCTGTATGTTAACTCTCACTGGCAACATACTGAACTGGCTCGCGGCGGGAGCATTGTTTCCGCTGATGTTGTTGCCGCTGGCGGCGCTTGTCAGCAACGAGCGCAAGGTCACTCTAGTCTGGCTTTGTCTTGTCGCTTTCACCGTGATTGCAGGCGTATTGTTCGCAAGACTAACACCAGTTCTCGCCCTTACGCCCGACCCGGTGCAGGCGGCAAAATTTACTGGCGTCACGCTGCTCGTCGTATCCATTGCCGTTCTGTCTGGCGGGCCCGCGCGCTTTTCCAGTCGCATCCAGCCCCTTTTTGAAACGCTGACGCGCAGCGCCGCGCGCATCGTCATGTGGCTCCTGTTGCTCATGGCGCTAGTGCAATTCGGCGTCGTGGTGCTTCGCTATGTCTTCGGCATCAATTACATCTTCATGCAGGAATCGATCACCTACATGCACGGCGCCGTATTCCTGCTCGCTGGCGGTTATGCGCTGCTGACCAACGACCATGTGCGCGTCGATATTTTTTACCGGGAAGCATCTGAAAGGCGAAAAGCATTAGTCGATTTCCTCGGGACTTATTTCCTGCTTTTTCCTGTGTGCCTGCTGCTGTTGTGGACCGCCTCCCCTTACGTGGCGAATAGCTGGGCCGTGGGCGAAGGATCGAATGAATCCTCTGGCATACAGGCAGTGTTTATAATCAAGTCGTTCATTCCCGCCTTCGCTATCCTCCTAGCCCTGGCCGGATTTAACATCGCATCGCGCGCCGGCGCGGTGCTGAAAGAGCGCAGCTGATGGATTTCGCCATCGGCGATATTGCAATTTGCGGCTGCTGGTTCGCAGGCTGGCTCGACATCGCCATGGTCGTCGTCCTCTGCGCGCTGCTTATGGCTGGCTATCCGGTGGCGTTCAGCCTCGCAGGCACCGCGCTCTTCTTCGCCGTGGTCGGGCTGATGTTCGGCGTGTTCGACATCTCATTCCTGATCCCTTTCCCGCAGCGGGTTTTCGGCGCGGTCGTCAACACAACGCTCATCGCCGTACCGATGTTCATTTTCATGGGCGTCATACTGGAAAAATCGAAAATCGCTGAAGAACTGCTTGAAGCAATGGCGAAACTTTTTGGCTCCTTGCGCGGCGGACTTGGTCTTTCGGTCACTGTTGTCGGCGCGCTTCTCGCCGCATCCACTGGCATTGTCGGCGCCACCGTCGTCACCATGGGACTGCTTAGCCTGCCGACCATGTTGCGGCGAGGTTACGACCCGGCGTTTTCATCGGGCTCCATCGCCGCAGCCGGCACGCTTGGGCAGATCATTCCGCCGTCCATCGTGCTCATCCTTTTGGGCGACGTGATTTCAAACGCCTACCAGAAGGCACAGCTGGAACAGGGCGTCTTTGCACCGGAGACTGTTTCTGTCGGCGATCTTTTCGCCGGCGCGCTGATACCTGGCCTGATGCTCGTCGGGATGTACCTGCTCTGGCAAATCTTTGTTGCAGTGACCCAGCCAAATAAAGCCCCGGCCATCCCGGCGTCTGAAATGGGCGGCCGAAAGGAAGTCTGGCTCGACGCATTGAAGGTTCTGCCGCCCCCGTTACTTCTTATTGTCGCGGTGCTCGGTTCGATCCTCGCCGGCGCAGCGACACCGACCGAAGCGGCAAGCGTCGGGGCCATCGGTGCGCTCTTGATTGCCGGCGCGCGCATGGCCCCAAAAGATTCCTTGCTTGCAGGACGTCCGGCGATTTTTGTAACTGCTGGCGCGATCATCGGGCTTGTACTCCTCACCGGCTTTCTGGACCTGCGCCTCGGCCGCGAGAATATTCCGGCGATGCAGAGCCTCGGCATCGCCGTGGCATTTTCATTGTTCGCACTCACTCCATGGGGCGTCATCGCCAGCCTTGTCCAACTGCGCCGTCAAAAAACCCTTGCGCCGATCCTCGACCAGACGGCGCGCGTCACGACGATGGTTTTCACGATCCTTATCGGGGCCGCTTTGTTTTCGCTCGTCTTCCGTGGCCTTGGCGGCGACGAAACCGTTCATGCGGCGCTGGCGGCAACGCCCGGCGGCGTGATCGGCGCCGTCGTCACCGTGATGATTGTGATGTTCATTCTCGGTTTCTTTCTCGACTTTATCGAGATCACGCTGGTGGTGGTGCCGCTGGTCGGACCGCCGCTGCTCGCTATGGGACTGGACCCGATCTGGCTCGGCGTGATGATGGCGATCAATCTGCAGACGTCATTTCTGACGCCGCCATTCGGTTTCGCATTATTTTATTTGCGCGGTGTCGCGCCGCCAGAAGTCAGAACCGCCCAGATTTATCGCGGCGCAATTCCTTACATCTTCATTCAGCTGCTGGCGCTTGGCCTATTGGCGCTTTATCCCGGCCTCGCCACCTGGCTGCCTAATATTCTCTATCAATAAAGTCTTGATACGGCGTCCGTTATTGCATCAAGAATGTTTTTGAGCGTTACCCGTAATTCCGCGGCTTTGACTTCGTCATAAGCAAAGGGTGGCGCTTCCGATTCCAGATAACAGCTTTGCGCAATTTCCATCTGGATCGCATGTACGTTTTCATCTGGCCGCCCATAATGTCGCGTAGTCCAGCCGCCGCGAAACCGGCCATTGACTACATAGGAATGCTTATTCTGTAGTGCGCAGACGGCCTCGACCGCCCTTGTTATTTCAGGCGCACAAGTAGCGCCGTTATTGTCGCCAATATTGAGGTCCGGCAGACGCCCTTCGAACAGAAACGGCAGCTTTGAGCGAATAGAATGGCAATCATATAGAACGGCGAAGCCATGCCTCGCCTTCACGCGCTCGATTTCTCCACGTAAAGTCACGTGATACGGCGCGTGAAAAGATTTGCGGCGCCCTTCTATTTCATCTTCATCTGGCTCTTCGTTCCAGATCGGCTCATCACCAAATGTCACCAGCGGAACAAGCCCCGTCGTGTTTTGACCGGGATATAAAGACTTGCCGGAAGGATCACGATTGGCGTCAATCACATAACGATGAAAATTCGCGCGCACGACCGTCGCATCTTCAACCAATCCGCCGTAAAGCCGGTCCACATGCCAGTC
>DGNI01000015.1:4335-8470 GCA_002388885.1 Parvularculaceae bacterium UBA4496 | reverse complement strand
ATCTCAGGTGGAATGAAAAGCCCGCTATGCGGCTGCCCTAAAATCACAGGACCTTGCGCACTTATAACCGTCACAGAACTCATCAGACATAATGCTCGATTAACATTTAACGCTGGCAAAGAATGATTCGACTTCTTTAGCCCATTTTTCTTTCAAAGATTCATTACCTGTATGGCGCAAACCGAAATTGTTGAGCAAGTCGTAGCGCGCCGACTTTTCTCCACCGAACGTATCAGCAACGCGCGGGCGCCAGTAATCGAATGACGCCGCGACTTCAGTTTTTTGATCTGGATCTGTGTCGATAATTTTCCGAACGCCTTCCTCGCCCAGTTCGGCATGACGGCGCTCGCGGGGCAATATATCGTGAAAAACTTCGCCAAGCGGCTGATATGAGCAATAAAACAGTTCCTTTAATTGTATAACCGTCGCACGCCCCATCAGCACATTCATCACCACCGCATCGGTCCAGCCCGAGAGCGGATAGTGAAAAACATTGAGTCGCATATCGCCGTCACGTCGTTCTGCGCCAATATTTTCTTCCCTTCCCACACGCGCACCCCAAGGATGCACATTCATGTAACGCGACGTATTGGCGCCGAATTCGCCCATGATGTTCAATACACGCTCGGCGTGATCTATCTTTTCCATGACGATACGTGAGGCCGCGATTTTTTCCTTGACCCCCGGCCCGGCGTTAATGAGATCAGCGAAGCCTGCCGCGCCGGCAAGTTCTGAGTCCACGAAACTCGCCATAATGCGCAACAATTCAGCGCGGTAACGCGGCGGCGCATTATCAGGAGCGGAAAGCTTGCCGCCTTTCGCAAGATAATCCTGAATATCGGTTTCGCCGCTCATGACGCCGCCTTACTGGTCGTAGTCCACGACAATCTTGTCGGTTCTGGGGTAACTCTGACAGGTCAGAATATAACCACGCTCGACCTCATAATCCTCGAGCGCATAGTTCGCTTCCATCTCGACTTCGCCTTCGACCAGTTTCGCACGGCAGGTGGAGCAAACACCAGCCTTACAGGCAAACGGCGCATCGATATTCTGCGCCCTCGCCGCATCAAGCAAAGATTGCGATTCCTTTTCCATGTCGAACGCGCGCGCCGCACCATCGATAATCACCGTCGCGGAACATTTGGCGCCGCTTTGTGACGCGTCCGCTGAAACTTTTCTTTTTCTCGCCTTACCCGGTTGTGCGCTGGAGAAAAGCTCAAACTTGATCGCGCCATCATCCATCCCGTGCGCTTTCAGCGATTCGGATACGGCGAGCATCATCGGTTCCGGTCCGCAAATAAAGGCTAGATCAGCGCCCTTGACGTCAATCCAGCGGGAGAAAAGCTGGTCGCATTTTTCACGGTCAAGGCGGCCGGAGAAAAGCTCGATCTCCGCCGCTTCGCTTTCAAGCACATGAACGATGTTGAGCCGGCCCATATAGATGTTTTTAAGGTCCTCCAGTTCCTCGCGAAACATGATCGCTGTGGTCGAGCGATTACCGTAAGCGAGCGTAAAGGTGGATTTCGGCTCCGCTTCAAGCACGGTTTTAATCAGGCTGATCATCGGCGTAATGCCGGAACCGCCGGCGAAACCGAGATAGGCGCGCTGTTCGCCCGGCCTTAGCGGCGCATGGAAGTTGCCCATGGGTTTCATAGCGTCAAGCATATCGCCGACGTTTAGCTCTTCGTTAGCGAAGGTTGAAAACCAGCCGCCATCGACGCGCTTGATACCGACACGCAAGGTTCCGTCATTGACGCCCGCACATATGGAATAGGACCGGCGCATTTCTTCGCCGTCAAACACACGGCGGAATGTCAGATACTGGCCTTGAATAAATTTAAAATCTTCGCGCACATCTGCGGGCGGTTCCAGTGTCAGGATCACGGAGTCTTTGGTGTCGCGTTTGATGTCGGCGACGCGGAGCGGATAGAATTGCGCCATGTTCTAGAAACTCTTGAAATAATCGAAGGGTTCGAGGCAGTCATTGCAGCGCCAGCTTGCCTTACATGGCGTTGACCCAAAGCGGCTGACTTCGGCGGTATTTTCCGACCCACAATGGGGACACGCAACCGGGCCGGAAGCCTTGAGCGCACCCGCGCAGCTGGCCTCCCCGACGGGCGGCGCAATTCCATAAGCGCGAAGTTTCTCGCGGGCGCCATCAGTGATCCAGTCCGTCGTCCATGCGGGCGAGAGTTGAGTTTTGATGCATATCTTTTCAATGCCTTTACGCCGGAGGAATTCTTCGATTTCAAAGGAAATCACCGCCGTTGCGGGGCAGCCGGAATAAGTCGGCGTCACGGTAACGACGAGCGCACCGCCATCCCAGTTCACATCGCGAACGATGCCAAGATCAACGACAGAGACGACCGGAATTTCTGGATCGGGAACATTTCCCAGCCAGCGCCAAACGTCGTCAATCGAAGGCTGTTCCAGAGTCTCCGTCACGGCGCTCACCATTTCGCGCCCGGATAAGCGCGCTGCAGCCACTGCATGTCTGAAAGAATGTAGCCAAGACCTTCTGAATGCATGCCTTGCTTGCCGCCTTTGCGTATAGCGGCATCCGGAATTTCCAGCGTCGCTTCTTTCAACGCCGAACGCATCCGGCTTTCATGTTGCTTTTTAATCCCGGAGAGATCCGGCGCGAGGCCGCGCTTTGCAAGTTCATTATCGGTTTCGTCGGCTTCAGTGAGTTCGCCGGCGAACGGCCACAGAGCATCAAGCGCCGTTTGCATGCGCTGGTGACTCTCATCGCTGCCGTCGCCGAGACGGATAATCAGATCTTCCGAGCGCTCCAGGTGATAGGCCGCTTCTTTAGCGGATTTCTCCGCGATGTCGGCGACGCGTTTTTCAGTTGATGTTTTCAAGGCCGTCAGCATTGGCAAATGCCAGGCGTCGAAGAGGTACTGACGCATCAATGTCTGGCCAAAGTCGCCATTCGGCTGTTCAACCAGCAATACGTTCCGGAAGGCGCGCGCATCACGCAAAAACGCAAGATCGTCGGCGCCGCGCCCCTTGCCTTCGATTTCACCGGCAAACCCAAGCCAGAGTTTCGTCTGTCCAATGAGGTCCAGCGCCGTATTGGCGAGCGCAATGTCTTCTTCGAGGATCGGCGCAAGGCCGCACCATGCGGAAACCTGCTGACCCAAAATGAGCGTGTTATCGCCCATGCGCAGCGCCAGTTCGAAAAGCGCACTATCGGTCTTAACATCCACGGTCATTACATATGCCCTACTTCATCGGGAATATCGAAGAAGGTCGGATGGCGGTAGACTTTGGAATTTGACGGCTCGTAAAGCGGTTCCTTATCGCCCGGCGCAGATGCCGAGATATCTTTTGACTGCACCACCCAGATTGAAACGCCTTCATTGCGGCGCGTATAAACATCGCGCGCATTATTGATCGCCATTTCCGCGTCCGGCGCATGCAGGCTGCCAACATGACGATGAGACAGCCCATGCTGTCCGCGAATAAAAACTTCCCAAAGCGGCCATTCGTTTGACATTTCTCTGTTCCTTACTCAGCCGCCATTTTGCGGGCTTCGCGTTTTCTCGCATGCGCCATCAGGCCGTCGCGAAACCACTTGCCGTCATTCCAGGCGTTTTGACGCGCCGCCATTCGCTCTGCATTGCAAGGCCCGTTGCCTTTGAGCACTTCGTAAAATTCGTTCCAGTCGACTTCGCCGAAATCGTAATGACCTTTAGCCTCGTTCCACTTGACGTCAGGATCAGGCACTTTCAGCCCGAGGTAATCCGCCTGCGGAACCGTCTGATCCACGAATTTTTGCCGCAAATCGTCATTGGAATCCTGTTTGATGCCCCACGCCATGGATTGTGCGGAATGAACGCTATCGGCGTCGGAAGGGCCGAACATCATCAGTGACGGCCACCACCAGCGATTGAGCGCGTCCTGCGCCATTTCCTTTTGCGCGTCCGTTCCTTTCACCAGCTTCATCATGATGTCGTATCCCTGACGCTGATGAAAGCTTTCCTCCTTGCAGATGCGGATCATCGCGCGCGAGTAAGGCCCGTAGGAACAGCGCTGCAGCGGCACCTGATTCATGATCGCCGCGCCGTCAACAAGCCAGCCGATGGCGCCGATATCCGCCCAGGTCAGAGTCGGATAGTTGAAGATCGAG
>DGNI01000015.1:179-4244 GCA_002388885.1 Parvularculaceae bacterium UBA4496 | reverse complement strand
AGCGTCGGCGCGCGGGTGATCCAGTTACCTTCAGGAAGCTGGCCCACGATTTCGGAATGCGCGTGCTGGGATATCTGGCGGATCAGCGTTTTGCGGTAACCTTCCGGCATCCATTCCTTGGGCTCGATTTTGATGTCCGCATTGACCTTTTCCTGAAAGGCGCGCTCATCCGGCTCCATCTCATCGAGGGATTTGACGCCCTTGCCTGTGGATTTGACTTCCTGCGCGTACATGAAACCTCCATCTCCAATGGGATTTGCCAGGGAACGCTAGCACCTTTTCCCACTGCAAAACGCCCAGATTTCGCGGGCTCACCGCGGAATACTAGCCTATTCATGGAGTATATAAGATAAACCGACCGGACGGTCAATGAATTAGATTGGGCAACCGACAACTCTGAATGCATAGTAATACACATGAGTGATCACCTTGTTATTCACTCAGGTGACTCATCAGATGAATGTATGCGAACATTCTGATCGATTTTTGTTTAAACCATCAGTGAGCGTAACGATGGCGCCAACACTATACCGGCTACTTCAGACTCGATTCGCCGCACTAATGTGCATGTTCCTCGTTGCATCTTGTGGCGGAGGCTCAAGTCCTGCCCCAAGCAGGACAACGCAGCCTCCACCCGCACCGCCGACAAGTTCAGGGCCAACCTGGACACAAGGCGTTTATGCATCAGCGAGCCAGTTTAAGGATCGCTGTCAGATGGTGCGTACGGGTGTCGACATCGAAGGCAACCCTTTTCCCGACATGCTGGGATCGACCCTAGAGGAAAACTTTTGGCTGCGTTCCTGGACGCACGAAACCTATCTTTGGAACGATGAGGTCGTGGATCGCAATCCGGCCAATTTTAGTGACAGGCTGACATACTTTGCCGTACTCAGAACAACTGAACAGACGCTTTCTGGAAAGGACAAGGATGATTTTCATTTCAGTCAGCCTACAGAAGAGTATTTAAGGCAACGAAACTCCGCTCCTCGCTCAGGCTACGGAGCCAGTCTAGTCGCTTTCTCCACTTCAGTTCCTCGTGACTACCGTATCCGATATACAGAGCCCAATTCTCCAGCCTCGGAAGTTGTGGCCGGGTTGGCAAATTTCGTGCGCGGCGCGCGAATTCTCGAAGTTGATGGGATCGATCTTGTGAATGCCACAAGTCAAGCTGACATTAACACGCTTAACAACGGTCTATTTCCTCAAACAGCCGGAGAGATGCATAGATTTGTGGTTCAGGATCCGGGCGAATCTCCACGAACTATTATGGTCACATCCGCAAATATCGCGGCAAAACCGGTAAATCGTATTAATACGATCAACACTGCCACAGGAAATGTTGGATATATCCTTCTGAATACGTTCAGCCCTTTCGCATCAGAAGCTGATATCGCGGAAGCGATAACCGCCCTGAAAAATGACGGTGTTACAGATCTTGTGCTCGATCTGAGATATAATGGCGGCGGATTGTTGGCTGTCGCCTCCCAGCTAGGTTTTATGATTGCGGGCGATTCCCGTACTAACGGCAAAACCTTCGAACGTCTGCGTTTTAATGATGATGCCGGCAACGTCAATCCCGCAACAGGAGAAACAAACAATCCAATCCCATTTTATGATACCGGCCTCGGATTTACCCTGCCCAACGGAACGCCGCTCGATACGCTTAATCTCTCGCGGGTTTTCATTCTCTCGACCGGCAACACATGCAGCGCCAGTGAAGCCGTGATCAATGGGCTGCGCGGCATTGACGTCGAAGTCATTTTGATTGGCGGCACAACATGCGGGAAACCGTATGGCTTTTATCCAACCGATAATTGCGGCGAGACCTATTACACAATACAGTTCCAGGGCGTGAACGACAAAAATTTTGGTAATTATGCTGACGGTTTCATTCCAATGAATTCATCTTCTTCCTTTGGCGTCAGAACCTCCGGTTGCGTCGCCAATGACGACTTTAACAATGAATTGGGCGATGCCGCTGAAAATCTCTTAGCCACTGCACTGCACTACCGTGAAACAGGATCGTGCCCTTCTGCTTCCACGGCCGCGAAAATTGCAGCGCTTACAAGAGTAACCCCACATCCTGTCGAACTTGGGCCGCAAGGCATATTCGAAAAGAATCGCGACATGCGGATACCTGAATAATGTGCGTTCCAAAAACAATCATAAAGCGCTCAGCAGTAGTTGCTTCATGCATCTCGCTATTGCTAATCGCTTGCCAGTCATCGGGTGTTTCACTAGAGCCTGCCGTTCTGCAATCTAATGATGAACAGACCATCGCCAATCTGAAGTCAGTACTTGCAGACGCATTAGGGGTTTCAAGTGTGGAAATCGGGCCTGGTGACCTCACAACACAATCGACAATTTCCGTTCTCCCCCCAAGGCCAGGCGATTATGAAAATAACAGTGTTGCGATGCCTGTTATTTTCAACATGTTTACGAATGGAGATGTCTGCATCATCAGGCGGCAAAACAACGGAGAAGAATATCCACTGAAAAACATTGCATGTGAATCGCTCTAGAGCGACGCTTCTCTAAGGGAACAACAGGAGTTGGTGACGGCGGCTTAGTAGATTTAAAAAAAATCAGTATCCTCTTTTCAATATAAAATATTAGTCTTATCTGTTGCACGCATCGCAAAAGCATCCGTAATTTCGATTCATGAACAGGGTGCGAAGGCTCCGCGGCGGCGGCAATGCTGCCGGAGCCCAACACGGGTTTTCACCAATACACAGAGCGCACTCAGCAATGACTTCTTCGTCAACCTGATAGATATGTCGACGAAGTGGGCCCATCTTCAGGAAATGTGCTTGTCTTTGAAGGCCGCGACCGTCAGTCGAACGATCTCAAATGGACGGCAACGGAAGTTGATCTCGTGTTCGGCTCAATCGCAGAATTGCCTGCTCTCGCGGATGTCTTTGCCTTTGACGATGGTGAAAGGGAATTCGTCCGCAAGTTCGGTGAGGCCTGGGCCAAAGTCCTGAATTTTGACCGGTTCGATCTGTACAAGCCGAAGCAATAATAACAGCGCTTGTGAAACTAATGGCTCCAAGTACTAGGGCATTCATATCAGAGAAAGTTCTAAAGCGCATAAGCGGTCTCTGATTTGAAATAGTCAGAGACCGCTTTTTTATCGCAATTATTTTTGGTCTACTGCGTAATTCCATCGTCCCGAACGGCGTCTACAAGCCGGTCGATCTTTGCAAGTCCGCCGTCGCCGCGATAGCGCGCTGTAATCACAACGCGTCCGCCGTAAAATTTTTCGGCTTCAATCGATTGATACTCAAAGCCTTCGGCGAATAAAGGATTCGGAGCGCGATAGAACTTATAATTCTTATTCAACTTTGCCAGCTCCGAATTGATCACTTGCCTGGCAACCGCTTCAAGCGGCAGATACCGCGCGATGCCCTCACGCTCCTCAACCTGAAAATCCGCCAGTCGCGCCTGCAGCTTTCCATCTACAACGTAAGGATCGAGCGTGATGTCGATACGACCGGCGGTGCTGCCGACAAGGCCAGGCTCGCCACGCCCGAAAAGGCCGCAACTCCAGCGCTCATATTTGAGGTCAAGAACGAAACGAATAGCATCTTCAGGAAATGAAATCAGCGGCTCGCCGGCATTCCAGCGTTCGCCGCAGCGCTGCTGGTTAGTCGCGACCCAGTTTTCAAGATCTTGTTCGGTCTGTTCGATGAATTTCGTGACGTCCGTTACGAGCGCCAGACGCAATTCATTCGTGCGGGGTGTGTCCGCATAAAAGGCGATGTCAGCTACGACCCAGCGTCCGCCAAGGTTAACATTCGTCGGTTCGTTATAGATCTCAGCGTAACCGGCCGGTCCTTGTGCAAAGGCCGAAGTCATCGACATGCCGACCAGAGAAACAAGACTTAAGAACGGTAAACTGCGCATGGGGTCCTCCCTGCGCTCAGTTCACACTTTCTCGATGACCGAGGCAATCCCCTGCCCGACACCGATGCACATTGCGGAGAGCGCATATTTGCCGCTGCATTGATGAAGTTCCTCCGCGGCTGTCAGGACTAGCCGCGCGCCGGACATGCCGAGCGGGTG
>DGNI01000015.1:0-167 GCA_002388885.1 Parvularculaceae bacterium UBA4496 | reverse complement strand
CCTAATTCGCGCAAGGTCGCCAAGGACTGTGAGGCAAACGCTTCATTGATCTCGATTACATCCATGTCGTTGACAGAAAGACTGGCCTTCGCTAGCACCGCTTTCGATGCCGGCGCCGGACCAATACCCATGATCGACGGATCGACGCCGCAATGCGCCCAAGAGGC
>DGNI01000204.1:11653-16759 GCA_002388885.1 Parvularculaceae bacterium UBA4496 | reverse complement strand
GAAATGCGCTGGGTCGTAAATCTGCGCAGCCTCGCCTGCGGCCACGGCCTTCGCCGCGGTCCAGAAAGCGGCGTAGTCGCCGCCCATGGGCGCCTTTGCCGGCGTAATGTAATCTTCCGAAAGCGCGATCTGCATGAAGAACACGGCGAAGGACGCCATGGCGATCGCCAGCGCCCCGCTTATAGCAATCCTCGCTGGGATGCGGATATCGCCAAACCTTGCCGCCGCTTTGAGAGTTGATGCGCTCATGGGCGGGAAACGTAGCGTTAACCATTAAACAAAGGCTTAGCGTTCAGTGAAGCTTGGGGAGAATCACTTAAAGCCTTGGCGTACCCGAATCGGCTAGGTTCGGCCCATGATTTATCAAACGCTTTCCGATGCGGGCCTGCCGCCTGACGCCCCGGCTTTCTGGCTCTTGGTTTTCTTCGTGCTGGCGGCGGTGTTTTTTGTCATCCAGGCGCGAAAGACGGCAAGGCGTGCAAGCGCGCTGCGCTACGAACTTGAGGAAGCGCGCATCGCCCACAGCGCCGCGAAAGCGCGCGCCGATGATGCTGAGCTTTTGAAAGCGCAGCTTTCCGGCATGCAGGCGGCGCATACCCAGCTTGAAAAAGACCTTGCGTCGGAACGCGCAACCCTTGCCGAACGCGAAAAGGCGCTAGGCGAGCTCAAAACCCGGATGGAAAACGATTTCAAGGCGATGACGGCGGAGATGCTCGAAGGCGCCAATGAATCGTTCATGAAACGCGCCAGTGAAACCTTCAAACGCTATAGCGAAAACGCTGAAAGCGAAGGCGAGAAACGCCGCAAGGCGCTCGATGATTTGCTCAAACCGGTTAGTGAAACTTTGCAGCGATATGAAAAAGGTCTCGCTGAGATGCGCGACGAACAGTTTAAATCTCGCGGCGCCCTCGCCAACCAAATCGGTGAATTGACGAAATCCACTCATGACGTGCGCGCCGAAGCGCAAAAGCTTGCGACAGCGCTGCGCGCCGGGCCGAAAACTCGCGGCCGCTGGGGCGAGGAGCAGCTTCGAAATGTGGTCGAGATCGCCGGCATGGCGGCCTATGTCGACTTTATCGAACAGGCGAGCCACGACGATGGCGAGCGGCGCAAGCAGCCCGATATGGTCGTACGCCTGCCCGGCGGGCGTGTGGTCGCCGTGGACTCAAAGGTTTCACTCGGCGCCTATCTCGACGCCATTGAAGCCGAAACCGACGAAGCGCGCGCCGGGCATTTGGCCAAACATGCAGACGATTTGTGGAAGCATGTCAAAAGCCTGTCCGCGAAAGAATATGCGGCGTCGCTGAAGGACTCGCTCGATTATGTTGTGATGTTCGTGCCGGGCGAGAATTATTTCTCGGCGGCATTGGAAGCGCGCCCGCAGCTTTATCAGGACGCCTTCGACCGCAAGATTCTCATCGCCTCGCCGACGATCCTGATCGCCATGCTGAAATCGGCCGCGCTCAACTGGCGTCAGGAAAAGATGACCGAAAACGCACAGGCCATCGCCGCCATGGCGAAGGATTTATACGACAGTCTCAAAACCATGAGCGGGCATTTGCGCAAACTCGGCGGCTCGCTCGAAGGGGCGCTCAAAAACTACAACGCCAGCATCGGCAGCTTTGAGGGGCGCGTCTTGTCGCGTGCGCGCAAGTTCGCTGATTACGAATTGCCGGGCGTCGATGATGATATTGAAGCGCTTTCCGATGTGGACGGAACGCCGCGGGAGATTCGAGAGCGCGACCTGTTGGAGCCGCCGAAATCGCACGATGACGCCGCCTGATTTAGCGCAGCGGGAACGGCGATTTATCGTTTTCTGACGCCGCGCCGGAAAGTGGTCGCGATGCGGGCTCCGCCGGAGCATGCGGATGCTCCTCGACTATGTCGGCGCGTGATTCAGCCTGTTCTTCAGGCAGTGACTGCCAGTCATATGACTTTGCGTGTCCCTGTTCCGTAAGCCCACGGCCTTGCGCCGCTTCAAGAGACGCGATCCGCTCGCGCAAGGCTTTTAACTCTCTCGCGATCTCGCTCGATGCGGCGTCGCTTGGTTGATGCTGCATGCCTGCGCCGGAGATCACTGCGCTGATCGTGTGCAGCGTCGCCATCAGCGATGTCGGCGCCACCATCCAGACCTTGGCGCGATAGCTTTCCTGCACCAGGTCGGGGAAATGCGTGTGCAGTTGCGAAAGAATATGTTCCGACGGCACAAACATCATGGCGCAGTCGGCCGTCTCGCCCCTGACGATAAGTTTTTCACCGGCGTCAGCGATATGCCGCAAAATGATCCGGCGCAGTTCGGTTTCCGCGTCCTGATCATTGCGGGCGCGCTGCCACGCATCGAACGCCTCCACCGGGAAGCGCGCATCGACGGCGATTGGCGCGAGGCTTCCGGGCATGTCGATGCAGGCGTCGGCAGTGCGTCCTGAGGTCAGCTTGCGCCCGAATTCATAGCGCTGCGCCGGCAAGGCGTCGCTCAAGATGTCGGAGAGCTGAACCCGCGCGGCCGTGGGCGCGACGGCGTGCGGCGCGGCGGCGGGCAGGTGATCGATCCGTTGCGAAAGCCGGTCGATAGACGCATTGACGGCGTTGCGCAGCGTTTCGAACTGTTCGCCAAGCAAATCGGCGAACTCCGCAAAATGCGCCTCCGACAGCCCATCATGTGCGTCGTGGATGTTTGCATTCGCCGCCTGCATGGGGACGGTTTCAAGGCGGGTCTGAAATTCCTTGGCCAGGGCCGTCAACCTTTCACTCATGGCGTTTAACGCCGCTTCGTTTTCCTTCAGCCCCAGCGCGACAGTGCGCTCGGCATTGGTGTTGGCGCGAGCAAGGTCGCGGGCGAGTTTCTCTGCATCCTCGGCGCGCTGAAGCGCGCGTTGTGCGACATCTTCCGCATGGGCGAGCCGGGTTGCATCGGCCGCCGGCGCAGCTGCGGGCGCGTAGTCGAGCTCTGGCGGAAGGTCCTGCTCGTGCGGCGGCGGTGCGGGGGCCGGTTCAGGCTCGGGATCGGCGAAGAACGTATCGACGGGCGCCTCTTCCCGGAAATCCTCATCTATTTCCTCATTATCGAACGCCTCTTCATGGAGTGTTTTCTCATCAGGCTTTTTGGAGAAGAGGCCGGCGAAGGCCGACTTTTTCTTTTTCGGCGTTTCTTCGCGCGCCTCTTCCGGTTCTTCGTTCAGATCGCCGCGATGGCGTTCGTCATATTGATCGTCATACTCTTCGTCGTGGCCGATGGAAATTTCCGCCTCTTCGGGCTCGTCCTCTTGCGCAGGGTCTTCGTGGTAAGCGGCGCTTTCAGTTGCATGATGCGCTTCGTCATCGAAAGTGATGTCGGCATCATCGCCAGCCGGTTCGAAATAGTTTGGCGGCTTCATTTTCGCTTTTCGCCGGCTCGGGCGCACGACCCGGCCGCGAATGATCAGCATAAGGACGGTGATAAAAATAATGAGGAAAGCGCCGACGCCGGCCCAGAGGATCGGCCCCTGTCCCTGAATCAGCGGTTCGGGCGTGTTGACGGCTGCAACGCCGGTTGTCGCGCCTTCAGCCTCTTCCTGAAGAAAGGAAGGCTGCGTCTGCATCGTCTGGTCCCCAACTCATTACTCGACAGCGGATGCCGAAGTTTAAGGGAAAATCCCATAAAAAGCGAGGGTTTAGCGTTAACCACGTTTCACCTTGTAGCTGCAAGGCGGCCTCTCCTTGCGTCTTGACGGCGTGAGAGTGCGGCCATAGGTGAACATCATGGCCGTCAGAGAGATCATTACTGCGCCCGATCCGCGCCTGCGCGAGGTGTCAAAACCCGTGGACAAGGTGGATGACGACTTGCGCGCGCTCATGGATGACATGCTGGAAACCATGTATGATGCGCCGGGCATTGGTCTTGCTGCTATCCAGATCGGGGTCCCGAAGCGGGTGATCGTGATGGATCTCGCCGGCAAAGACGAGGAGCCGGAGCCGCGCTATTTCGTCAATCCGGAAATTCTCGATCCATCCGAAGACAAGCAGCTTTATGAAGAAGGCTGTCTTTCCGTACCGGACTATTACGACGAGATCGAACGGCCCGCGCGCTGCCGGGTGAAATTCCTAGACTACGACGGAACTGAACAGGTTCTTGACGCCGAAGGCATGCTTGCGGTCTGCATCCAGCATGAGATGGATCATCTCGAAGGGGTTCTGTTCATCGACTATCTCTCGCGGCTCAAGCGCGACCGTGTCCTCAAGAAGCTTAAAAAAGAACAGCGCCTCGCAGCGGCGTCTTAAAATCCGCGCTCACAAGGATACCGCCATGCGCATCGCCTTCATGGGCACGCCGGAGTTTTCCGTAAAAGTGCTGGCGGAGCTTGTCGCCGCCGGTCATGACATCGCCGCGGTTTATACGCGTGCGCCACAGCCCTCCGGCCGCGGCCACAAGCTGACGCCGTCGCCTGTGCATAAGTTCTCAGAGAGCCACGGGCTTGAGGTGCGGACGCCGAAAAACTTTAAGAGCGAAGAAGCGCGTGCGGCGTTTGCGGCGCTCGACCTCGATGTAGCGGTCGTTGTCGCTTACGGGCTGATCTTGCCGCAGGCGGTGCTCGACGCGCCACGGCATGGCTGTTTCAATCTGCATGCATCGCTGTTGCCGCGCTGGCGCGGCGCGGCGCCGATCCAGCGGGCGATCATGGCCGGAGATGAGTTGACCGGCGTTCAGGTAATGCGCATGGAGGCGGGGCTCGATACCGGACCCGTATTGCTGTCTGAAACGGTGGAAATTGGAGCGCAAGACACCGCCGGGTCGCTCCACGACAAACTCGCAACCGTAGCAGCGCAACTGGCGCCGCGCGCGCTGGCGGCCCTGGAACGCAGCGCGCTAGTGGAAACGCCGCAAGCCGAAGAGGGCGTCACCTACGCCAACAAGATTTCGTCCGCAGAAGCACGGATCGACTGGACCAAAGACGCTGAAACCGTCGACCGGCAAATACGCGGCCTCTCACCTTTTCCGGGTGCGTGGTTTGAGGTTGATGGCGCGCGCGTAAAGGCGCTGTTTTCAAAAGTTGCCGACGGCGGCGGCGAACCGGGGGTTGTTATCCAGACGGACGACAAACTTGTCGTCGCGTGCAGCGCCGGCGCCAT
>DGNI01000204.1:940-11631 GCA_002388885.1 Parvularculaceae bacterium UBA4496 | reverse complement strand
GCAGGAATTTCTACGCGGATTCCCGCTCGAGGTCGGCGGCGTCCTGACCTGACGCTACCGCAGCGGCGCCATCCAGCGGCGTTCGAGTTTCTTAAGGCCGCTTTCGTGCTTTCGCATGTTTAGCGAGAACAGCATCACGTCAGCGCGGCCCACCAGAAATTCAGCAGGCAGAAAGCCGACGCCGGGATCAGTGAAACGGCTGTCCAGTGAATTGTCACGATTGTCGCCCATCACGAACACATTATTTTCAGGCACGACGGCGGGCCCGAAATTATCGCCCGCATAATGATCGCCGCGTTCATAGATTTCATGCGCCCGGCCTTCGGGCAGGGTTTCCATGAAGCGCCCGACCTTGGCGATGCCGCCCTTGTGCTCGCGATAATGGAAGGTTGCTTCAAGCATGCGCGGCGTCATCTCGCCATTAAGGATCAGCCTTCCGTCATGAATCTCGACCGTATCGCCGGGCAGGGCGACCGCGCGCTTGATCAGCGTTTCACCGGAATGCGGATGTTTAAATACAACCAGATCGCCGCGCTCGGGGAGTTTCGCAAAGATCCGGCCCGTCGGCGTGTCGATTTCCGGGCCGATGGAGAAAGGAACCGAATGCCGGCTGTAACCATAGGAAAACTTGCTCACCAAAATCCGGTCGCCAACCGCCAGCGTGGGCAGCATGCTCTCGCTGGGGATGTGATACATGCCGTAGGCGGTGGTTCTGAACAGCAGGAACGCCGCAAAGACGCAGGCAAAGAACAAAACCTCTGGTCGTGCTGCGCGCCAGGTGATCCAGCTGGACTTTTTATCGGACATTGACGGGTTTCCCTTTCTTTTCCCCGTAATATAACCACGTGATGCCGCGGTACAAACTGACAATCGAGTATGATGGGAGAAACTACGTCGGCTGGCAGCGCCAGGCCAACGGCCCGTCGATTCAGGAAGCGGTTGAAAAGGCGATCAAGGCGTTCTGCGGCGATGAAAACTCGACTCATGCGGCCGGGCGCACCGATGCAGGCGTTCATGCCCTCGCCATGGTTGCCCATGCGGACCTTTCAAAAGAGCACCGTGCGGATACGGTGCGCGATGCGATCAACCAGCATCTGAGACCGCAGCCGATTGCGATCATCGCATGCGAGGAAGTCAGCGAAAATTTTCATGCGCGATTTTCATGCATGCGACGAGCCTATGAATATCGCATCGTCAATCGCCGTGCGCCGCTCGCGCTGGACAAAGGCCGCGCTTGGCGCGTATCGCAAAATCTTGACGCCGACGCGATGAATGCCGCTGCGCAGTGCCTTGTGGGCAGGCACGACTTCACGACCTTTCGCGCCGCTGCCTGCCAGTCGGACTCACCCGTTAAAACGCTGGATGAGATTTCCGTCTCACGCTTGGGCGACGAGATCGTCATTCGTTGCGTTGCGCGATCGTTCCTGCATCATCAGGTGCGCTCAATCACCGGCTCGCTCGTTGAAGTGGGCAAAGGCAGGTGGTGTCCGCGCGATTTCAGGGATGCTCTGGAGGCGGCGGACCGCACGCGCTGCGGACCCGTGGCGCCGCCGGACGGGCTTTATTTCGTACGGGCGGAACATGAAGCGTAATTATTTACTGACGGGAAACTGCTCGAAATACCGTGCGATAATCGCTTCATAAATATCCGTAAGCGTAGCAATGTCGCTGACGGCCACATGTTCATCGGTCTGGTGCATCGTTGCGCCGACGAGCCCGAATTCGGCGACCGGCGCATAGTCCTTGATGAACCGCGCGTCCGACGTGCCGCCCGAGGTTGAGTATTCCGGACGCCGCCCGGTTTTTTCTTCCGCACAGTCGGCGATCAGCGACAGAAAGTCCATGTCGGTCGTTAAAAACGCCTCGCCGGAAACTATGGTTTCAAGTTCGTATTTGGCGCCGGTTTCCCCAGTGAGCACGTCCAGTTGTTCGCGCAGCCACGCATCAATGGAAATGCCGGTCCAGTTCGGGTTGAAGCGGATGTTGAAACGCGCCGTCGCCTTTTCAGGGATGACGTTGTGCGCGGGATTGCCGATGTGAATATCGGTGATTTCAAGGTTTGACGGCTGAAATCGTTCATAACCCTTATCGAGCGGCGTTTCGCTCAACCGCAGAAGTTTGCGCAATAACGCCGGTATCGGATTTTGCGCGCGATGCGGATAGGCGACATGCCCCTGCCTGCCTTTTACCGTCAGCCAGCAATTGATCGACCCGCGCCGGCCGACCTTGATCATGTCGCCCATCATTTCAGGATTTGACGGCTCACCGACGAGGCAGTGGTTGATTTTGATTCTTTGTTCGTGAAGCCAGGCCAATACTTTCTTCGTACCGTTGATGGCCGGGCCCTCTTCGTCTCCCGTTATTAAAAATGAAAACGAACCTTTCACGGCGCCATCAGCAATCGCGCGCGAGGCGGCCGCAGCGAAGGCCGCGATCGCGCCTTTCATGTCCGCGGCGCCGCGGCCCCAGAGCTTTCCGTCTTTCACTGCTGCGTCAAACGGCGGGCTCCTCCACGCGGCTTCATCGCCAGGCGGCACTACGTCCGTATGCCCTGCGAAACACAGATGAGGCTCGCCCTCTCCGAATTGTGCAAACAAGTTATCGACGTCCTCGAATTTGAGGCGGGTGCAGCGAAAGCCCAGTCCCGCCAGCGTTTTTTCAAGCACGTTGAGCGCGCCTTCGTCCGCCGGCGTGACGGACGGGCGTCGTATCAGCGCTTGCGCAAGCTCGACGGGATCGATCTTTTTCATGACCATCAGCTAGACTAGCAGTAATCGCAAAACAAGCGCCTCCAAGCACACCCTTAGAGGAGAAACCCGGTGCCGAAACTCAATCTTGAAGAAGCGGAAGTCCGTACGGCCTGCGCCTATCCGCCGCCTTATGATCAACATTGCAAGGGCAGGTCGAAGATTGCGCTCGGCGATCTTGGCGGGCTCACTCAGTTTGGAGTCAATCTCACGCGCCTCGCGCCCGGCGCTGCTTCGGCCTTGAAGCACTGGCATGAAAACGAGGACGAGCTTGTCTATATGCTTGAAGGCGAGGCGGTGCTTGTGGAAGACGACGGAGAAACTGTTTTGCGCCCTGGCGATGTCGCAACATTCAAGGCCGGCGTCGCCAACGGACATATGGCGGTCAATCGCTCCAGCGCCGACGCAGTGTTTCTGGAAGTCGGCACGCGCGCAGCAGAGGAAGTGTCATCCTACACCGACACGCAGGTCAATCTGCAGATGGTTAAAGGCCCCGAAGGCTGGGCGGCTTACCGGAAGGACGGCACGCGTTACTAAAACTTCAGTCTTTGCAGGCAGGTTCGGGTCTCAGATATTCTAACGGTTACAGAGCCTGTTAAGACTGATGAATTCGATACCAGTCCACTTCGCCATTGATCTAGAGCCCGACGAGAGAATGCCGGGCGAGCAGACGCAAACTTTCGACAGCGCCGGCGTTGCGTTGCGTGAAATGGCTTTGCGTCGGGCCGAGCTTGAAGACAGGACCGGCGCCAAGGCTTCTTTCGGCTGGTATGTGCGCATGGACCGGCATATCGCCGGTGTTTATGGCGACGCGTTTGCGATCGCGAAACGCTATCAGGCAGAGTTGGAGGCGCGCCGGCGGGAAGGCGATGAAATCGGTCTCCATATTCACAGCATTGAAAAGACAGATCGTGGCTGGCGTGCGAACTATGCGGATGCGGCGCTCATCAATGAAACCATCGAAGAAGCGGTCGCAAATTTCAGTGAAAATTTCGGGTTTCGCTGCCAGGCGGCGCGTATGGGCGATATGTGGAGTGCGGCGTATTGCATGGAAAAATTCGCCTCGCTTGGCGTACGTTATGATCTGACGCTTGAGTCGGGGCTGCGGCCGCGGCGCATTTCAGCGCTCTATCCGGGTACGAAAAGTCTCGGCGTGCGGCCATCCATGGTGTCCGTCCCGCTAACGCCGTTTCAGCCGGAATTGGCGGGCAGCGCCGTGGCGGAAGATTTCTGGGCGATCCCGCTCACATCCTATCGCCGCCGCGATTTCGCCCATCCCGGCATGTGGATCGTGTCAGTTTATTCAGCAGTTTCGACAGGATTCAAGAGAGGGCATGCGCGCGATGTTTTCCGGCCACAGGCTTTCTATGCGCCGGGAATGTTGCGTCGTGCTGTCGAAACGTACATCGAGGAATGCGAAACGCCTTGCATTTGTGTGGCAATCAGGAATTTCGGCGTGCCGAACCGCATTCATCATTTTCTCGATGTGCTGTGTGAGGTCGCCAAAGATCGCCCGATCCGGTTTGTCGGCCCGGAAGGCTATGTGTGCATGGCCGCAGAAAAAGAAACCGGTTTAGAGCAGGCTACGCGTTCCGCAACAGTTCGTTGACGGATGTTTTTGCGCGTGTTTTTTCATCAACTTGTTTGACGATGACGGCGCAATAAAGATTGGGGCCGCCTTTTTCCGACGGCATCGAGCCGGAAACCACAACCGAATAGGGCGGTACCTCGCCGTAAAGAACGGCGCCGGTTTCTCGGTTCACGATCTTCGTCGATGCGCCGAGATAAACGCCCATGGAAAGCACCGAGCCTTCGCGCACGATAACGCCTTCGGCGACTTCAGCGCGCGCGCCGACGAAACAATTGTCTTCGATGACGACCGGGTTTGCCTGCAGCGGCTCAAGAACGCCGCCAATGCCCGCGCCGCCGGAGATGTGACAGTTCGCGCCGATCTGCGCGCAGGAGCCGACCGTCGCCCAGGTGTCGATCATTGCGCTTTCGCCGACATAGGCCCCGATATTGACATAAGACGGCATCAGGACGGCGTTCTTCGCGATAAAAGAACCGCGGCGCACGGTCGCCGGCGGCACCACGCGGAAGCCGCCCTTGCGGAAGTTTTCTTCCCTCCAACCCGAAAATTTTGTTTCGACCTTGTCCCACCAGGGTCCGTTGACGCCGTCGATCAAGCGGTTGTCGTTCAGGCGGAAAGACAACAGCACGGCCTTTTTCAGCCATTGATTGACTTGCCATTCCTTGAGGTTGCCTTGACCTTCGACGGGTTCGGCGACGCGGGCCGCGCCCTGATCGAGCAGAGCAAGCGTTTCGTTGACCGCCTCGCGAACCTCGCCTTTCGTTTCAAGGGAAACGCCCGCGCGGTTTTCCCACGCGGCGTTGATGACAGATTCCAATGCAGCTTTATCGGTCATGGTGGTTCTTTAACTGGCTTTTACGTGCGCTTTATTGGCGGCATTCAGAAACGCGGTTAAATCATCCGTAACGTAATGAATATGGGGCGCCGTCTCGCTCGCTCTCGCGGGGCGTTTGTCATGGGGCTCGTCATCAAGCCACGCAGCGTCGGAATGCACAAGCACGGTTGTCATGCCGAGCGCGTGCGGCGCTTCAAGGTTTTGCACGATGTCTTCAAACATGGCGGCGCGTCGAGGGTTGATGCCATGCGATGTCAGAAACTTTTCGTAAGGCTCGCGTTTTGGCTTTGGCGCATAGCCGGCCGCCTTGATGTCGAAAATCTCGTCGAAATGATGCAGCACGCCCAGCGCCCCGGCGACGTTTTCGGCGTGCTTCACCGACCCGTTGGTGAAGATGAATTTCCGTCCCGGCAGCGAGGCCAGCGCCGCGCCGAGGCCCTTATTTTCCTTCAGATGCGCAATGTCGATGTCGTGAACGTATTCGAGAAATTCATCGGGACACACGTCATGCTCGGTCATCAACCCGCTCATGGTCGTGCCATATTCGACGTAATAGTCTTTCTGCATTCGGCGCGCATCGTCATGGTTCATGGACAGGCGCTCGCGGATAAACGCCGTCATCCGCACGTCCATCTGCGGAAACAGCTGCTCTTGCGCGCCGTAAAGCGTGTTGTCGAGATCGAAAACCCAGTTTTCGACGTGGATTAGATCGGGCAATGAAAACTCGTCGTTTATTCTCCGCCGGCTTCCGAGGGCGCGGCGAACATTTCAGGTGTAAAATCAAAGTTCAATGATTGCGCGCCGCCAATTTCAATCCGGCGGAACGACGCTGCCTCAAGATCCTGATCTGCGCAGGCGAGTTCGTCGCTGAGGTTGAACATGATGACATTGACGCAGAAACTTTTCTCGCCGCCAGTAATGGGCCGGTCCCCAGCCGGATCTTCCATAACGCCATAGACGTAATAGTGATCTTTCGCGAGCGCGCCCTTGACGATTTTCGCGCAATCGCCGGGTTCGATTTTCCACCAGCCTTTCGATGTGTAGGCGTCTTCATCCTCGGCCGATGCAATGGCGGCCCATACGGGCGCGTTGGTCTTGTTGCACTGGAAGAGGCCGAGCTTTGCTTCGCGGGCGTTGGCGTCTTCAATCAGCGCGTCAATCACTTCGTCGTCGATGGAATAGCCCTCGGAGAGGCCTTTTTGTTTGCGGTAGTTAGCGAGCGCGCGCTGTGTTGTGCGGCCCATGGCGCCGTCAACCCGACCGGCATCGACGCCGATGTCGCTCAAAAGCCGTTGCACGCCTGCGACTTCCGCCGAGTAAACCGTGTAAGTGCTAGCTTCAGTGAAGTCCGTCTGCCAGTTGCCGCCCGCCTGTTCGGTCACCTCGACATTGAAAAACCTTCGTTGCCGCATCGGATCGTCGCGGCAGACATCCTGATTGCGCAGATTGAAGAAGCCCGCGTTTTCCACACAAAGCGCCGTATCGCCGGACCAGGTGCGCAAAGCGCCTTTGTGTCCCGGGATGGCTTCGGCATAAACGAAATAGCGGCCGGGCTTCGCTTGCTCGGTTAACACCACCTTGCACTGACCGGGGCGCAGGCGCCACCAGCCGCGCGTGGCCAGCCGGTCGCCATCCACATAGCCAATGGCGGCGGACAGCGCATAACTCGACTTGTTGCAGAAACTGTATTTGGCGTCAGCATTGCCGGTGGTCACAACAAAAAGCAGAAGAGAGAAAAAGATGATACGCATTGCGCTCCGCCCGGATTGCACTACCGATAAGTGGCTGTAATTCACCCGAAACTGCAGGCAGGATCAAGCACGCAAACATGAATATCAGCCAACGCATAATGGGTGCGCCCGCTGAAAACGGCGGACTTGGCCTCCAAAGCTGCGTTAGCGTGTTGTTTCCGCTGCCTTTGCCCAAGGCGTATGACTATCTCTGTGCAGTGGGGGATGCGCCAGAGCCCGGGACTTTTGTGCGCGCGCCCTTTGGCCCGCGGGAGGTTACTGGCGTTGTCTGGCCGTCCAACGGCGATCCTGCGGCCCCCGAAAAGCTAAAAGCCATTATCGACGTGATCGATGCGCCGCCGCTTTCGGGCGAACTTATCGATTTCATCAACTGGACGGCGGACTACACCATGTTTCCGCTGGGGGCGATCCTCCGAATGGTGATGCGGGTTTCGGATGCGCTCGAAGGTCCTCGAATGCAGACGGCGTTTGTCGCGGGTGGCGCAAAACCGGCGCGTCTGACGCCTCAGCGAAAAGCCGTTCTTGATATTGCGAGTGATGCGCCCATGACGACGGCCGAACTCGCATCGGCCGCGGGCGTCAGCGATGGCGTCGTGCGCGGTCTTGCAGATGCGGGCGCGTTGACGCGCGTCGATATTGATCCGGACCCGCCGTTCGATCCGCCGGACCTGTCGCGCGCCGGACATAACCTTTCGGACGACCAGCAATTCGCCGCCGATGAAATCAAGAAAACCGTCGCGCGCGGCGAACACAAAGCGATCCTGATCGACGGCGTCACCGGGTCGGGAAAAACCGAAGTCTATCTTGAAGCTGTCGCTGAAGCGCTGAAGCTCGATCCAGCCGCACAAGTATTGATCCTGTTGCCGGAGATCGCATTGACCTTGCCGTTTCTAGGGCGGGTTGAAGAACGCTTCGCCGCCGCGCCCGCGCCATGGCATTCGGAACTGACGGGCGCCCAGCGCCGGCGCACTTGGCGGCGCGTGGCGGAAGGGTCCGCGCGGCTGGTCGTTGGCGCGCGTTCAGCGCTGTTCCTACCCTTTCCCAATCTGAAATTGATCGTTGTCGATGAGGAGCACGACAACGCCTACAAGCAGGAGGAAGGCGTCATCTATCACGCTCGCGACCTTAGCGTCGCGCGCGGCGCCCGCGCTGGTTTTCCCGTCATTCTCGCATCCGCAACGCCGTCGCTGGAAACCGTCGTCAATGTGGACGAAGGCCGATACGGCGCTGTGGGCCTGCCGGCGCGGTTCGCCGAGGCGGCGCTGCCGGACATCGGCCTGATCGACATGCGTGAAGATGCGCCGGAGGCGGGCAAGTGGCTGTCGCCCGCGCTGGTGAAGGCGATTGATGAACGTCTGTCTACGGATGAACAGTCAATGTTGTTTCTCAATCGCCGCGGTTACGCGCCGATGACCTTATGCCGCCGTTGCGGTCACAAGATGACCGCGCCAGGCTCTGACACGATGCTGGTCGAACACCGTTTCGACAAACGGCTGGTCTGTCACCACACCGGATTTTCCATGCCGAAGCCGTCCGCATGCCCGGAATGCAATGCGGTGGATTCCTTAACGCCTTGTGGTCCGGGTGTTGAGCGCGTCGCCGAAGAAGCGCGCGCGCGCTGGCCCGATGCGAACATCTCCGTTCTGTCTTCGGATACAGCCCCGGGCCCGCGCGCCATGCGTGAAGTGCTGGACGCGATGCAGAACGGCGAAATTGATATTCTTATTGCAACGCAGGTCGCCGCAAAAGGACATCACTTTCCGAACCTCACGCTCGTCGGCGTCGTCGATGCTGATCTCGGACTTTCCGGCGGCGATCTGCGCGCGGGCGAGCGCACCTATCAGTTGTTGTCGCAGGTCACGGGCCGTGCGGGGCGCGCTAAAAAACCGGGTCGCGCGCTTTTACAAACCTATCAGCCCCATGCGGGCGTTCTGCAGGCGCTGGCGTCCGGCGACCGCGACGCATTCCTTGCCGCTGAGGCTGAAGGGCGTAGGTCGCTCGGCTACCCGCCCTATGGGCGGCTCGCATCGGTCACCCTGCGCTCGCGGGACGAAATTGCGCTTGATAATATGGCGAAAGCGATGCGTATGGCGGCCCCGTTAGCGGATGGCGTTGAAATTCTTGGCCCTGCGCGAACGCCGATCTATCGGCTTCGCGGCATTGCGCGCCAGCGCATGCTCGTCAAAGCCCGGCGCAATGTTCATCTGCAGGCCTATCTTTCCGACTGGCTGTCGCGGATCAAGAAAACATCCGTGGTTCGCATTTCTGTCGATATCAATCCCTATAACTTCCTGTAAAGGAACCAGAAAGCCCCGCTGTTGTAAGGATTGATTAATCCTTTAACGGTCTAAAATGATTCATGTTTTGGGGGTGAATAACGTGATGATGCGTATCGTGATTTTGTCGGTTATGCTGGCGCTGGGTTCGTTCGGCGCTGCGTCCGCGCAAATTATCGACGAAGTGCGCGCCGGCGTTTACGTGCAAAGCTGTTGCGGTTTCGGGTCGAGTAAGGAAGACGGCGCGGCTATCAACGCCGAAGCGCTTTTTTCATCACCGCGAATTCTGACAGTTCTCGGCGCGCCGCGCCCGCTGATAGGTGCGACGATCGCAACCGATTCCGATGCGACCAGTCAGGTTTATACGGGCCTTGAATGGAAGCTTGAGCTGGGATCGAAGTGGTTCGTGGCAGTCAGCCCGGGCTTTAGCATTCACAATGGCGAAACCGATATGTTCGATCCCATCGTCGATGCAGGCCGCGTCGATGAAACCGTGTTTTACGGCTGCCGCGTCCTGTTCCGCATCGCCGGGGATGTCGGTTACAGGCTGACGGATCGCATCAGCGCGTCGTTTCACTGGAACCATATTTCGAACGCGGGTCTTTGCACTGACAATGAAGGCATGGACCAGATCGGCGCCCGCTTGGGTTTGCGTTTCTAGAACTCATTCGCGGCGAAACCTTCAGGCGCTCAAGCAGCGTTTGCGCGCATATTCATAGACCTCGATATTTGGTCTGCATATCTCACGAATACGTTCAAGCTGTTGGTCGGAAATCTCTCCGCGCCAATGGGTCGCCCGGTCCTTGGTGCGGTTTTTAACGTCGATTTTGACGTTGACGCCTAACAGGTCGCGCAGTTGCTGTTGGAACTTGTCCATGCGATCAAGAAAGCCGACTGCATCGAAACCGCTGACAATTTTCTGAGCTCTTTCTATTGAGGACTGTTCGATCACCGGTTTTGCGGCGGGTGCGCCGCCAAAATATGTAACGTAAATTGAACCGAACCAGCGGGCGCGGTTTGTTTCCAGAAAGTCGTCGAGTTTTTCGTCCACGGCGGTTGCAACGCCGCTTTTGTAAACGAAGCGGTAATGGGAGCAAAACCGCTCCACCGGGTCGCGCAATACGGTGACAAATTTATGCGTGCCTTTGTGGGCGCTCATGATCGGCTCATTGATTGGGTTGTGCCCGGTGATGCATTTGACGTCGCGCGAAAGCGCATAGGCGACGAGCTGCTTTCGCAATTCCAGCGCCTCAAATTCTGGAAAAGCCGCCGCCTGTCGCAGATGCGGGGCGCCCAGACGTTCTGCAGCACGCGATTCAACCGGAAGGATGTGTTCGCGCGAAAGCCGGAAATGCCTGAAAAGTGCCGTTTGAACCGAAGTCCCGCCGCATTTCGGCACATGGGTGAAGACAACGCCGGATTTGTGCCGTGCGATCAGGGCCTTTCTGAGCTCACCGATAATCCCCATCCAATACTCTCGAATAGCTGCAG
>DGNI01000204.1:0-913 GCA_002388885.1 Parvularculaceae bacterium UBA4496 | reverse complement strand
CCCCCGCCATTCCGCCGCAGGGGGCAATTGTTGCGTCGCGGCGGGGGCCATGCTACGCCCACGCGCGATCACGCGACCAAGGCTCGCAGCGTCCCGCGCGCGGCCTAATTTTCGTAAGTAATTTCAAAACCTTAGGCGCTGCCGCCAAGCGGCGCCGCCTCAAGACGGAGCACGGGAAAGCCAGTGACGGATCAGGGTTCAGCCAATTCNNCCGGTGTCGGGCGTCGCCGGCCGTTACGCGACGGCGCTGTTCGATCTGGCGAAGGAAGCGGGCTCTATTGAGGCCATCGAGGGCGAACTTCGCGCGCTGCAGGCGACGATCACCGCTTCTGACGAATTGCGCGGTTTTCTGAAAAGCCCGGTCTATGACCGCGCCGAGCAGATGGCGGTGGTTGAATCGCTGGCGCAAAAGGCGGGCTTCTGCGCGCTGACCGCCAATTTCCTGAAACTAATCGCCAAAAACCGGCGTCTTTTTGCGCTCGAAGACATGATCCGCTCCTTCGCGAAACTCGCCGCCGACGACCGCGGTGAGGTGAGCGCTGAAGCAATGACCGCCGCCGCCATGAATGACGATCAGGTCAAGGCGCTCCGCCTTGAGATCGAGACGCTTGTGGGCAAGGCGGTGAACCTTGAAACCCGCGTCAATCCGGATTTGCTAGGCGGCCTGATCGTCAAGATCGGCTCCAAAATGGTTGACGCATCGCTCCGAACAAAACTGAACCGTTTGAAGACCGTAATGAAAGAGGCTTGAGGCACATGGAACTCAACGCGGCGGAAATTTCCTCCATTCTAAAACAGCAGATCAAGGATTTCGGCAAAGACGCCGAGGTTTCAGAGATCGGTCAGGTGCTCTCCGTGGGTGACGGCATCGCGCGCATCTATGGCCTTGATAATGTTCAGGCCGGCGAGATGG
>DGNI01000014.1:7378-16863 GCA_002388885.1 Parvularculaceae bacterium UBA4496 | reverse complement strand
GGCAAGCGCCGCCGCCGCTGAACCCAAAATCGCTAGTCTTTTCATAAATGCCTCACCTACCGGATTGTTGCGGCTGATTAGAGCGGCGCTTCGGCCGCGGAACAAAGACGCATCAATGCGCCCATTCGAAACGCGTTTCCGCGTTTTTGAAACCTGTTTCAAGTTACTCGTCACCCCGTNNTTGCCCCGAACGTTTGAATCATTCGTATATTTGCCGCGGAATTGCAACGCTGATGTGACCCTTATGGCCGCACAAGCGCGATTTTGATCCGCCGGCTGCAAGATTGTTGTTACCCTATTTGCACGGCCAAACACGCCATTTTACTGGCGGCCGCAGACACACCCCGTTAGTTTGTAACAACACTCGCCTGCGCTGGCAAATACTTATTGCTCAGCCAGACTGATGCGGCTCCACATTAAGCATAACACAATACGCCGCGCGGATGTTCCCGGGCTGAAAATCACTACCAGGCGAGCATATTCGCGCATCGGCAACGCCAATATTGTTCCGGACAGTAACATCTTGAGTGCCCATAAATATTGGCTGGGGCGCCAGGATTCGANNATGTCGGTACCAAAAACCGATGCCTTACCACTTGGCGACGCCCCAACATGCTGGCGGCGCGCGCCTTTTTTGAGGCGTCCCGCGAGCCGAGGAGCGGGCGAGATAGCGCTTTCGCGCCCTGCTTGCAATGGGCGGTGGGGTAAAATTCGGGGGCCGAATCCGATCCTTGATCCTAAGACATGCAAGGGTTGCCGATATTGCCAATTCGCGGGCGCGAACCTTCAAGAAATCCCCATTGCGCACCCGCGGGTCCGTCGTTATAGAGGCGCTCCCGCAAGAGGCCCCTTCAGCGATCACCGGGCCATATGGATTTCGGAGTGTAGCTCAGCCTGGTAGAGCACTGTCTTCGGGAGGCAGGGGCCGGGTGTTCGAATCACCCCACTCCGACCATTCACATAATATATATAGCACTACGCACTCAACTTCTCCGGATTTAGCTTCGGCAGGGCGCCGGCGAGGATTGCATCCGTCAGGCTTACTGCTTCGGTGAGATAATTGTCGGCGAAGAATTTCGCGATGGCGATTTTCGATTCAAGGTAGTCCTTGTCGCCCGATCCTTCGTTGATCATCAGGGCCGCCGCCATGGCGCCGCGGGCGAGGTAATATCCGCCAGCGACATTGCCGAACTGTTTCAAATAAGGAACCGCGCCGGCGAGCACCGCCTCCTGGTCTGACTTCGCCGCCTCCAGCAATCCGTCCGTAGACGCATCAAGCGCCCTCGCCGCCGCCTCCAGCCGCGCGCCCATGGATTTCAATTCATCGCGTTTCGCCGCTTTTAAAAGATCCGCCTCCTTGCGTGCGTTCGCGACAAACGTCTTCGCTGCCGCGCCGCCGTCGCCCTGCAGCTTGCGGCCCACAAGGTCCATGGCCTGAATGCCGTTGGTCCCTTCATAGATCGCGGCGATGCGCGCGTCGCGCATGTGTTGCGCGGCGCCGGTCTCCTCGATATAGCCCATGCCGCCATGCACCTGCACGCCGAGGGAGGTCACGTCATTGGCGCGGTCGGTGGACCATCCTTTTGAGATCGGCGTCAGCAATTCTTCCAGCGCTTTTGCTGTTTTCTGCTGTGCCTCGTCCGGCGATGTTCGCGCAAGATCATAGGCAACAGCATTGGCGTAACAAATGGCGCGGGACGCATCGACCAGCGCCTTCATGGAATAAAGCATCCGCCGCACGTCCTGATGCTCGTAGATTGAAACCATTTCGCCTGACTTGACGCCCGGCGCCCGGCCCTGCTTGCGGTCAAGCGCGTAAGCAAGCGCGCGCTGATAGGCGCGCTCTGCAACGCCGACCCCTTGCACGCCCACATCGAGGCGCGCGGCGTTCATCATGATGAACATGTTTTTGAGCCCCTTGTTCTCGGCGCCCAGTAGAGTGCCATAGCACTCGCCGCTGTCACCAAAGGACATGACGCAGGTGGGGCTTCCATGCAGGCCCATTTTTTCTTCGAGCTTGATGCAATGCGCGTCATTGCGGAGGCCGAGCGAGCCATCTTCGTTTACATGAAACTTCGGCACGAGAAACATCGAAATGCCCGCCGTTCCTTCCGGCGCATCGGGCAGGCGCGCGAGCACAAGATGAACGATGTTCTCGGTCATATCGTGATCGCCATAGGTGATGAAAATCTTCTGTCCACTGATCTTGTACCGGCCGTCGCCCACCGGTTCGGCCTTGGTGCGCACGGCCGACAGGTCCGATCCCGCCTGCGGTTCGGTGAGGTTCATGGTGCCAGTCCAGGCGCCGGTGACCATCTTTTCAAGGTAAAGGCGTTTTTGTTCGTCCGTGCCGGCGGCCTTCAGCGCTTTGACCGCACCTGTCGTCAGCGTCGTGCCGATCGCGAAGGACATGCACGCGCCGTTCAGCGCGTCGACCAGCGCCACGGCGAGCGTTGTCGGCAATCCCTGCCCGCCTGCATCTTCCGGAAACGACAAAGAGCCCCAGCCGCTTTCCACATATTGCACATAGGCTTCCTTGAAACCCGGCGTCGTTCTGACGACGCCGTTTTCAAGCTTTGCCCCGTTTTGATCGCTGACGTCATTCAGCGGCGCGACAACCTGATCGCAATACTTTCCCATTTCATCGAGGATCGCCGCGAGAAGATCATCGGTGAGTTCCGGAAATGCGCCGGTCTTTTCAAGCGCATCGAACCCGGCCGCATGTTCAAGAATAAACCGCATATCGCGAATGGGGGTGGAAAAAGTCATCTATAGCTCCCTTGCTTGCGTTCCTTATGACGCAAGCTCCGTTCGTATCGAAGAATAAATTGCAGCGATGTAATCTGAAACATTACCGGATATACAGCTTTTGCATTGCCGGCCGTTAGCCTTTTTCAAATCGGCGTGAGAACGCTTCTTTTCGTCGCCTGCACGATTGCCAAACAACGAAACCACCGCCACATCCCCGCGCCTCGGCGGAACGGTCCGCCATCAATTAGGTGAAACCCATGCGTTTAATAATGATCGCAGCCGCTATAGGCGCAACTGCGGCAACTTCCGCCAATGCGGAAACTTACGGCAAGCTGTTTGGCGGCGCGAGCCTCGGCTCAGACCATGACATTGTCGGCGTCGTACCGGGCGTCGCAACCGGCGCAGGCGAGCTGGATACGGATATCGGTTATGTTGTCGGCGGCGCATACGGCGTCAATCTGTCGAAATTCATCGCGGTTGAAGGCGAAGTCGCCTACCGCTCAAACAATGTGGACGGCGGCGTCATCAACGGCGTTGCGTTTGACGGCGGCGGCGACATCAACGCGCTGAGCTTTATGGGCAACGCGATCCTGAAAGCGCCGGGCGTAAGCGGTTTCACGCCTTATGCCGGCCTCGGCGCCGGCACCGCCCGCGTTGGCGGCGAAGGCGATCATGATTTCGTTTTCGCCTATCAGGCGTTTGGCGGCGTTAGCAAAGACGTCAGCGAGCGGATGAGCGCCGGTATTGAATATCGTTACCTCGACGCCAATCGCGCGACGTTGACGGACGGCTTCGGCGCTCTTTCGACCGAATACGACTCGCACAGCCTCAATCTGGTGCTGTCGCGTAAATTCTAAACGCGCGCAATAACCGGGCGCGGCGCGAGTTCCAGCGCTGCGCCCTTGAAAAAAACTACTCCGCCGCGCTCAGGGTATTGTTCAGTAATTGTGCTGGCGACAGTTTCCGGCCTCTTAAATACACAAATCGTATATCGCGAAAATTCCGAACATCCGCGAGAGGATCAGCGTTTAGCACCACCAGATCCGCAGACTTGCCCGCTTCAATACTGCCGATCTGCTCTTCAAGGGTCATAGCGACCGCGCCAAAATGCGTCGCCGCCTTCAGGATTTCGCGTTCCGTAAGACCTGCATTTTTCAACAGCGCCAGCTCGCGATGATAAGAAGCGCCGGGCGTCATCCACGGATTCATCAGGTCCGTGCCGACGCTGACAACAGCGCCGGCCCGATAAAGCCGGACGGCCAAATCTTCAAACAGCGGATACGTTTTCTTTATTTCCTGCGCCCATTCCGGCGTCCTTGCGGCAACAGCCGGATGGGGAAAGGCGAGCCGGAACGTGCCTTTCCAGTTCTCTGGCGCTTTTGCAGGCTCATATAAATCGAATGTCGTTTGATCGTCACCCCAGAGCAGCGCTTCGAGCATCACAAGGTTCGGTTCCAGCGGCGTGCCCCGATCCGCTAAATCCTCCATCCACGCTTGCGACTTCTCACTATCGAGATCGACATGATCCAGCAAAAGCTTGAAACCGTTCTCTTCTCCGGGCTCCCTGCCTTGATTGAACGCGCGCCGGATCGCTTCCCAATGTTCTTCTGGCGCCAGCTCCCATGTGGGCGCGTAGATGCCCGAATGAACAATGCCATCGAACCCCATCGCCGACGCGTCGGCCCAAGTGGTCATATTGAGGTGCCCGATCACTTTTAGGTCCAATGCGTGGGCTTCCTCGACGGCAACAGCTGCGAGAACGGGTCCGACTGTTCTGTACAGTTTTATGTAGTCGACGCCTTCGTCAGCCTGCTTGCGTATTTCAGTACGCATCTCTTCAGGCGTCGAAACTTGAGCCATCCAATCCATTGGCCCGTCAGGCGTATCAATGGGCAGGCCGGCGGTCTTCATACGCGGGCCCAACCGTTCGCCTCGTTCAATTTCATCGCGTAGCGCGACATTAAACTCGGTCAGGCCAGCTGCCGCACGGACCGTCGTGACGCCATTCGCCAACAGAGTGCGCAGGATAATATCGAGCTTATCCTTGTCGAACTCCGTATAATGAACATGCGTGTCAATAAATCCGGGTGTCACCCATGCGCCCGAAAGATCCACGACAATTGTTTGATCCGGGTACCGGAATTCCCCGGCGGCGCCCACGCGAATAATTTCTTCGTTATCGATAATGATGGCGCTGTCCGGCAATATCTCATCACCGGTAATCGCCGTCGCGCCTTCAAGAACGACAAGGTTTTCGCCTTCTACAAGTTCAGGCTGAGGCTGGCATGACGCTATCAGCAAACAGACTACAAAAATGAAGGATTTGAATGGGTTGATCGTCATTGCAGCCCCCGTTTATTCACTTTGGCTGGAAGTACGCATCACCGGATTTTCATCTTAGGATTAACGCGAAGGCACGCATTTTGCTAGTCTACCGGGTGCAGGAGACAGATTATGCGTTATTTCATTATATGTATGGTGATTGCTGCTGCCCTCGTCACGACGAAAGCCGCGGCGCAAGTCGTTTCCTATAATTATGACGGCGTCTATCAGGGCGTAACCCGCGTTTCGCCCGGGCTGTCCGACGCTACATGTCGTGACTTGCCGCTCACCCGCATCGAAATCAGAAACGGCGCCCTGCGCGCCTGGCAAGGCTCCTGGCAGACCGTCAAAGGCCTCGTCACCCATGACGGGTTTTTCAACGCCGATTATTATTTCCCGGGCCGCGCCGGCGTCGTCTTCGAAGGGACGATTGACGGCGGCGGGCGCCTTACCGGCGGCATCTTCGACGGCGGCTGTGCGTGGGTGGTGGAGATGGTGATTTCGCGCTGAATGACGGCTGCGTTATTCTCGCGCCCTGTGCTATGCGCTCGCCCATGAACGCGGATACCAACATTGAAAAAGCCAAAGACGTCATCATTTCTGGCGGGCTCGTCGCCATGCCGACGGAGACGGTTTACGGCCTCGCCGCCGATGCGACGAACGATGAATCCGTCGCGCGGATTTTCGAAGCCAAGGGCCGGCCGCAATTCAATCCGCTGATCATTCATGTGTCCGGCGCCGGCATGGCGAAGCGTTATGTTTCATTTTCTCCGCTGGCGGAAAAACTCAGCGCCGCTTTCTGGCCGGGGCCGCTGACGCTAGTCTTGCCGCGGCTTGCGGACAGCAATCTGTCGCTGCTTGTTTCTGCGGGACTTGATACGGTCGGCGTCCGGATGCCCGATCATCCCGTTGCGCAAGGATTGATCAAAGCTGTCGATCGTCCGCTCGCCGCGCCGAGCGCCAATCGTTCGGGAACCATCAGCCCTACTGCCGCCGATCATGTGCGCCAGTCGCTTGGCGACAATGTCGACATGGTCATTGAAGGCGGGCCATGCGCGGTCGGGGTTGAATCGACGATCGTGAAGGTCGAAGGCGACAACGCCGTGTTGTTGCGCCCCGGCGGCATTGCGCGCGACGACATTGAGCGCGTTATCGGCAAGCCGCTGATAACCGCCAATGTAAATCGCATCGAAGCCCCCGGCATGATGGCGAGCCATTACGCGCCAATCGCACCAATTCGGCTCAATGCGACGGAGCAAAATGACGGCGAGGCTTTTCTCGGCTTCGGCGAGATCGCGGGCGGCGACCACGCGCTCAACCTCAGCCCGTCCGGCGATTTGCGTGAGGCGGCGGCGAAGCTGTTCGGACACCTTCATGCGCTTGACCGCATGGCGGCGGCGCATGGCCTTAAAACCATCGCCTGCGCGCCGGTTCCCATGGAGGGATTAGGCGACGCGATCAACGACCGCCTCAACCGTGCCGCCGCGCCGCGCCTTTAAACCATTTTAGCTTCATTTCCTTGATTCTCAAATTACTTTGAATTATAAAGTATGTATTGGAGGATCACCAATGGAATGGCGGGACGCACTCGAATTCTGGCGATGGAGCAATACCAGCCTCGGCGCATTTCATCTCTGGGTTGCTGTTGCGGCGCTGGCCATCGGGCCGCTCGTGTTTTTCCGGCGCAAGGGCGATATAGCACATCGCCTGCTCGGCTTTGCCTACGTAGTCGCCATGGCGACGACCAATCTTTCCGCCCTGTCGCTTTATGAATTCACCGGCGGGCCCAATTATTTCCACCTGTTCGCAATATTCAGCCTGCTGACGGTTAGTGTCGGCGTAATCGGAATTATTTTTTACGCTGTCAAAAAATCGCCTTTAGCGCTGGACCTGCATTTACAGATGATGTCGTGGTCCTATTTCGGCTTGGTGCTGGCCGCCATCGCAGAGGCCGGCACGCGGGGACTGCCGCGCCTGTTTGACGGCGCGGATAATTTCTGGACCCCGTTTTTTATTTTTCTGTCCGTCTTCGGCGCAATCGGCGGCGTTTTCACCGCTGCGCTTATCCGTCCAGTCCGCAAGCGCTGGCTTCAAAAGCCATAATTATACACTCATTCAGGCTTGCGGAACCGCAGCGCAAACTGATCCGTGCGCCCGCGAATGCCTTCGCTCCACGGCAAAGACTGATGGTCGTCTTCAGGATTGGCGAGAAAATCGCTTTCCGCTTCGAGAACGAATCCGGCGCCCTGAGCCATCTCGATCACGTGCGATGCGTGTATCCGATGCAACTCGCCGCCGGTTTCGATGGACGCGTCGGGCGCGTTGACGTGGTCGATCGTCACAAAAGCCGCGCCCGGTTTCAGGATGCGATAGATTTCCGCATAGGGCTTTGACGGATCTTCCATGGGCGTTGCGCCGTCGGGAACGAAATAAACTTCATGCGGACCCTGCACCCATGTGGCAAGATCGATGCTGCCGTCAGCCACGTCAAACACATCGAACTCGCTGATCGATTCCGTAACATTGGCGAGTCTGCCGTCTGCAAGCCGCGCATCGATCTGATCGCCGGCGAAGTCTCTGAACCCTTGCGGGTTCTGCATGATGACAGCGCCGCCCTCGCCCACCGCCAGCGAAAGCAGTTCGGTATAATAACCGGGGCCGGCTTCGATTTCGAACACGGTCATGCCAGGCTCGACGCCAAAGAAGGCGAGCGCCGTCGCCGGATGGCGGTTCGCGTCTGCTTCGCGATCGGCCTCCGGGCGTTGATCCGAATTCACTGCGGCGGCGATAAAGCCTTCCTCATCTGCAGACTGGTCATGGCCCGTTTCATCCGCCGCATGCGATTCCGCATCCGCGGCGAGTTGATCTTGCGATGGCTCGTCCGAGTTTCCACAGGCGGCAAGCGCCAGCGCGCCCGCCCCCGCGAGCAGCAGCCGTTTCCCGATCATCATATCCCTCTCCTATTCTTCTTCTGGTTTTGTGAACTTGTAGAGAAAGCGATCGGTCTTGCGTCTGACGCTGGCGTCAAACACGCCGGTTTCATAACTGTCCTGCGGGTTGCGCAACACGTCGCTTTCGCCGGAGAACACAAGGCCCGCTTCCATGGCGAGATCTTTGACGATCTGCGGGTCGATGCGATGCGTTGCGCCGCCTGTCGTTTCCGGCGAACCGTCCGCCGCTGCGTGATCAAGCGCCACGAATACGCCGCCCGGCTTCAGGACGCGGGCAATCTCTGCGTACGTCGCCTCAACATCGCCGAGCGGTCCGCCGCCGTTCGGCGTATAATAAAGCTCATGCGGGCCGAGCATCCAGGTGACGATATCAGCCGAGCCGTCTTCCGCATCGAGATTATCGAAGTTGGTTTTCGAAACGCGCACGTTTTCAAGCCGCCCATCGACTCGCGTGGGCACGGCGTCTCCAAGAAAAGTATCGAATACGGCAGGGTTCTGCATAATGACCTCGCCGTCAGCACCGACGAGCGTCGAGAACAGTTCGGTATAATATCCAGTGCCCGCTTCCATTTCGAACACCGTCATTCCAGGCTCAATGCCGATAAAGGCAAGAACGTTGGCCGGTTTTCTCAAGGCGTCGTCGGCATGGTCCGCTTCGGGGCGGGCCGGGTCGGAAAGCGCCGCAGCGGCGCGGGCAGCATGATCCATGGATTCGTTTTGCTCTGGCGGGGCGGAGCCGTTCGCCGCCTCCTGCTGGCCGCAGGCCGCAAGCAACAAGAGACCCGCCGCCGACGCGGCTAGATTACGTAGGTACATCTCTCTCTCCTGAAAATCTGAAAATCCCCCGCTGGATTTGGGTGGGATTGTTAGCCCTCTTTGCTTCTAAAGGCAAAACCGTTCATCCGCCGCGATACCCCCCCGCCTTGCTTGAACCGGCGCGCGCGGCTGACTACTAGTCATGCAACAAACCGGACAGAACTCATGAGTGCAGCCACACGCTCCGCGCCGTCAAAAGTCGCCCTCGACGCCATAAAAGGCGTTGTCGGCGCTAAAGGCGTTGTCGAAGGCGAGGACGCGGCGCCGTTCCTTTCAGAATGGCGCGGGCGCTGGCCCGGCGAAGCCGCGATGATTGTTTGCCCGGCATCGACGGAAGCAGTCGCCGCGGTCGTCAAAATCTGCGCCGATCACAACATCGCGATCACGCCGCAAGGCGGCAATACGGGGCTGGTGGGCGGGCAGATACCGTTCGGCGACGAGATATTGCTGTCGCTGAAACGCATGCGGCGCATTCGCGAGATCGAACCCCTGAACAATACGATGACCGTCGATGCGGGCGTGATCCTTGCGGAGGCGCAGGAAGCGGCGAAAGAAGCGGGGCGTTTGTTTCCGCTTTCCATCGGCGCAGAAGGCACATGCCAGATCGGCGGCGTCATTTCCACGAATGCCGGCGGGGTGAATGTC
>DGNI01000014.1:5870-7318 GCA_002388885.1 Parvularculaceae bacterium UBA4496 | reverse complement strand
TGCGCAAGGACAATACGGGCTACGATCTGAAACAGCTTCTGATCGGCGCCGAAGGCACGCTCGGCATCGTCACCGGCGCGGTTTTGAAACTTTATCCGCTACCCGCTGAAAAAGTCACCGTCTGCGCCGGGGTGAAGTCGCCCGCCGACGCCGTTGCGCTTTTGTCGCATGCGCAGAACGAAACCGGCGGCGCGGCGACGAGTTTCGAGCTGATGACGCGCATCTGCATCGACCTGGTGCTCAAACATATTCCAAATACGCGCGACCCGATGGGCGAAGCCCACGCGGTTTACGTGCTGATGGAGTTTTCATCGGGGCAGAAGTCGGGCCTGCGCGCGCAGATTGAAGAGATGCTCGAAAGCGCGCTCAATAAAAACCTCATCGAAGATGCGGTGATCGCCGAAAACGAGGCGCAGGCGGGCGCGCTCTGGCATATCCGTCATTCGATGTCGGAAGCGATCAATGGCGAAGGCCTTGGCGCGCGTCATGATGTTTCCGTGGCGACCAGCGACATCCCCGCGTTTCTTGAAAAGGCCGGCGCGGAAGTGACGCGGATTGCGCCCGGCGCGCGCGTCGTCGCCTTCGGCCATATCGGCGACGGCAACGTGCATTACGATGTGGTCGGACCGGAGGGCGCCGATCCCCATGCGCTCGACGACAAACGCGCGGAAATCGAAAGCGCCGTCTATGACGTCATCGGCGCGTTTAATGGATCGATCTCCGCCGAACATGGCGTCGGCCGCCATCGCAGAGATACGCTCGCCAAACGGAAAAACCCGGTGGAACTTGAAATGATGCGCGCGATCAAGAAGTCGCTTGACCCGCAGGGCATTATGAACCCTGGGAAGATGTTGTGAAGCGTTTTCCATCAAAAATTCTTCTAACGGCGCTTTTCTTGTTGTTAAGTGCGTGCATCACAACAACAACACAAAAGCAGATTGAACTTAACAATTTAAAGTCCCTGATTACAGAATGGGATAACCTTACAGAAGCAACAGAGGTGACGGAAAAAGAAGCCGAGGTGGGAGACGCGCTTGACGAATTTATTGCTCGCTATTCGACTGCCGCGATTGATGACCAGACAGTAGATATGCTTGCGTCGCTAACCGACAATCCCCAGAAAAGCCTTTTTGCCGTACTTTTTCTGGGTAAGATCGGCCCCCGCGCAGAAAGCGCAGTTCCTTCGTTAGAACGCGCGTTAGAAGCGGAGTGGGAAAAAAGACAGCTGAAAGAAAACAATCCACCAGTAACAATATACGTGGGCGTTCAGCTGGTTGATGTCATCTGTCACACATTGCCCAAAATAACGCTTGAGGATGCAAGCAAAAACACTATCTGTGCCGAGATGGATCGCCGCCGAAGCCCATCAAAAAAACCATAGCAAAATTGCAATAGGAATTACTCATGCTAATGCTGCTTTCCCCCGCCAAGGCGATGAATTTCGACGA
>DGNI01000014.1:0-5810 GCA_002388885.1 Parvularculaceae bacterium UBA4496 | reverse complement strand
AGCGACATCAAAAAGCTGATGGGGATTTCCGACAATCTCGTCGATCTCAATTACGAGCGGTTTCAGGCGCTGAAAACTGCGGGCAAGACGCCGGGCATAAAACAGGCGGCGCTGACTTTTGCGGGCGATGTCTATCGCGGGCTCGATGCAACAACAATGAAACCCGAAGATCTCGAATACGCGCAGGATCATTTGCGGATTCTTTCAGGGCTTTATGGTTTGTTGCGCCCGCTCGACGGCATCCAGCCCTATCGCCTCGAAATGGGATCGCGCCTTAAAAATCCGCGTGGGGCAAACCTTCATGAATTCTGGGGGCCGGTGATCGCGAAAGAACTCGACAAGGCGGTAAAGGGCCATGACGATCCCACCATCGTCTGTCTCGCGTCGAACGAATACGCCAAGGGTGTCGACCGCAAGGCGCTTAAAAGCCCCTTCATCATGATGAACTTCAAGGAGATCAAGGACGGCAAGGCCCGCGCCATGATGATCTTCGTGAAGCAGGCGCGGGGCATGATGGCCCGCTGGGCGATTGAAAAACGGATCGACAGGACCGCGGACCTCAAGAAATTCAACGTCGGCGGCTACAAATTCTCGAAGGAGCTTTCGTCCGACGGGGAATGGGTCTTCACCCGGCCGCAGCCGGCCCCGGTAGGAAAAGCGAAGAAGATGGCCGCCTGAGCCACAGCGGCCAGCCGTCATTTATGCCAGTCTGCGACGCGCCGTCCGGTCCTCCTTTGTGACAGCCCGACTGTCACAAAACTCACCGCAGATTAACGCCGGAGTGCTGAAACCCGCATGAAATAAGGGCTTCAGCCGTCACAAAAGGTTACATTTTTGTGACAAAGGCGCAGTATTTGCGCATTTTACTTGACGTTCAGCTATTCGTGCGCAAATATCCATGACAGTTTTATGACATGGGCCGTCACAATACGTTCCGTGTCAGGGCCGCAAAAAAATGGGTCGGCGGTAATTTTGACCCGATAACAAGGCTTTAGGAGTAGTGTTATGGCAGTTATTACGAATCCGGGGGAATTTTCCACCGACATCAAAGTCGGGCCGAAGGCCGCGACAGTCGCACTTTATCTAGTGGTTGGGGCCGTTGCCATGGCGGTCGCCATCCCTGCAGCGCTCGCCACGGCTGACGCCGGCATGTTTGAGGAATGCTATTCGGCTTGTGTCGCCGCGACGGAACTCGCCGCGAAATAAACGAAGCGCCTTCAAGGTTTGCCGAACGCGCCGCCCCATCCGGGCGGCGCTTCGCATTTCAGGCCTTGCGCGTCTGCAAGCGCCCTATTCAGCCGGCAAATTTTCCAAAAAAAACCGCACCGCGTTCTCGCCGATGACGGCGCGGATGGTGGCGTCATCCGCCCCGGCGTCCATCAGCGCCTGCGTAATCGCCGCCATTTCCGATCCGTCGATGGGCGCCGTCACCGTGCCGTCAAAGTCTGAGCCAAGCGCCACATGATCAACGCCAAGCAGGTTCACGGCGTAAAGAATGGCGTCAGCGATGCCCGCCGGCGTCGGGTCGCAGACGGCAGCGTCCCAGAAACCGACGCCCACAAGCCCGCCGTGATCGGCGATCATCTTCATTGTTTCGTCGGAAATGTTGCGCGGCGTATCGCAATGACCTTTGAGGCCTGTGTGCGAAACGATCACCGGCTTTTGCGTTCGCGCCAATACATCGCGCACGACCGCTTCCGATGAATGGGCGACGTCGATGATCATGCCCTTCTCGACCGCGCGATCAACANNTCATGCCCTTGGCGACGGCGCGATCGACAGCCTCGGCGCCAAACGCCGTGAGGCCCGCACCGGATGTTCCGTGCAGCGAACCGCCGAGTTCATTGTCGAAGAAATGCTGCAGCCCCATGACGCGAAGCCCTGCGTCATACAACTTGTTCAGATTGTCGATATCGCCTTCGAGTGGGTGCGCGCCCTCAATGCCGTAAACGCCGGCAAGCGCGCCCGCATCGAGCGCGCGCTGAAGATCGGCGCGAGTTTTGACATATACGAATTCGCCGCCAGCGCGCTGTTCCAGCCTGTCGAGGCGCTTCGCCTGATAGGCCGCACGTTCGTAGATCGAGTTCCATGTGCGCAGCGGCCAGGCCTGCGCAATCATCAACAGCGTCAGCGCATCTTCATCGGCTTCGTTTTCGTCATAGTTCAACCCTGGCGGCGTCTTGGTGACGGCGGTGAACACCTGCAGCGCGACGCCGCCTTCGCGCAGCCGCGGCAGATCCGTATGCCCGCGCCGGTTGCGCTTTAGGGGATCGCGACGCCACAGCAGCATGTCGGAATGAAGATCGGCGACGGGAATAACATTGTGCAGCGCCCGCGCACGCTCGCTGATCTGATACGGCTCATGGGCGATGACGACATTGTTTTCACGGTCAAACCGCTGCGGCAGGACGCCGTAGAAAACAGTGGCGCCGATCGAAACCAGCGCCGCCAGCACGAGCCCGACCCATTTCATGAAACCCTCCCGCATTTTGCCCGAGAGTGGCGTGGCGGGCGCACGCCGTCAACGCGGTCTTACAGATGTAGGTCTTTCGCCTCGTCAATATCGCGCAGTGTTTCCAACATCCGCACATCGAACTTTTCCGGCAGGGTTTTGAGCGTGTCGGCCAGCGCATGTTTCGTCGACCATCTGACGCCGTCAAAAAGCCTTGGCGCCGAGCGCCGCCGGGCAAGACCGATCAGCCAGTAGCCGCCGTCTTCAGCCGGGCCGAACACCGCATCGGCGCCGCGCAATTTATGCAACGCCTCGCGCAGATGCCGCGTGCGCAAGTCCGGCGCGTCGGCGCCGATAATAATAACCGGCCCCGTCTGCACATTTTGGAACACGCGCCCCATGCGCGCGCCCAGATCGCCTGGCCCCTGCACGACGCGCGGCAGGCGCCGCGGCCAGAAGCTCGCGGTTTTATGGACCGCCCATGGCGGATCGACGGCGAGCACCGTGCGCCACGGGCCCCCTTCCGCCTCCGCAATCGTTCTTTCCGTCATGGTGCGGAACAACGCCGCCGCGCGCGCCATGCCAATCTCCTTGCCGAGCCGGGTTTTCACCCTGCCCGCCTGCGGCGCCTTGACGAAGATGACGACGGTTTCGCGCATCCTTCGAGACGCTCAAATTCCTTCATCCTGAGGAGCAANNAGCTTGCGTCTCGAAGGACGAAGGAATTTGAGCTCCTCAGGATGAAGGGAGATGTGTTTTTGTGCATATGTTTTCAGCTTGCCTGTTTGCTGCGATGGTATACTTTTGCCAATTCTTCCGGCGATGCGCCAAACGTATAACGCGTCAGCGTCCACAAATTTTTTAAGACGCGCCGCGCATAACCGTCGCGTTCATAGCGCTCAGCGGAGGTAACCGCTTTCGCATTCAAAACGCGCAACACGCTGCGCCCTTTCATGCGGATCAGCCGCCGAATGAAATCGACGTCCTCCATCAACGGCAGATCGGCGTAGCCGCCCGCTTCCTTGTAAAGTTTTTTTGAAATCAGCAATCCCTGATCGCCATAGGGCGTTTTGAAAACGCGCGTGCGCGCCATGGCGCCAGCGGCGACCACGTCCGGCGCAAACCCCTTCGCATCGAACTGCAAGGTAAAGACGGCGGCTTTATCGGGCGCGGTCTCGATAAACGCCCGCGCTTCCTTTTCCCACCCTTCTTCAAGCGCTGTGTCGGCGTGGAGGAACAGGAGCCAGTCGCCTTTCGCTTCACGCGCGCCCTCGCTGAGCTGACCGCCGCGGCCCGGCGGCGACGCTAAAACACGCGCACCGAAACCGTCTGCGATTTCTCTGGTATTGTCGGCAGAGCCGCCATCGACGACAATTACCTCGCGCACGAGTTCCGCAACAGTCGCAGGTACGAGCGCGTTCAGGCATTCGGCGATACGCGCTTCGGCGTTGAGTGCAGGGATGACGACGGAAATCATCTTCCCTGCTTAGCGTCACCGGAAATATTTGTCGCCTGACGCTTTATCGAAAGCACGTGATCGCGCCTAACAACGCGGACCCGACCGGCCCATGGCCGCGAGCAGGAGGCCGTTCGCCAGCGTAAAGCCGACGATCATCCACAGGAATAAATCCTCGCCCCAGGGCTGGTCTTTAAACATCCACGACCCGGCGAGCGTGGCGCCCGCCCACAAAAGCGCATTGACGATGAGGATGAGGCCGTTGCGACCTGAATTATTGCTACCCATGGGTTTCTCCTTTTCAGTTCAATCTTATGGCCCGACATGACGCGGCGAACATCGCCGCCCCGAAAATGCCGCCCGCGGTCAACGCCAGCATCACGTCGCCAAGCGCGATCAATGTTGCGACGCCTGCAAAGGCCGCGGCGCAACCGCTCACGATCAGCGTACCGATGATGCTGGCCATGACGTTTCGTCCTAGTCCGATTTATTGTTGCGGCGGCCGGCGAAAGAGAATGCGATAAACGCAGCCGCGCCGATACCGACGCCTACAGCCACGTCATCAAGCGCGACGATCATCGCCGTTCCGACGCCCACAGCGAGCGCAAACGCCATTCCAAAATTCGATTTCATGCTTCCATCTCCTTTTCTTCCGGTTGAAATATCGCCTCGATGGGCTGGCCGAAGATACTGGCGATCTTGAAAGCCAGCGGCAGCGAGGGATCGTATTTGCCGCGCTCAAGCGAGTTCACGGTCTGGCGCGACACGTCGAGCTTTTCGGCCAAATCGCTTTGCGACCACTTCCGCTCGGCGCGCAGTTCCTTGAGGCGGTTCTCCATTATTTGACGACCTGCAGGATGCAGCGCGTAACGCCCCAAACGGCGATGAGAAACGGACCGGCCCAGATGATGTCCCATTCGGCGGAGAAGATTTCGAAACTTGCGAGCGATCCCATGGTGACAGCCACAAACACGCCCACAAGCAGGGAAATCGACGCCGCATCGGCGATCAGGCGCCGTTCGCGTTCATCCGCGCTGAAAAAATAACGAAGGAACGCGATGCACGCGAAAGCAATCGNNGAAGAAAAACCGCAGGAAAGCGATGCAGGCGAGTGCAATCGGAACCTGCGGCGCGAGCGCCAGCGCCGTCAGCTGCCATCCGGGCTCCATGCCTTTCGCCAGCATTTTCGCGCCGATCAGTACGGCCATGTACAGCGCCATGGCGATAAAAAACTCGATCTGATAGCGGCGCTCTGCCTTGTTAATGCGCGATGACATATCTATCTCCTCCGCTCGCGGGTCGACGCGATAATCTCAGCTTTCCTCGCCCATGAAAAACCGCGCAGCGCCCCAGGCGATAATCAGGAACGACGTGAACCAGATCATCACATCTTCGATGACGAGCACGCCGAAGCTCTGCAAAAAGCCGAGCGCCGTCGCTGCCAGCACAGCGATCATCAAGGCGATGCCGGCGGCGTTTGCGTTGATCATTTTCTCGCGCTCATCCATTTGCCGATAGACGCGGATATAAACGAAACAGGCGAGCGCCATGGGCAGCACCGGCGCCAGCGCCAGTACAGTCAGCACGATCTTGTTGGTGAACAGATCTTCCAGCCTTGTAGCGGCGAAGACGATCGCCAGATAACCGAACATCACCGTGAACATTTCGACCATGTGACGGCGTTTGGCGTTTTTGATCCGTTGCGACATTGCCGGCTCCTTAAATCCTTGCACTGACGAATGCGCTTCTTGGCTTCACATCCTGTCAAGTACGCTTGACATAATCCTGGCCACCCGCCCTGTCAAGGACACTTTACTTATTTTTTGAGGCAGCCTGCTGAAAAAATGTTCTTGATTTGTTCTTTTGGGGTGCTAGCTTCCGGCCATGGCTCGAGCCGCGCAC
>DGNI01000138.1:2634-2826 GCA_002388885.1 Parvularculaceae bacterium UBA4496 | reverse complement strand
GCTTCATCCTGAGGAGCAAAAACCACTTCGTCCTTCGAGACGTTCGCTTCGCTCACCCTCAGGATGAAGTGGTTTTTGCGTCTCGAAGGGCGCCGGGATGAGTGCAAAATCAGCTCTCTATAAAAATCATCGCCGGGTTTTCTAAGAGCGCCTTCAGGCGCTGGATAAACACCGCCGCGTCCCAGCCGTCGA
>DGNI01000138.1:506-2588 GCA_002388885.1 Parvularculaceae bacterium UBA4496 | reverse complement strand
TGTTGACGCCGACGATGGCGACTTCCGGGTGATTGATCACCGGCGTAGTAACGATGCCGCCGATAGCGCCGAGCGAGGTGATCGTGATCGTCGATCCCGACAGCTCATCGCGCGCGGCCTTGCCGGATTTCGCGGCTTCGGAAAGGCGGCCGACTTCTTCCGCACACTCCCAGATGTCGCGCGCTTCGGCGTGGCGCACCACGGGCACCATCAGGCCGTTCGGCGTTTGCGCCGCAATGCCGATATGAACGCCGCCATGCTGGTGCACGACGCCCGCTTCATCGTCATAGATGGCGTTCAGGTGCGGCTGTTCGGATACCGCCTTCACCATGGCGCGCATCAGGAACGGCAAGATAGTCAGTTTCGGCCGGCCTTCCTTGCGCGTGTCGTTCAGTTCCTTGCGCAGATCTTCGAGCGCCGTCATGTCGATTTCGTCGACATAGGTGATGGGAACGATCCGCGCATTCGCCGCTTCCATCTGCTGGGCAATCTTGCGGCGCAGGCCGATGACCGGAACGTCGTTGACGCTCGTATTGCGAACGTAACCTGAGCCGCGCGCGACCGCGCCCTCGCCGCCCGAAGCGATGAATGCATCGAGGTCTTCGTGGCTGATGCGGTTCGCCGGTCCCGTGCCCGGCACGCGGCGAAGATCAATACCGGCTTCGGCTGCGCGCTTGCGCACCGCGGGCGACGCCAGCGGCTTTTCGCCTTCTTTTCGCGGTACCGCGGAGATGGCCGCAGCGGCGCCGTTCGCCTTCGGCGCCGGTTTCGGCGCCGGCTTCGGTTCCGCCTTCGGCTTTTCTTCTTTGGCGGGCGCTTTTGCTTCTTTCGGCGCCGGCGCAGGAGCATCGTCCTTCGCCGCTTCCGGCGCCTCGCCCGGTTTGACGTTGCCGGCGCCGTCGACTTCCAAACGGATCAGCGGCGAGCCGACGGAAAGAATTTCGCCGACCTTGCCACCTTGCCAGATCACCTTGCCTTCGACGGGCGAGGGAATTTCCACTGTCGCCTTGTCGGTCATCACCGCGGCGAGCACTTCATCCTCGCGCACATTGGCGCCGATATCGACCATCCATTCGACGAGTTCGGCTTCCGCAACGCCCTCGCCCACATCGGGCAGCTTGATGACATGTTCGCCCATTACGCCGCCTCCATCACTTTTTTCAATGCGTCGCCGACGCGTTTTGGTCCCGGAAAGTAATCCCATTCATGCGCATGCGGATAGGGCGTGTCGTAACCCGTTACCCGAATGATCGGCGCCTCGAGATGATAAAAACAGCTCTCCGCCACCACCGCCATCAGTTCCGCGCCGAAGCCGCAGGTCTTTGTGGCTTCATGCACGATAACGCAGCGGCCTGTCTTCTTCACGGACTCTTCGATAGCCTCGAGGTCGAGCGGCAGGATCGTCCGCAAGTCGATGATTTCCGCATCAACGCCGGTTTCCTGCGCCGCCGCTTCAGCGACGTATGTCATGGTGCCGTAAGCAAGGACGGTCACATCCGCGCCTTCACGGCGGATCGCGGCCTTGCCGAGCGGCACCGTGTAGTGATCTTCCGGCACTTCGCCGAGGTCGTGCTTCGACCAGGGCGTCACTGGCCTGTCATGATGACCGTCGAACGGACCGTTATAAAGCCGCTTCGGCTCCAGGAACATCACAGGGTCGTCGTCTTCAATGGCGGCGATCAACAGCCCCTTGGCGTCATAAGGATTCGACGGGATCACCGTCTTGATGCCGGACACATGCGCGAACAACGCTTCAGGGCTCTGGCTGTGTGTCTGCCCGCCGAAGATGCCGCCGCCGGTCGGCATGCGCACCACCATGGGCGAGGTGAAATCATTAGCCGAACGGTAGCGGATGCGCGAGGCTTCCTGCGTGATCTGGTCGTAGGCGGGATACATATAGTCCGCAAACTGAATTTCGACGCAAGGCCGCAGGCCGTAAACCGCCATGCCGATGGCGGCGCCGACAATGCCGCTTTCGCTGATCGGCGCGTCGAAACAGCGCTGCTTCCCGTATTTTTCCTGCAGGCCCTGCGTGCAGCGAAAGACGCCGCCGAAAAAGCCCACATCCTCGCCGAAGACGAC
>DGNI01000138.1:315-480 GCA_002388885.1 Parvularculaceae bacterium UBA4496 | reverse complement strand
GGATCGCCTGAATCATTGTCATCCGCGCCATGATTAAAGCCCCGCTTCCTGGCGCTGACGGCGAAGGTGCAGCGGCATTTCTTTATAAACATCATCGAACATGGTCGATGCAGATGAATGCGGTCCGTCATGCAACGTGCCGTTTTTCTCCGCCTGCTTTTGCGC
>DGNI01000138.1:0-236 GCA_002388885.1 Parvularculaceae bacterium UBA4496 | reverse complement strand
AGCGGCCAGCATGTGGCTTCTTCCTTCGAGCGGTAGGCCGACGGATCGTCCGACGTCGAGTGCCCGCCCATGCGATAGGTCACATATTCGATCAGCGTCGGACCGTGCCCGGCGCGGGCGCGCTCCGTCGCCCATTTGGAGACGGCGTAAACCGCGAGATAATCATTGCCGTCAACACGTAAGGAAGGAATGCCGAAACCAAGGCCGCGCGACGCAAAGGTCGCCGCCTTGCCGCG
>DGNI01000198.1:10004-16593 GCA_002388885.1 Parvularculaceae bacterium UBA4496 | reverse complement strand
AGTGAGATCATCGTCGTTTTCCTTTACGCGGCGACGCTGTCGATGGCGCGCTTGATGGCGTCGTCGGTGGGCGCTTCGTCGATCAGCGCCTCGACGACGGCGCGGGTCGTATCGCTCGCCGCTTCGCGCACTTTCGCGGCGGCGTCCGTCTTCATCTTGGCGATGCGTGCTTCGGCGGCTTCGAGCTGCTTGTCGAGCGCTTCGTTGGTCTCGGCCTGCAGTTCGGCGATTTCCTTGTCGACGTCGGCGCGCGTATCGGCGGCGATCCCTTGCGCCTTGGCGCGGGCGTCGGCGAGCGCCTTGTTATAGGCGGCCTCGGCCTCGTCCGCTTCGCGTTTGAACTCCGACGCCTGGTCGAGATCGTCGGCGATCCGGTCGCGGCGTTCCTCAATGGCGCCGCCCAGCGAGGGCAGGAAGCGCCCGGCCATCAGCCAGTATAAAACGCCGAAGGTGAGGACGAGCCAGAAAAGCTGGCTCGGCCACCATGCCGGATCGAGCTGCGGCAGACCTGCGGACGCTGCCTCACCATGTGCGGCGGTCTCAGCCGCCACTTCAGGCGCACTCGCCGCCGCTGCAGTCAACAATGATAAAAGAACGGACAACAGTCCCTCCTTCAAAGGTTCAACGTTCCAGTGATTAGAACGTGTAAAGAATGATCATCGCGATCGCGAAGCCGAGAAGACCGGTGAATTCGGTCAGCGCGAAGGCGAGAAGCATGGTCGGCTGGTTCTGTGCGGCGGCTGACGGGTTGCGGAACGCGCCCGACAGGAAGTTGCCGAAGATGAGACCGAGGCCGACGCCTGCGCCCGCGAGCGGGATCGAGGCAAGACCGGCGCCGATGAGTTTTGCTGCTTCTGCTTCCATTTTATCACTCCTGGAGTTTTTTGTTCGTTGAGCCGTTTGATCCCATATCCGCGGTTGGCCCTTCGCGCCGCGCGGGAAATAAAAACCTTTAGTGGTCAGACGCGTGCGCCGCATCGCTGAGATAAATACAGGTGAGAACCGCGAAGACATATGCCTGCAGCGCGGCCACCAGAAACTCGAGCGCCGTCACGGCAATCGCGCCGAGAAACGGCGCAATGCCGAACAGCTTGATCGCGCCGTCAGCCGCCAAAAGCGACACGACAAAACCTGCAAAGAGTTTCAGGATGACGTGGCCGGCGAACATGTTGGCGAATAGCCGGATCGCGAGACTGAGCGGCCGCGACAAGAACGAGATCACTTCGACCGGCACGAGGATAGGCATAAGCCAGAGCGGCACGCCCGACGGTGCAAACAGTTTGAAAAATTTCAGGCCGTTTTTCCAGAACCCGTAGATGATGACGATCATAATGGTCGTCATGGCCAGCGCCAGCGTGACGATGAGGTGGCTGGTCGGCGTAAATGTGTGCGCTTCAGCTGGCGTGCCCGGCAGGGACGGGATCAGGCCGAAAAGGTTTGAGATCAAAATCCACAAGAACAGCGTGAAGACGTAAGGGAAGAACTTGCGGCCCTCGGTTCCGATGGTGTCGCGCACGAGGTCCGAAACGAATTCGTAGAGCACTTCAGCGGTCGATTGCGCTCGGCCGGGGATAAGCCCGGCGCGGCGCGTCGCCATGGCGAAGAACAGGATAATCGCGCCGGTGCCGATCAGCATCCATACGGACGAGTTTGTCAGCGAGATATCAACGCCGGCGAAATCTAGCCGTACAATCGGCAGAATTTCAAACTGCTCCATCGGGCCGGCGGCGTATGGCGTGAGCATCCTGTCGATTATGAAATTCAATCCGGCCATTTTTTTCTTCCGTTATCGTCAGTTGTCTGACGACTGCCCGCTATCCTGATTGAGGGTGCGCATCATATTGCGCAAGCCCGCCGCAAACCCGAGAGCGATGCCCACAAGCAGGAACCACGGTTGCGTTCCCAGCCAGTGATCAAGGCCCACACCAAGAAGGCAGCCCACAAACAGTCCCGCGAGAAGATCGGATGAAATCCGCATCGCACGGCCCCACGCCGAAGCCGACCCCTTTGGACTTTCCGCAGTCTGGCCGTGGCCGCGAAGGCGCTCCAGCCGCTCGGAAAACTCGTCCAGCGAGGGCAGGTCGTCTCGGTTGGGATTGTCGCCCATGAGCTTGCCCGAAAACGGGCGCGAGAAGACCCCTCGCGCCCTTTTGAAATCGCGCGGACCATAGAGGCGCCGCAGCGCAGCGTCAAGCAACGGAATTTTGGCCTAGCACCCTGATTTTACTGGAGAAAAAGCGGCGCGGCGAGCGGTCGCGGCGGCGAATCGCGAAAGGGTTCGCAGGCTGGGCCCGAGACTGCCTGTTTTGATTTACCGCAGCATGAAAATATCAGACATCTAAAGCTCACAAAGGGCGCGATTGGAGACCTCATGAAACCTGACCGGCTAAAGCTTTATCATTTCCCGGCGACTCGCAGCGCCCGGGCGCGGTGGATCCTGCACGAAACGGTTGGCGACGACTTTGAGGTTGAAAAGACGGACCTCTATGGCGGCGTTCAATATACGCCTGACTATTTACGCATGAATCCAAACCATAATGTTCCGGTGCTTGAGATGGGCTGGGCCGACGGCCGCAAAACGCACATGCTTGAAAGCGTGGCGATGGTGGCGCTGCTAGCCGACACGTATCCGGAAAAAGAGCTTGCGCCTCCGGCGGCGGAGTTTTCTCCTGAGCGCGCCGACTATCTGCAGATGCTGCATTTCGGCGGCTCGTGGATGGACATGATGCTGTGGCAGGTTCGCATTCACGAACACATTCTGCCCGAAGCGGAAGCCGATGAACGAACGATCGCGCGCTATCGCAAGAAAATGGCCAGTGAAGTGGAGCCACAATTACTGAAGCGGCTTGAGACCCATGAATTCGTTTGCGGCGATGATTTTACCGCAGCCGATTGCGTTATCGGCCACAACGTAACCTGGGCGCGCGGTTACGGCATGTGTCACCAGCCGGCGTTTCGCGACTACCTTTCGCGCTTGTCAAAACGGTCGGCTTTTCAAAAAGCATTTTCCGATGCGAAGGACTTTACGCCGGAACTGCCTGGAGGCAGAGGGACGCGAACCCACTTCACCGGCTGAAGCATTTATGCCTCAACAATCGTCTCAAACCCGCCGAAAATCATCCGCTTGCCGTCAAACGGCACGTCCTTTTCGCTGCAGATGCCCTGGAGCTCGTCGATGGCTTTCTTGTTGCCAGCCTCTCGAACTTCTTTCGACGGCCATGTAATCCACGAAAAGACCACGCTTTCGCCTTTGGCAAGCTTCACCGCCATCGGAAATGAAGTGACTTTGCCTTCTGGCACGTCGTCCGCCCAGCATTCGACGACGCTGAGCGCGCCGTGCTTTTTGAAAACCGGCGCGCAAAGCTTGGCCATTTTTTGATACGAATCCCGGTTGGCGTCCGGCACCGGGATCACAAAGCCGTCCACATAGGTCATTGGGTTCTCCCTGCGTTTGAAAACGCAGTATCTGTTAGAATATAAAGCGGTGTCCAGCAATTTGAGGTGCGCATGACAGACGACGAAAAGGCGATCCGCAAGCTAGTGGATGACTGGATGGCGGCAAGCAAAGCCGGCGACAAGGAAACGGTGCTCGATCTCGTCGCCGATGACGTCGTTTTTATAACGCCCTTCGGCCCGCCTTTCGGGAAAAAGGAATTCGCCGGCGCGCGGGACAACAGCGACATGCCAAGTATCGACGGCCGAAGCGAAATCCTCGAAATGGAAGTGTTTGGTGAGCGCGCCTGGATTCGCAATCAGATCGACATCGCGATTACGCCGCCGGGCGGCGGCGCCACCAGGATGTCAGGCCAGACCCTGACATTGTTACGCAAGGAAGCGGACGGCAAATGGCGCGTGTTCCGCGACGCCAATTTCGTAAAGCAGGATAATTAGGCGGATTGTCGAACAGTTTGCCATCACTTCATCCTGAGGGACAATTTTCTTCGCCCTTCGAGATGCAAGCCTTCGGCTTGCTCCTCAGGATGAAGAAAATTGTTGTCTCGAAGGGCGAAGTGATGGGCGCGCTATTGCGCGGAAGATTTATTCCGCCGCGGCGAGCTGTTCCGCTTTTGAAAGATCGACGGAGACAAGCTGCGACACGCCGCGTTCGATCATCGTGACGCCGTAGAGGCGGCTCATGCGCGACATGGTGAGCGCATGGTGGGTGATGATGATGAAACGCGTATCGGTCTCCGCCGCCATTTCATGCAACAGGCGACAGAAGCGTTCCACATTGGCGTCGTCGAGCGGCGCGTCGACCTCGTCGAGGACGCAGACCGGCGCCGGGTTCGCCATAAAGACGGCGAAGATCAGCGCGGTGGCCGTCAGCGCCTGTTCGCCCCCCGACATCAGCGACATGGAGGCAAGTTTCTTGCCCGGAGGCGAGGCCATGATTTCAAGACCGGCTTCGAGCGGATCGTCTGAATCGATGAGGCGCAGCTCCGCCTGACCGCCGTTGAACAGGCGCTTGAATAGGTCCCCGAAATTGCTGTTCACGGTCTCGAAGGCGTCGAGCAGGCGCTGGCGCGCCTCGCGGTTCAGATTGCCGATGGCAGTGCGAAGCTTGCGGATCGCACTTTCGCAGTCCTCGCGCTCAACGCTCAGTTCTTCAAGCCGCTCGGAAACCTCTTTCATTTCCTCGTCAGCGCGCAAATTGACGCCACCGAGATTTTCACGCTCGCGCTTGTAGCGTTCAAGCTTGCGCTCAACGTCATCGCGATCAGGAAGTTCTTTGTCTTCGTTGTGTTCGGCGATGGCAAGCAATTCTTCCGGCGCCGCGTCGCAGGTCTCGCGCGCGAGATGCGTTACTTCTTCAACGCGTTCGGCCGCGGCTTCGGCTTGCGCTTGCAAACGCGCACGGGCCTCGCGCGCATTGCTTGCCTCAATGTCGGCTGCTTTCGCGGCCTTGTCCGCTTCGCTGGCTTTGCGCTGGCCGTTAGCAAGCGCGTCAGCGGCGTCGTTGCGGCGTTTTTCTGCGATAGAAATCTGGTCGAGCAGGGCTTTGCGTTTTTCCTCGATAGCAGCCGGCGCATTCTGAGCGGTTTCCTGCGCTGCATGCGTATCGCGCAAATGCCCTTCGATTTCGCTGATGCGGGATTTCGCCGTTTCGCCGCGGCCCGCCCATGTGGTTTTCTCGCGGGCGATTTCACCGAGGCGGTCGGCGCGCGCGGTTGCTTCCCGCGCAAGATCAGCGTGCGCAGCACGGGCGTCGGTTGCTTCCGTGCGTGCGCTTCCAACGGCCTCACGCAAAACATTCAGTTCCGACGCGACGATTTCGGCGGCGGGGAGGTTTGTCCGTTCCGCCAGCATGGCCTCGCGGCTGCGCGAAGTTTCTGTTTCATCTTCGGAGAGCCGCGTCAGGTTTTCGTCGATGGACGCGATGCGGGCGGCGGCGCGTTCATGTTCGCGCTCAAGTTCATTGAGGCGCGTACGGATGGAATCGAGCGCCCGGCGAGCGTCGATAAAGAGCGCGCGCGCTTCGCGTTCGTTCTGCTGTTTAGCTTTCAGGGATTCGCTGGCGGCTTCATGCGCGCGCCGGGCTTCGCTTGCGCTAGCTTCCGCCGCTTCAAAATCATTGTCGAGTTGCTGCAGCCGGTTGCGCTGCTCAAGCCGGATCGCCGCCGCGGTTTTTGCATCCGCATGGGTCGTGAAGCCGTCCCAGCGCCACAAATCGCCGTCACGGGAAACTAGACGCTGGCCCGGTTTCAACTGTTCGCGCAGGCGCGTTCCGTCATTCGCATCAACAATACCGATGGCGGCGAGGCGGCGGGAAAGGGCCGCCGGCGCGCGCACGAAACGCGAAAGCGGGCTCGCGCCTTCAGGCAGCGGCGCATCAATCGGCGCCTGCCCCAGATGCGACCAGTGCGCGGGCGCTGCCTCATCGACGGCGGCGCCGAGATCATCGCCGAGCGCGGCGGCAAGCGCGTTCTCGTAACCTGCATCAACATCGACAAGTTCAATCAGCGGCGGGAAATCCTGCGCGTCATTCGCAGCGAGCACGCGCCGCAAGGCTTCGCGTTCCGCATCGAGTTCCGTCAGGCTTTGTTCTGCGTTGCGCATGGGGCCGCGCAGGGAAGTTTCACGGGCTTCCGCTTCCTGGCGTTCATCTTCAGCGCGGTGAAATGCAGATTCGGCTGAATTTGCCGCTTCGTCTGCGGCATTGAATTTTCTTTTTGCGTCTTCGAGGGCGCGCGCTTGTTCGTCCGTCGGCGCGATCAGCTCGCGTTCATCGCGATAGCTACGAAGCTGTTCCGAAACCTTTTCAAGGCGGCGTTCGGCAGCGGCGATGTTGCCCTCGACCGTTTTGCGCTGCGCCTCGATGTCGGCGGCTTCCTTGGATTTTTCATCGAATGCGGCTTCGGCGGCCTCAAGTTTCGCCGCCGTTTGGTTCATCAGGTTTTCGGCCGCGCCCAGCCGTTCGCCTTCGCTAGCTTCGCGCGCGCTCAGGCCTTCTTCTTCACGGCCAAGGGCTGAAAGCGCATTATCGGCGTCGGCGAGAAGTTCTTTCTCGCGCGCGATATCGCCGTTCAGGCGTTCGATTTCCGCTGAAAGACGCGCAAGTTCTGCTTCAGCGCGGCGGGCTTCCTCGTCG
>DGNI01000198.1:9193-9995 GCA_002388885.1 Parvularculaceae bacterium UBA4496 | reverse complement strand
AGCGCCGCCGCTTCTTCGGCCTCTTTAAGGCGCAGCGGATCGAGCGCTTCATGGGCTTCAGTCTGCGCCGACGATGCGGCGGCGGCGACACGCGCTGTTTCCTCGATCAGCACACTGACGTCTTTAAGGCCAGCAGCGGCTTTTTCCTGCGCCTCAATCGCCTCGCGCCAGCGCAGAAACGAAAGCATCGCTTCGGTGCGGCGGATATCGCCGGAGACATTGCGATAGCGCGTCGCCTGACGCGCTTGACGGGCGAGCGCGGTTTTTTGCGTTTCAAGCTCGCCGATGACGTCGTCGAGGCGGTCGAGATTGTTTTCCGCTGCGCGCAGGCGCAGTTCCGCTTCGTGCCGGCGCGAATGCAGCCCAGTGACGCCTGCGGCTTCTTCCAGAAGACGGCGGCGGTTCTGCGGCTTGGCGCTGATCAGTTCGGCAACCTGTCCCTGACGCACCAATGCCGGGGAGTTGGCGCCCGTTGAGGCGTCGGCGAACAGGAGCTGTACGTCCTTCGCCCGCACTTCTTTCGAGTTGATGCGGTAAATCGACTGGGTACCGTCTTCCTTGCGGATGATTCGGCGCGAAATCTCAAGCGTGTCGTGTTCGTTATATTCCGCGGGCGCCGAACGGTCGGAATTATCGAGCGTCAGGATGACTTCCGCCCAGTTGCGCGCCGGCCGCATTGAGGTGCCCGAAAAGATCACCGCATCCATGCCGTCGCCGCGCAGCGCCTTGGCCGAGGTCGCGCCCATGACCCAGCGAAGCGCTTCCAAAAGGTTGGACTTACCGCAGCCGTTCGGTCCGACGA
>DGNI01000198.1:8909-9171 GCA_002388885.1 Parvularculaceae bacterium UBA4496 | reverse complement strand
AAGCCGACAAGGCGGACATTGGTGAACTTCACGCGTCTTTTCCCGATACCAAACGCCGGAGCGGGGCCCCATCCCCCGCACCGGACTTTTCAAACGTCAATGATCGCCGATTCTGGCGCAGCGCCAAGAGGTTAGGCGTGTTTTGGATTGACGCGTTATTCCCCAGCTTTCTCGATCGCCTCATCAAGGGCTTTCGAGAAATCATCAACCGACGAAAAATGGCGCGTCTGACCATTAACGACAAAACTCGGCGTGGACGAAA
>DGNI01000198.1:5609-8853 GCA_002388885.1 Parvularculaceae bacterium UBA4496 | reverse complement strand
CCGCCTCGTTCATATTGGCCTGAGCGGCGATTTTGAGAAGCTCGGCCCGGGGCGTCGCACTGCCGATCCAGGTGCGCTGGGTGTTGAAAAGCGTTTCGAGGACCAGGAAATAAGCGTCCGTGCCGCCTTTATCGGCGGCGCAGCGGGCGAGCATTGAGCCCGCGATAGACAGATTGGCTGGCGCAGTCGGAAATTCGCGGAAGATGAATCGAACCTTGCCGGTGTCGACGTATTTTTCCTTAATTTCCGGAAATACGGTCGCATGGAAACTGGCGCAGTGCGGGCAGGTGGTCGAGGCGTATTCAATGACCGTGACCGGCGCGTCTTCGGCGCCGAGGGCCATATCGGAAAGCGCTCCGGCTCCGGAATTGATATCGACATCTGCCGCCGGGGTTTCATTTGTGGCCTCGCCTTCGGCGTCGGACGAATTGGCCCCGCCACAGGCGGCGAGCGTAAAGGCGAGAAAAGCGGCGATCGCCGGCTGGCGTAAGCGCGTTGAAATCGACATCAAATTAAACCTTTCGGAACGGACTGATTTGCCCGCCAAAATCGCCGATGACGCCGTGAATGGCAAGGCGCGCCGCCGCACTATTAAAACCCTTTATCTTTCGGGGTTTTCAGGGGTCCGGCGCTTCACCGCGGCCCGGAAAGAGGCGAGCGCCGCGCCCAGCGGGCTGTTGTCACTCGGCTCCGCGGTAGCGTTGGCCGGTTCGGCGCGGGCCGATTGGCGAATGGCGAGGCGGGCAATGGCCCGGGGCCCTAGAAAGGCGTTGAGGCGCTGGATCAGCGCGTCAGCCTCCATCTGCACTTCCGCCGCCGCCGCGCCGTCCCGGACATGGATTTCGAGGGTCTTGTCCCGGCCCTGACCGGTGATGCGGCCCGGCCGCGACAGCGCCGCGATGCGCTCGCCGGCCAGCGCCGGCCAGCTTTGGGCGAGCGACGGGTCGATAAACTTCGTTTTCTTTGCAAGCTCCGCGAAAATATTCGCCGTCATCCGCGCGAGGCGCGGCGCGGCAGGGCGCGGGGGTTTGGTTTTGATCTGGCGATACATGAACGGGCTTTGAAGTTCTGTCTCCAGCCATCATAACACCGGTGATGGCCGACGGAACGGTTGAAATCAAAAAGAACTCCACAGGCGCCGCCGCCAGCGCGCTGTTGCGCTGGTATGAAAGACATGCGCGCGATCTGCCATGGCGTCTGGGCCCCGGAACGCGAAAGGCGGGCAGGCGGCCGGACCCTTACGCCGTCTGGCTTTCCGAAATCANNATGCTGCAGCAGACGACGGTGGCGACCGTCACGCCGCGTTATGCGGAATTTCTGAAACGCTGGCCCACCGTCGAAGACATGGCGGCGGCGCCGCTGGATGACATACTCGGCCAGTGGGCGGGGCTCGGCTATTACGCGCGCGCGCGTAATCTGCATAAATGCGCGGTTGATGTTGCCGCGCGCGGCGGTTTTCCGGACACGGAAGAAAAACTGAAAGAACTGCCGGGGATCGGCGATTATACCGCGGCGGCGATTGCCGCGATTGCGTTCGACAGGCGCGCGGTGGTGGTTGACGGGAATGTGGAGCGCGTCGTCGCGCGATTGTTCGCCATTAAAACACCGCTGCCTGCCGCCAAGCCGGAAATCAAGAAACGAGCAAGCGAAATCTGGCCGGCAAAACGCTCCGGCGATTATGCGCAGGCGCTGATGGATCTCGGCGCCGATATCTGCCGCCCGAAAAATCCTTCGTGTCTGCTTTGCCCCATCTCGGCCGCCTGCAAAGCCTACGCCCGGGGCGCGCCGGAAGATTTTCCGAAAAAGGCGCCGAAAAAAGTAAAGCGAAATCGCATCGGCGCCGTCTTCGCACTGACCAACGCGAAAGGCGAGATGCTGTTCGAGCGTCGGCCCGAGCAAGGATTGCTCGGCGGCATGCTGGGCTTGCCGGGAACCGGCTGGGCGAAAGACTTGCCCGGCGATGTTTTTACAAGCGCGCCGGCTAAAGTAAAATGGAAGCGCATCGGGGAAATTACGCACACATTCACGCATTTTCACCTGACGCTCGATGTCTATGCCGGCGCCGCGCCCAATGGCTTTCGCAGAAATGCGAACCAGCAATGGATTGCGCCGTCAGATGCAAAACTTCCCACCGTGATGAAAAAGGCGCTAGACTTGGCGATTGAAAAACAGAGAGGCGAGAAATGATTTTACGATTTCTATTGGCGTGCTTTGCAGCGGTTCTTTTCAATGCGCCGGCCGCCGCGCAGGAACGCGAGGGCGGTTACCTTTATCATGTTGCGACAACGCGCGCGGCGCCCGGAAAACTTGAAGACCTGCTGAAATGGATCGAAGAAATCAACGCATCGGGCTTCCTGGAAGATTCAGGCGTCCACAAAACGCTGATCATGCGCCATTCGCAGGGTGATCAATGGGATCTGCTATCTATCGGGCCAATGGAAAGCTGGACGGCGTTTCATTCCAAAAAAGCCACGGAAAAGCGCGAAAAGGGATATGCAAAACACGCCGAACTTCTGGCGCGCGGCGCCGATCTGATTGCGTTCACCGAAGATCACTTCGCCTACGGCCCGCCGCTTGAGGTGATCACGGAAGCTTACGAAGCGAATGCATTCTATCACATCGAAATGTTCAACGCGGCGCCGGGCAAGGCGGGCGAACTCGCCGAACAGCGGCGCATGGAAAACAGATACCTTGAACTCACCGGCCAGACGCAGAATATGATTTTTACCCGCGCCGCAGGCTCCGACGTCGATGTCTTCACCATCGGGTTTCATGAAAACCTGCAGGCGTTTGCCGAACCCTCGGGCGCGAGCGCGGAAGAGGCCGAAGCCGCAGCAAAACAAGCAGGCTTCAAGGACCGCGCGGATATCTCGTTTTACTTGCGCTCTTTACTCTCCGGCCATCACGACACGCTGGCGGTGAAGGTGGAATAGCAAGTTTATGTCGTCACGATCACCGCCGGCATGATCGCGGCGATCGCGACGGCCGCCTGCATCGCCTTGATGGCCTCGATCGTCGCGCTCTGGGGTAGGAGCCCGCCATCGGCGATATCCTTGATGCGCGCTTTGTGCTCGCGCAGTTTTTCGCGGTCGAAATTGTGTTTCAGGATATCCGTGTGATGGGCGAGCGCGATGATGACGCTGTCGCGCACGTCAATCTCGCCGGCGCCGAACATGGCGTCTTCAAGCCGCGCTTTCAGTTCGCGCTCGGCGCTGGGGTTCGCTTCCGGGTAGGTCGTTTTCGT
>DGNI01000198.1:0-5578 GCA_002388885.1 Parvularculaceae bacterium UBA4496 | reverse complement strand
AGGATGCGCAACAGCGCGGGTTTTCCGCCAAGGGCCTCAACGTACGACTTCGCCTTCTTGCCTGAACCTTTCTCCTGCAGCGTTTCCAGGCAGGCGTCGATATAAGGATCGCCCACTGGCGCCCCGTCCGCAATCTCCAGCCGCTTCGTCGGTTCGCCGGATTCTGCAACCCGCCCGATCAGCAACAGCTCGGTCAGCGCCGCGCCCGCCAGCGCATATTCAAGAAAATTTCCCTTGCGCTCGCCCGTCTCATCGTTGAGCGCCAGTAAAAGTATGCTTTCAGGGATTGTAAGCTCGCCCGCCATTCATCGCCCTCCTGTTATTTTATGGATATAGGAATGCGTTGCGGTGTTTTCAAATTGGCGGCGTATCGCTCTGACGGCGGTGGCGCATAATAGGGATGCGTCTTATTGGACGGAGCAGCCGCCAGCAAACTAACCCAGCCGTCATTGCGGGTTGAACGAATTCGTTCAACGATCCGGGATCCAGAAAAAAAATGCAATTTGAAAATGGATCCCGGCTTTCGCCGGGATGACGGCGGAGAGTGCGAAGCCTACCCCGCCATGCTCTTGCGGATTTTATCGCGCAGGAAATCGATGGGTTTGAGGCCGGTCTTTTCCTCATAATGCCAATAGGTCCAGCCGTTGCAGGCTTCAGCCTTTTGCACGGCGGCCCCCACTTTATGGATCGAGCCCTGAATTTCCGTCTCGCCGTCTTTGACGTAAAGCGAGCCGTCGGCGCGCACTTTCGCGGAATAGTTTTTGTTGCGCGAATAAAGTTTCGCGCCCGGCTTGATCAGTTTGGTTTCGATCACCTGGCCGAAGGGCACGCGCGCCGCCGCCTTGGGCGAGGGCTGGGTGATGAGGTCGTCGCTTGTCAGGGGCTTTACTTTCGCGAGGCGTTTTTTCGCCGCCGCGATATAGGCCTTGTCGCGCTCGATGCCGATAAAACGCCGCCCAAGATATTTCGCCGCCGCGCCGGTAGTGCCGGAGCCGAAAAACGGATCGAGCACCACGTCGCCCGGATTGGTCGACCCGATCAGGATGCGATAGAGCAGCGATTCCGGCTTCTGCGTCGGGTGGGTTTTCGCGCCGTCATCGCCCTTGATGCGTTCATTGCCGGTGCAGATCGGAAATTCCCAGTCGGAGCGCATCTGAAGATCGTCATTGGCGGTTTTGAGCGCACGGTAATTGAATGTGTATTTCGATTTCTGGTCGCGCGCCGCCCAGATGAGGGTCTCGTGCGCGTTGGTCAGGCGCGTGCCGCGGAAATTCGGCATCGGATTGGTCTTGCGCCAGATGACGTCGTTCAAAATCCATAGCCCCGCATCCTGCATCGCCGCGCCGACGCGGAAAATATTGTGATAGGAGCCGATCACCCAGATCGCGCCATGGGGTTTCAGGATGCGCCGCGCTTCGGCCAGCCATTCGCGCGTGAATTCGTCATACGTCTTGAACGACTCAAACTTGTCCCATTCGTCATCGACGCCATCGACGCGGGAATTATCGGGCCGCGTCAGGTCGCCGCCAAGCTGCAGATTGTATGGCGGGTCGGCGAAAACGAGATCGACCGACGCATCGGGCAATTTCTTCATCGCCGCGATGCAGTCGCCCGCGATGATTTTATCGAGATGATGTTCGATGCCGCTGGTCGCAGGTTTAGCCGTGGCTTTTTTGTTTTTCTTCGCCGGCATGTTTCGTCGCCCCTCTCAAAACAAGGAGCGGCACTTTGAGTCCGCCGGACTCCGCGGTCAAGAGTCGCCAAGGGAAAAAAGAGTTAACGGATTCAATTCGTTAATATTCCTCTCCCGCTGCTCGCGAGGACCACAAGATGTTGTGATTGGACCTCGCGACTGACGCAACTAGGTACCGGAGGCGACGATCAAGGAGACAATCAAGGAACTGCGCCATGAAACATTTCGGCGACATCATGTTTACGGAAACAGTCAAGGCCGAACAGATGCGGCGCGGCTCGCGTGACGGCTATGCGAAAATGACGGCGCGCCCGGCGCCGGAAGGCCTCAGTGAACGCGAAGCGGCGTTCATTGCTGCGCGCGACAGTTTTTATATGGCGAGCGCCAATCAGAACGGCTGGCCCTATATCCAGCATCGCGGCGGGCCGCGCGGGTTCCTGAAAGTGCTCGGCCCCGAAACGCTCGGCATGGCCGACTATCGCGGGAATCGCCAATATGTTTCCACGGGCAATCTGCAGACTGATAATCGCGTATCGCTGTTCCTGATGGATTATCCGAACCGCGCGCGACTGAAAATTCTCGCGCGCGCAGAGGTCAAGGATGCGGCGGATGACGCTGAGCTTGCCGCGCGCCTTCATGTTGAGGACGAAGGGAAAGTTGAGCGTCTGTTCGTCTTTAGCGTGGAGGCGTTCGACTGGAACTGTCCGCAATTCATTACGCCGCGTTTTACCGAAGATGAAGCGCGTGCAACCATCCAGCCGCAAGTTGATGCGCTGACGGCGGAGAATGCTGCATTAAAAGCGAAACTTGCGTTGCTGGAAGGCTAGGCGGCGTCGCTGCACGATTGAGTTTGCGCCAGCAATTCCCGTATCGGCGCAAAGCTTTTGCGATGATGTTCTGTGACGCCGTGGGCGTCGAGCCCCGCACGATGTGCGGGCGCGCCGTAACCCTTGTTTTTCTCCCACGCATAATGCGGATGCGCGCGCGCGAGGTTGCGCATCATGGCGTCGCGCGTTGTCTTTGCAATGATTGACGCCGCCGCGATGGAAAGCGATTTCGCATCGCCTTTGACGATCATTTCCGTGCGCGCGTTTAGTTTCGGTTTTTGCGAGCCGTCGACGATGCAGATGTCGGGCGCCTGCGCCAGCGCCGCTTCAGCGCGCGCCATGGCGAGAAACGTCGCCTGCAAAATATTGACCTTGTCAATTTCTTCGACGCTGGCGCTGCCGACGCCGACAATAGCAAGGGCGTGAATTTCGGCGGCAATCGTTTCGCGGCGTTTTTCCGTGAGGGTTTTGGAATCGGCGAGCCCCGCCGGAATATTGTCGCGGTCCAAAATGACGGCCGCTGCAACCACCGGCCCGGCCCACGGTCCGCGTCCCGCCTCGTCGATTCCCGCGATAATGCCGGAGAATGTATTTTCGATTTCGAATGTGGGCGCGGTTGCGGGCATAAACGCTCCTTGCGGAAACGCCCTTCTGCCGCGAGTCCTACCCCATGGAAAGGTCGAACGCCGCCTTGTAGCCGTCGCCGTCCTTTTTGACGTCAAGGGTCAGGGCGTTCAGCGCATGGCTGTCGCCTTTAAGAACGATGTCGCGATCCGGCCCGATGGGGTTCGGTCCGCGCGATGCGTAAGGCGCGGTTTCGAATACCGCGTTTTCGAGATCGCGCGGGAAATAAAACTGCGTTGAAACAGCCGTCCAGTCGAGATCGGGCATGACGGCGCGCGCGTGAATATGCGGCAGGCGCGGCACATACCAGCCCGGAATGATGGTTGTGAATCGCGCGACGCCGTTTTCGTCCGTGACCTGACGGCCGCGCAGGAAGGATTCGCTGGTGTAATCGGCGCCCGGCCCCGTCATGCGAAGCGAATTCAGGTCGAAATTCGCATTCACGAAACCGGCATAGCGCCCGATGGCGTCACATTGCCAGATATCGACGACGACGCCCGGCGCCGGCGCGCACGCAATCGGCTCCATGACCTTGATGTCGAGTTGCAATATCGCGCCCTGTAAACCCTCGCGAATGTCGGAACGCAACGGGTTGTCCGCCGTCAGATAAGGGCCCGGCGTTTGCTGCACCAGCGGTCTGCACGCGTCGCTCGGCATCACGAGTTTCTTGTCGCTTTTCGCGAGCGCAAACGTCCCGGCGCCGCTTGAAAACAACAAACCGCCCGCGCCCGCGACAAATCTTCTTCTGTCCATGGTGAAAGCCCCTTCCCAAAAAAGGGATTTATAGCACGGGTTTTGATTTCCAATCACGCAAAATCATGAGGTCTTTGAATTTCGTCGCTAATCTGCTGCGGGTTCGCGCAATGGAACACGCCATAAAAGCGCAATCAATGCGATGAGTGCGAAAGCCCATGTTTCAAGTCCCGCCGCAGCGGCGGCAAGCGAGGCGAGCGCCATCACGGGCAGGGCGAAGCCGCGCGGTCCGCGATTAAAATATTTGTCACGCGTCGCCCAGATGGAGGTGAAAACAATCGCAAGCGGCACGCCGACCCACCAGGCGACATCGTTTTGAGTGATCTGGCTGTGATGTTGCGCGATGTCGAGTTCCGCAGCGATGCCTGCGCCGAGCGCGGCAATCCCGCCAAATATGAAAACATGGCCATAGCCCCATACGAATGCGACCTTCAAATCGCTTGAGGGCAGGTGTTCTTTTTCACAAAAGTAAATCCAGAAAAGCAGGAATACGAGAAGCAGCGCCGATACCGCCGTCAGGGCCGAGGCGAGGCTGAAATGCTCGCCGTAAAGCGCGCCGAAGCCGAGGCTGATCGCCAGCATGATTTCGCCGAGGGAAATAATCGTCAACAGGCCGTATCGTTCGATGATGTGATGACGGTGAAACGGTGTTGCGCGCGCCTTCTCTGCAAAAACCGGCACGGCGAATTCAATCAGGAAGCCCAGCGCGCCGAAAAGTAAAAAGTGGGAAGCGCTATCCGTGTTGACGAAAAAGTAAAACGCGATCCAGTACGCTTGCGCAAATAAAATGCCGATGGCGTAACGCAGCGATGTCGTGCGGTATTCGGGGTTGGCGCTTGCACGCAGCCACTACATCGCCATGGCGAGGCGCATAATCGTCCAACCGAGAACGCCCCAGCCGAGATCGAGCGTTTTGAAAATATGCTCGGCGCCGCCCGCAAAAATCAGTTCCCCGCCCATGATGAACATGACCAGCAGGCGGTATGTCGGGCCGTCATTATCGAAGGCTGACGCAAACCAGGTGAAATTCATCCACGCCCACCAGATCGCGGTGAACAGGAAAATGAAGACGGGAAGTTTATCGAGGCCGTGCCCCTCGCTGATGGCGTGATGCAGCCCCGCCGTAATCGCGGCGATAGCGATGACGCTGATCAGGTCAAAAAACAGCTCAAGCTGCGTGGCGGCGCGATGAGGATCATCAGGATTGCGTGCAGGAAGAATCGAAAAAGGAAGCAAGCGGCGCATTCATGTTTCCTGAAACAGCTTCGTGCGAGACTATCGTGTGATTGCATGAAATTGGGCAAGAAGCCCAGCGAACTTATTCGTTCGCCTCACCCAAACAAATCCATCTGCCCCGAAACCTCTTCCGGCACGCGGAAGAGGGAAAGATCGAGCGGCGCGCGCTCGCGATTGAAGCCAAGCCTGGCGCGGGCGCGGGCGTTGCGCTGTCCGATCAGCTGCGCGTAGGGCGTTTTGATTTCGCGTCCGCGCGACCAGTGCGGATCGTAATCCTTGCCGCCGTTCATGTCGCGAATGTGCCGCATGATGCGTTTGGCGCGCGCCGGCGCAAACGTCTCAAGCCACTCCTGAAACAGGGGCGAAACCTCGAGCGGCAGGCGCAACACCGTGTAGGCGGAAAAGCTCGCGCCAAGTTCGGCCGCCCTTTCCATGATGCCTTCCA